>JARRQD010000119.1:0-18391 GCA_037382205.1 Candidatus Thiodiazotropha sp.
CGAACGTTGAATCAATATCATTTGACCGTGCTCTCGAACGAGCACAAAAATACTATCAAGATGACTATTCTAAACTAACAAAAGAACAACTACGTGAAATAGATAGTGTAGTACTATCTCTAACACAACTTAGTATACAAAATCTTATGGTAAAGCTAGGGCTTGCAGAAGGGACAGCCAAGCCTACCTGGCCAGTACGCAATCAATACTCGAAAGATTTTTAAAACCAGACAACTACACGTTGTTAAACCTCCGGTAGGTGTGGCAAATACTCTCGTACGCCTACCTATGCTGTGAACATGTTTTCGAACTCTGCTGTCCCACTTAATTGACTCGGTATGCTTCCTTGTCTATGAATTGCTGAGCTTTTCGCAACTACCAGTATCTATGAACTTAAATATCGACACTCGAGCGCCACCCCCTCTCCCTAAGCGACAAACAGTGATAGTCATTTCGTCGAGCAAAATCGGCAAGAGATAGGAGGTGAAAGCCACTACCCGGGACGGCGTAACGAGCCGTCGGAGCCCCGAGTCATGGACAGCCGCTCGTAGGAACAAAGGTTAAGCGTTGACAGGGGAGTTCATAGGCTCAGTATTGAGCTCTGAAACCAAGATCGGAGTGCCAACCTCGTTGGCTGATAGGGAAGGCAACACATCTTTAGCGAGTAATGAGTAAATATCCCCTGGCAAAGCCGGGGGCTTTAATTGTGAACCGCTCGAAGCGGTCTAGTTTACGGAGCCTATCGGCTCCTTGAGCCCCTCAAAGGGGCTGTTACATCAACTCTAACTGATCGATCCTACGATCTTCGGCTTCTTGGTGCCATATGTACTCCCGGATCACCTGATCATCCCAGCCAACCGTCGATGCAACATACCCTCTGGCCCAGAAGTGCTGCCCGACATAATTCCGTTTTCGACCCAGGTACGTACACGCAATATGGATCGCACTTTTCCCTTTGATAAATCCTACTACCTGCGAAACTGAATATTTCGGGGGAATCGAAAACATTATGTGGACATGATCACCCATGATATGTCCTTCTACTATCAAGCTTTCTTTTTGCCGGGCCAGCCGATGGAAAACTTCTCCCAGCTCTTTCCTGATTTGACCTAACAGCGTCTTTCTCCGGTATTTCAGAATAAATACGATGTGGTACTTACACTCCCAACGTGTGTGGCTTAAACTTTCTACTCGTTCCATGGTTTCTCCTTTGCGTGTTGCTTGGCGGCTCACGCTTTGGAGTTACTATGAGACTCCCGTTAGTGTCAAACTACTAATGCCTCCCCAGCAGAGCTGGGGGGTCTTCCTTTTGGTCTAGAAAAAGCCTGGCTCTCCAGAGTCATAGACCTGGTGCATATGTCGATGTCTTTTGTACAAAACTTAGGAGATCTGGAAGGTATTCTGCCAGTGTACCAGGTCGGTTTGGCTAAGGAAATAAAGAATAATCTCAGCATCGTCATCTTCAGGAAATCAGACAAAACCCTAGTAACGAGGAAGTGAGCGAACAAAGGGTCCAATGAGAATTGAAATCAGTGGAGTTTGTAGCGTAAAGGGTTTTAGCTAAGACTTACGGAACGGAGGCGACATCAACATGCGATCTATACATAAGGGCACACCCGACACGAAAGCGAGTGCGACCGAGGAACCGGATGCGTGAAAACCGCACGTCCGGGACTGTATCATCGAAGGTCGCTGGTAAGCGCGGTTCCTGCTCTGAGAGACTTCAATATGGAAGTAAAGTGTGAGATTCAAAGGAGTTCATCATATTGATGTTTTCAGTGCTCGAATACTATAAGTCAAAAAAGTTCTTCGATAAAATATTTGGGTGGTTGGACAATAAGAGTTTTTTTGAACACTCGATATTAAATATCGATCAACATACTAAATGGCGAGATTACTTGTCTTTCATAGCTATGTAGGTATATCCGAGACATCGATCATCAAGACCTTGTGATTGTAGAAGCGGTGGCTGTTTTTAAATCTCATCAGGGCTCGGCACATCAAACGTACCATTGTAAAGCCGAACAGATCTATAAGATCGTTTTCGTCAAACTGCGAACCGTTGGGGATAGATTGATAAGGCAACTAAATTATTCCATTAGCTGATTGTTTGCAAGATTTGTTGGGGTACCTTTAGACCTTGATTGTTCTGTGAAAACAGTTATATTGGCGATTGATGAACGCATCCATGAGATTTTTATCCGTAGCCTTCAGCAGGACTCGTTTACCATGCAATTGAACTATCATTGATGAAACTACGGGTTCTGAACTCGCCAATTTTGAACTCCGAAAATTGAGTTCACAACGATAATGAAGGTAGAACTTTTTCCATGACCTTTTTCAGCGACTTGTCAGAAATTTATAACATACCGATTTTTAGTAAAAGCAAACTTTTGAATAGACTAAGATTGGAATGGAAAAAGCCCTCAGATAAATGGCGGGACTTTAATAAAATAGAAACATTTCTTAAGCTTACCGAGGCTTACCATAAGCATGGCGTAATAGATGATAAGACATGGCATGATTTAGGGATGAATGCCATATTTAGTCGAATCGATACCACCCTGACCGAGTTCGGACAGCAGCTTCTCTATCAGAAAATGCATCTTCTGGAAGCCGATAAAATATCCTTGAAATCCCAATATGACTTAGCGCGTAAAATCCAGGGCGATCAAAATTTACGAGAGCAGTTGCAAACTAGCCTATACCCTCTTTCTCTGTTGTCTGTGACATCGACAGTCAAATCGCTGTTTGGACGATTTGATTTTACTTCCCTTCCTAAATCCCCTGTTATCGGATGGTTCGCTATCTCTATTGCTATACTTATTTTCAGCATCATTTTTCAAAATACTACTTCATACATCTTTACTGTTCTTGTAATTTTCACGAATCTATTTGTTGTCCGCCCGAGGCTTTTGAATGCAACAGAGAGAAACGCCTATGCATTACATTGCATGCATAAAATGCTTTCTGTTTCTCATGCTATTGCAAAGAATAAATATTTTTCTACTATCCATCTTTGTAGCTCGTTAAAACACCACTTATCTTCCATAAGAAGCATGAAGTGGCGATTGAGTCTTCTGATTATTAGTCAATCCAGTGATAATTTACTGGTAAGCTACCCTCTGTATCTTATCAATCTATTTATTCCAATAGATGCTCTAATTTATGTTTTTTTAATAAAATACATTGACAACAATCCATCTATTCTGAAGTTATCCTTCCGTTCAGTTGGTGAGTTGGATGCGATTATCGCATTAGGTTCCTATATAAACCGATATCCGAATCACTGCAATCCTAATATTACACATACTAAGAATTTGGATTTGAAGAATGCATATCATCCTTTAGTCGATTATTATGTGGCTAACTCTTTTAATACCAGTGGAGAATCTTCACTAATCACTGGGTCGAATATGGCTGGCAAAACAACATTTATTCGAACTATCGGGATAAATATTGTCTTATCTCGCACTTTATGGTTGTGCCATGCTGATAGCGCTGAAATACCAATAATCAACGTATCGTCATCAATCAGCAATACGGATTTTCTTGAAGATGGAAAAAGCTACTATTTCACAGAACTTGAAAATATAAATAAATTTTTACACTTTACTCAGAGCGATAAACAGTATCTTTTTTTAATTGACGAAATATTTCGTGGCACAAATACGGTTGAAAGAATTGCTGGCGCTGCTGCTGTATTACAAGCACTTGCGGTTAAAGATATTGTGCTAGTTACTACACATGATATCGAGCTTGAGAGATTTCTCCGCGAAAAGTACGTTATGTGGCACTTTCAAGAAACAGGGAAGAAAGAAAAACCTTTTGATTATAAAATCAGACCTGGGGTTTGTAGAACAAAAAATGCCATCAAACTCATGAAGAATATGGGGTATCCTGATTACATTATCAACCGGGCGAACGATTTTGCTAACCAGATGGAGCAGCAACATACAGCCCCCTCTTAGGTCAATGGCGATTACCTGGACACCCATCCTAACAGACCGACCGTATTATTCGGAGTGATGAGTTTCTTAGGGCGGGTATCCAGGTTAGTAAAATTTCTAAATTATTCCATAGAACACGGTAGCCAAAATTCTGTTCGCTGCTGAATCTGACTTTATTTGTGCTGTATAACCCTTAGGGCCCTTCATAACCATTTTTTTGGATAATGATGATACTGTTGCCGGGTACAGGACCCTGTATTTCACCATGTTGGAGCCACCACTTTAGCTGAGTGTCCGGTGTACCGCCCCCAATATAAGAGTGATCGAATGCGCCATACCAGTCCGGTTCGTTATTGCCGCAGGCTGCACCACCACCATGAAGTTGATCAATAATCCAACGGTTTGCGAATAACGGAGCTCCGGAGCTACCACCTTCTGTTGTACCCACATCCCAATCATCAACTCGTCAGTGCGTATCCCGGTTACCGGCATCTTGCATGTACCCAGAACGCTCGACAAGGCCATCATTGACTACAGAGATTCATTTTTCGTGTCCTGCGGGATGATCAATACGGTATATATCACCATTCACGGCCACAAATTCATTAATGGTGTGAGCTGATATCCACCCAGCGTAGCAGGTGTTTACCCCAGACGGGGGTAAATCATCTAATTCTAGAAGTGTAAAGTCTGTTGGTTCGTAGGTGGCCCTTAATTATGCTCCATCCTGAGTATGTGATGCAATATCGAGTGGAAGAGGTACACCGTTATCACCTGATCCTACAATTCGACATTCTGGGCTCTGATAGTTCCAGTAGAGTGTCATGCTATCCACTTCTGACTGAGTACTCAAACAATGATGTGCGGATAAGAAGTAAGGAGTCATACTATTGCCTTTGCTTGCCAAAAGCGCGCCACTGCAAGAGTAGCCTAAACCGTTACTGATGAAAGTGTATTGACCAACAGATCGAACATGTTCCGGCTTAATCCAATCTGGCCCCACTTCACAGATCGCGTCCACATTGCAAACACCGCTTTTTGCAGTACCAGTTGGAGTAACAAAATCAAAACCTAATAAGCTTTGACCAATTTCTATTTAAAAATTTCTTCGTTCTCTGTTATTGAGGGCATGAACTACGTCTAGCAGGCAGTGATGTCTAGACAACCCACCCAAATCGGGAAACAGAGCTCGGTAGTTCACTGAAAGTTTATCGACGGTTTCGAGAAAAGCGGGTTTATGAATTAAAAAGACCTGCAGCAGAGCCAGAGGCTTCTTGGATGACACCTTCAAAGGGCTCATGATTGCGCCTGAGGCGCGCTTCCCGCCAAGCTTCATCTGGTCTCGGTGATCATCATATAGTTCCGGCCTAAGTAGATACCATTTCTCACTGACCCGGTATTTCTAACAAAGTAAACAGGGTTAATGACAGGTAGACAAGTCTCCTTTAGGCGCTCTAGATTTGTTTAAATCGAGAGGATGTCTATAATTTAAGTTGTCCCAAAATATCATCGCTCTCTGATGGAAGTATGGCCCGTCAAGAATACTTGACACTTATTGTTGGTGCCCACGCGGAACAGAATTGGGTGTAACGGAAAAAGCTGAGGCGTTCCTAATTGAACGACGCACCTCAATGCATGGTTTCATGAGAGCACAACCCTCCAGGACGAGGCTATTTACCATGATGCGGATTGTCGAAGCCTTTAGGACTAGATCACAAACAATCAAGAATCTGAATAATCAGATAGACAAGGAGGGACTTTTTCCTGCTGGTCACTACTACTCGCCGATTCCTTCAGATGCCGAGGTTCGCACCTATCTTGAATCGAAGAAACCACCTGGTGACGAGTTGCCGGGTATTGAATTGCACAAACAACACCAGCTTCACCTCCTCAATGAGTACGCACAGTTCTACGAGGAACTACCGTTCCCAGAAGAGAAAACAGCCGAATACAGATATCACTACCTCAACGAATGGTTCAGTTATGCTGACGCGATCTTTCTATACTGCTTCCTACGAAAGCATTTGCCAAACAGAATCATTGAAGTCGGTTCGGGATTTTCTTCCGCTTTGATGCTCGATACCATCGACGGTTTTTTTCCACATAAGCCGGAAATTACCTGCATTGATCCAGACACCCGACGACTTGATTCCCTGATGATGGAGGACGATCGCGCATGGGTCAGACTGATTGGCAATAAAATTCAAGAAATTCCTCTGGAAACATTCACAGAGCTTGAATCGGGAGATCTGTTGTTTATCGATTCGAGTCATGTGGTTAAATGTGGTAATGATCTCTCTCTTCTGATGTTCGAGATACTGCCGCACCTGCGCCCTGGTGTCTTCGTCCATTTTCATGATGTCTTTTATCCCTTCGATTATCCATCCATATGGCTTCGGCAGGGGCGATTTTGGAACGAAAATTATTTCCTGCGGGCATTTCTTTTAAATAACTGCGAATGGAATATCTACTTCTTCAACACATATGTACATCTTTTCTATGGAGATATCATCAAAGAGAAAATGCCACTGTGCGCCAAGAATCCTGGAGGTAGCCTATATCTACAACACACTCCGAATGCGAAATAGGGCTTAAAGAAGGAAGCATCATGTTACGTGTCAATCGTTATTGTTGCCGCTTCAAGTATAGAAGATATAGACACCCCATCTTAACCGAGGGCTACCATTATTGATGGATACCTCTACGTGGTAAATTGCACAACCCCATCGTAAAAAAAGCGGAGGCGTCTATGAACCAAAATGCAATCTATACCGGCCCTACCACTGTTCGAACGCCAGTTAAAAGCGCTCAATAATATCCTGTCTGAATATGACGAGCAGGTTGAAGGACTGGCACAAACACCACAATATAAAACCAGTTTGCCATCGGCTTGAATACACGGATTGATCCAGAGGATAAGAGAGATTGGGAAACCCAGGTAACCTTCTTTAGAAATTGATAACGAAAGCCCTGTGTATAGGTTGTGGTAACCCCATAACGGACAGATCTTAGCGCGTTAACCAGCACGCGAATACGAGGATGTTGTTCAAGAAGCAGACATCACTCATCGCCTGCCTCTTGATCCAGCTTACGCAGAAACGCCAGCTTTTCAGCGATTTTTATCTCCATGCCCCGATCCACCGGGGCATAGTATTTGCGACCTTTCAGCTCTTCCGGCATATAGTTTTCACCCGCTGCATAGGCATGGGGCTCATCATGAGCATATCGATAAGCCTTACCATAGTCGAGGGACTTCATCAGTTTGGTCGGCGCATTGCGCAGTGCCAAAGGCACCTCAAGCGAGCCTGAGGATTTGGCATCAGCCAGAGCGCTTTTCCAGGCCATGTAAACCGCATTGCTTTTCGGTGCGCATGCCATGTAGACCACAGCCTGGGCAATCGCCAACTCCCCTTCCGGGCTGCCGAGTCGTTGCTGAACATCCCACGCATTGATCGCCAACTGCAGTGCCCGGGGATCAGCATTACCGATATCTTCCGATGCCATTCTGACCACTCGTCGGGCTACATAGAGTGGATCACAGCCGCCGTCGATCATCCTCGCCAGCCAGTAGAGCGAAGCGTCCGCTGCTGAACCTCTAACCGATTTATGCAGTGCGGAGATCTGGTCGTAAAACGCCTCTCCCCCCTTATCGAACCGCCGCAAAGTGCCACTGGCCACCTCCTCGACGACAGCTCTGTCGATCTGCTTTGACTCGCTAAGATCAGCAGCAATCTCAAGTAGATTAAGCGCCCTTCGAGCATCCCCATCCGCCGCTTCGGCCAATAAGGTTATCGCTTCTTTTTCTATCGTTAATTCGCTGAGTCCAAGACCATTAAATTTATCACCCAAAGCCTGTTCGATAATCTGCTCTATGTCGCTTTTTGTCAGGGCTTTGAGTACATAGGTACGGGCTCTGGATAGCAACGCGTTATTCAACTCAAAAGAGGGGTTTTCAGTGGTTGCGCCAATAAACACCACTGTTCCATTCTCCACATGGGGCAAAAAAGCATCCTGTTGGGATTTGTTAAAGCGGTGCACTTCATCAATGAAGAGAACCGTTGGACGCTGTTGATGCTGTTGAAATAGTTTGGCTTTTTCCACAGCCGCCCGGATCTCCTTGACCCCGGAGAGGACGGCGGAAAGGCTGAGAAACTGTGCCCCCGAATGTTCTGCAATCATACCGGCCAAGGTGGTCTTACCGGTGCCAGGAGGACCCCAGAGTATCATTGAGTGGAGACGATCCTCTTCGATAGCTACCCGGAGCGGTTTATTGGCGCCGATGATGTGGCTTTGGCCGATAAACGCCTCCAGACTGCGGGGGCGCATGCGATCCGCAAGGGGACGAAACTCCTCACCCTGATGCTGAGCAAAGAGATCCTGGTCCTGACTGCTCATAGATCGCCAATCAGATCGATCAGCGGCGGTGGTTCGAATTCGAACAGCTCATCATCCAACTCAGGGTTGCGCTCAAGACTCTCGAAGAAAAACCGGGTTATCTGGCCGAAGTTGTCGCGCATCTCCATTCGTTCCAGACGATTCTCCTGCAGTGCCAGGCGCACACTGGAAAACTGAGCCTCCTTACTTTTTGGCAGCAACTCAACCCAGGTCAACTCACCCTTAACCCCTAGTTCTTTGACCTCAAAGTGATCGGTGATCGGCCCGGTGCCACTCAGCAGTTGAGCCGGTGTGCCATCCAGTACGGCATCTTGGCTGCGGTGGGAGACCTGCTCCAGATCGATGTCATGCAGCCAGACCCGATCCCCGTCGGCGACGATCAACTGTTCACTGGGGCTCTGATACTCCCAGCGCAACAAACCAGGGCGTTTCAGATAGAAGACCCCGTTGCTGCCGTACACCTGTTCGTAATCCGGTTGTTGCAGAGTCTGGCGAAAATCGGCTTTGAGGGTCTTCAGATCCTGCAAAAAAGTCTCAAGCTGGCTGATCCCACTCTCCGCCCACAGATTAGGTGAAAGGCTTAGCAAAAGCATCATCATCAAGACACTCAGGTATTTTTTCATCGATCGATCCGTCATTACTCATTCAACTAATCTTTAGGTGGTGGTGGTGCCAATACGCTTCGGCTGCCATTGTTCTCAGCCGGTCCGACTATCCCGGTACGCTCCATCTCTTCAATCATTCTGGCCGCCCGGTTGTAACCAATCTTCAGCCTGCGTTGCACCCCGGAGATCGAGGCTCGGCGAGTCTCCGTTACAATCTGAACGGCTTCATCGTAGAGTGGATCGGTGTCCTCTGTATCACCACCCTCGGCCGGAAATCCAGGTACCGATTCTGTTGCTTCCTGGAGTATCTCTTCCAGATAATCGGGTTGCCCAGAGGACTTCAGGTGTTTCACCACTCGATGTACTTCATGCTGAGGAATATTGCTGCCAGTTCCCATATTGAGCATGTCACCATGACCCAAAAGATGTTCTGCACCCATCTGATCGAGAATCGTTCTCGAATCGACCCTGGATGAAACCTGAAAGGCGATCCGGGTAGGGATATTCGCTTTGATCAAGCCTGTGATGACATCCACAGAGGGTCGCTGGGTTGCTAGGATCAGGTGGATACCAGACGCCCTCGCCTTCTGCGCCAATCGAGCGATCAACTCTTCGACCTTTTTCTTTGCCATCATCATCATGTCGGCAAGCTCGTCGATAATGACCACGATAAAGGGAAGAGGTTCCAGGGTCGGATGGGCCATGGCTTCGATGACTTCAGTCGGTTCTGGCTGAAACAGTGGATCTTTGATCGGTTCACCCTTCTTGATGGCGTCTTTAACCTTACGGTTGTAACCGGTGATGTTGCGCACCCCCAAGCTGGCCATCAGCCGATAGCGGCGTTCCATCTCTCCGACACACCAGCGCAGGGCATTTGCAGCCTCCTGCATATCAGTGACGACCGGCGTCAACAGATGGGGGATACCCTCATAGACGGAGAGTTCGAGCATTTTAGGATCGACCATAATCATCCGCACTTCATCCGGTTTCGATTTATAGAGCAGACTGAGGATCATGGCGTTGATCGCCACCGACTTACCTGAACCCGTGGTACCTGCTATCAGAGCATGGGGCATCTTGGCCAAGTCAGCACACATGGGATTACCCGCGATGTCCTTGCCCAAGGCCAGTGTCAGCGGCGATTTCGATGACTCATAGGTCTCTGATTGCAACACCTCACTGAGGAACACCATCTCTCGATACTCATTCGGGATCTCAAGACCGATCACCGATTTTCCTGGGATGACTTCCACCACACGCACAGCAACCGTCGAGAGGGCCCGGGCAAGGTCCTTTGACAGGCCACTGATCTTGCTGACCTTGGTACCCGCCGCCAACTGCAGTTCGTAGAGCGTGACCACAGGCCCTGGATGGACGGCAACCACCTGCACCTCGATATCAAAATCAGCAAATTTAAGTTCCACCTGCCGGGACATGGCCTGCAGGGCTTCTGGTGAATAGGCCTGAACGGTTTGTTTGGCCGGATCGAGCAGCGCCAACGGGGGCAGTTCACTGTTTGGATCGGCATCGAACAGGGGCACCTGACGCTCCTTCTCCACCCGCTCACTGCTCTTAGGCGCCTTGATCACTGGTTCGATTCTGGGCTGCTTGCGTTTTTTCTCCTTCTTCTGCTCCTTTTTAATCAGCTCTACCCGCTCCTGTCGGGCACGCTTTGCCGCACGGCGCTCCTGGAGTGAGAATAAGCCCTGTTTGAGGCCCTGTATTGCTTTCAGCACCAGACCACCGAGAAAATCCATTACCGTGAACCAGGAGACACCGGTAAACAGGGTAAAACCGCTGAGGAACAGTGCCAACATCAGTAGACTACTCCCTGTACTGCTGAAAACAGCCTCAAAATAGTTGCCAAGCATGGTGCCTAAAGCGCCCCCTGTGCCGGTGGGCAAGTTAGCCATCAGATGTTTGGTATGCAGTGCAGCCAGCGCACAGCCAGATGCCAGGGTGATGAAGAAACCCAGCCAACGCGCCAGGACTAAATTGATATTCACAGAGTCATCCGGGTTTCGGCGTCGAAAAACCAACACCGCACTCCAACTCAACATAATCGGGAACAGATAGGCAAAAACACCGAACAGATAGAGAAAAACATCCGCAAACCAGGCACCAGCCGGACCGCCTGAGTTGAGCACTTTGGACTCTGAACCGGTATAGGACCACCCTGGATCGAGGGGAGAATAGCTGAACAGGGAGAGCAACAGATAACCACTGAGACAAAACAGGCTCCACATAATGCCCTCCCGCATGGCATGACTGACATGGGAATGAAAGGCGTTCTGAGCTGCTGTTTGTTGGCGCTTTGCCTGTACTGCCATAATCTCTATCTCTATCCAATCTCTCGTCTTAAAGGGCGGCCTCAGGAGTCATCTCCAGAGTAAGAATGTTTTCCACAGGACCATCGATCAGCTTGCAGATCCCAAACATTTCAACCGAAATATTCTAACAATTACCATTGCTAGATTATAGAGTTACCTATTATTGTTACTCTTGTTTGATAAGTATTGATCACGTAAGACAGGGTGCACTAACTCCCCTTTTGCCAGGTTCACTGCACCCCACAACTGTTGATCGCTTTGCCAATCTTCCCTGACCAGACGGTGCAGATAGGGCATCATCGATGCGGACAGGGCCTGACTGGCGCTTCTTGGTACCGCACCAGGCATGTTGGTCACACAGAAGTGCGTGACCCCATCCACTTGGTAGGTTGGATTTTCATAGCTGGTTGGCCGGGTGGTTTCAATACACCCCCCCTGATCCACAGATATGTCCACCACTACGCTACCAGGACTCATAGAGGATATCTGCGACCGATCAACAACTTTTGGCGCTTTGGCGCCGGGAATCAACACCGCCCCGACCAACAGATCAGCACTCGCCACCGCCTCACTGACCGCATCCTTGTAGGGATAGAGTGCAGTTACATTCTTACCCATTCGGCGCAACACCCCCATGCGCTCCCTTAATCGGTCAAACACGGTCACCCTTGCGCCCATTGCGGCCGCCAATTCCGCCGCATTGCCACCGGCCTGACCACCACCAAGAATTACAACATGCCCTGGTTCTGCGGCAGGAAGACCTCCCAGGAGCAGCCCTTTACCACCCTGCTGACGATGCAGCAAGATGGTCCCGTTTTGCACCGCAAGGCGTCCGGCAATATCGCTCATTGGCGCCAGAATCGGTAGCCTACCCTGCTCTTCAACTGTCTCGAAAGCAATGCCAGTGACCCCAGATGCCAGCAGCCGCTGGGTCAGAGCCTCATCGGCTGCAAGATGCAGAAAACAGAACAGCAACTGCCCGGCTTGCAGCATTTCCGGTTCCTCTCCATAGGGCTCTTTTACCTTCACCACCAAATCAGACAGCTGATAGATCTCACTGGCACTGTTGACAAGTTTGCCCCCCAGATCAGCATAGGCTTGATCGGAATAGCCACTTGCCTGGCCGGCCCCACTCTGTATAAGCACATCATGGCCTCTGTTTACCAGTTCCGCACAGGCTTCCGGCACGAGCCCGACGCGCCCCTCAAGAGGCTTGATTTCTGTTGGTATCCCAATTTTCATACACTGATTCTCATGGTGATTCTTTACCCAGGCGTGATGATTCCGTAGTATTCCTGCATTCTTGATTTCAGACTTGGATGCGGGTCAGCGAATTTCGGACTCTAAAATCCTCTAGTCGCAAAATTTTCATAATCTGCCACCAATTTCGGGCAGATTCCGAGTGGAGTAAGTATACATGAGTGAAACCAAGCATTGCCGCCTCTTGATCCTCGGATCGGGCCCCGCCGGCTACACGGCAGCCGTCTATGCAGCACGGGCCAATCTGCAACCTGTCCTGGTCACCGGCATGGAACAGGGTGGCCAGCTGATGACCACCACGGAAGTGGATAATTGGCCCGGAGACAATGATGGCGTTCAGGGTCCTGATCTCATGGAACGGATGCGCAAACATGCGGAGAGGTTCAATACTGAAATCATCTTTGACCATATCAACAAAGCAGAATTAGGCCAACGTCCGTTTCGTCTGACCGGCGACCAGGCCGTCTACACCTGCGATGCATTGATTATATGCACCGGTGCCTCGGCCAAATACCTGGGACTTGAATCAGAGCAGTCTTTTCGTGGCAAAGGGGTATCCGCCTGTGCCACCTGTGATGGTTTTTTCTATAAAAATCAAAAAGTAGCCGTTATTGGCGGAGGAAACACAGCGGTTGAGGAAGCGCTCTATCTTTCCAATATTGCCTCAGAAGTGGTGGTAGTTCACCGCCGGGATCAGTTCCGCTCCGAAAAGATCCTCTCCGATCAGTTGAAGAAGAAAGCTGATGAGGGAAATGTCACCATCGAGTGGGATCATGTGCTGGATGAAGTGTTGGGTGACCAGTCCGGTGTGACCGGCATGAGAATCAAGAATGTCAAAGATGGCTCTACTAAGGATATCGACTTGCAAGGCGTTTTCATCGCCATTGGCCACAGTCCGAACACCGCACTGTTCGAAGGTCAGCTTGATATGCATAACGGCTATTTGAAAGTTGCTGGTGGCCTTGAGGGTAATGCTACAGAAACCTCGATTGAGGGTGTCTACGCCGCCGGGGATGTTATGGATCATGTCTATCGTCAGGCCATCACCTCAGCCGGCACAGGCTGCCAGGCAGCTCTAGATGCAGAGCGTTACCTGGATGCCCTGGCGGCCAAATCAGAGTAGTTACTCCAGCCTGTTCCGGTTTGAATTTTCAAATCGGCACAGCCTCTTACACTGTCTTTACATGGGAACAACTACCCTCCCCTTGAGGTCGGATAGTCATGGCGCGGCGAGAATTGTAAATCACCTCACATACTGAATTCGTCTGTCTGACAATATGTCAAGGAGCGGCTCACCCATGATTCACATCTTGCTGATCATTGCCAGTTTTGGCTGCGCAATCCTCTGTCATCGGATTGCCAGAAAGAGAGGGGGAAATGCTGTTGTTTGGGGCTCTTTGGGTCTGCTTTTAGGACCGCTGGCAATACCATTTGTATTCTTTGTAAAACCAAAGCACTCATAAGCCGAGCGGTGAGGTTTGATCAACCGCGCTCACGGGCAATGCTGCCAAGCACATAGGAACAGAGCAGTAACTGTTGAAAACGGTTCAGACCACGATATTCCAGTCCGTGAAGATAACGTATTGAACCTTCAGGGGCCGGTGTCTCACGGACATTTCTTATGGTCGCCAATACTTTTTACCGCTACAGACTGACAATGTCTGGGTAATCTGTATGATGGTACCCACGTCTCCAAGCGGCTCAGTATCGATTACCCGGGCGCCAGTGCTGCTCAGATCGGTAATAATCACATGCCTTTGCAGATCCTTGCCACTGCTGCCTTGCGGCTTGATCACTACAGCTTGTAGCTCGGTGGCCACACGAGGCGCATTTCTCACCACAGCACTTTCCACATCATCAGGATAGGCCAGATGAATGTGTGGATAGGGCTTTGATGAGACATGCAGCACCCTGGCGACAAAACCGAATATATTGCTGCCCTGTAACATTCTCACGGTGAAACTCTGACCATCACGTACAATGATCGTTTTACCTGCCTTACGTGGCGTGGTGATAACCAGGCTTTGCCCAGGCAAAAAACCAACCAAAGTGGCAGAATAACGATCCAGATTTTCAGAAGGAGGCGCAAACTGCAGCTGTAATACATCTCCAATTTGCAGGTGTTTGACCGTGTCAGACAAAACTATACTCCACAATCTGGTTCAAAACTCATACCCCTTTTACGCTCAAGCCTGGTGCTGCCACTATGGCCCCATCGCTTGTTGATTGGCATTAACCAAGGCTGGTGATCTGCATCTGATCAAACAGCCTGGAATCTGCATAATAAATACACATTGTTGAAGAGTAGACCTGAAAGATTCCGATAACCACATGTTCAACCGAACGATAATCCAAACACCCCGTTCCCGGATGTATCTCTGGCTGAAAAAGAACCGGATGGGTTACTGGCAGTAGGTGGTGATCTTACCCCACAACGCCTGATTCAAGCCTACCAGCTGGGTATATTCCCGTGGTTTTCAGAGGGTGAGCCCATTCTCTGGTGGTCCCCAGACCCAAGAACAGTACTCTATCCTGAAAAGATCAAAATCAGTCGCAGCTTACGCAAAACCTTGAGGAAAAGAGTCTTTCGTGTCACCTTTGATCAAAATTTTGATGGCGTCATCCATGCCTGCGCCGCTCCAAGAGAGGACTCACCTGGAACCTGGCTGGTGCCAGAGATGATCAATGCCTACCGAATACAGCATCAACTTGGACTTGCTCACTCTGTCGAGGTCTGGCAGAACGACCAACTCGTTGGTGGCCTATACGGCATGGCGATAGGCCGTGTGTTTTTTGGAGAATCAATGTTCAGCCGGACAAGCGACAGTTCCAAGGTAGCACTGGTCTATTTGAGCCGCCAATTAAAAGCTTGGGGGTTCAGAATGATCGATTGCCAAGTCTATACCAGACACTTGGCCAGCCTGGGAGCCGAGGAGATTCCCAGGCAGCAGTTTTGTCAGGATCTCTATAGTTGGACCCGTCTTGATTGCCAGGTAGGCAGTTGGGCAAACATTGAGCCTATCCATCCATGCTAGATCATCCAAACTTTGCGCAAGAGAGTGCCTATGCACTCTACATGAGCCAAATGCATGAGTGCTCCTATCTGCCAGGCCAAGATGCCAGGAACCTATTTCTCGACCCGATGGCAAAGGTAAATAACGAGCTCTACCAACAGCTGATAGACAGGGGATTCAGACGCAGCGGCTGCTATCTCTACCAACCGGCCTGCCCAAGTTGTAACAGCTGCGTATCACTGCGAATCCCTGTTGAGGCTTATAAACCATCCCGTAGTCAGCGCAGAAACTGGAAAAGAAACTGCAATCGGTTTCAGGTCAATATATTAAACTCAGATTACTCTGAGGAACACTACCAACTCTATAAACGATATCTTCTGCAAAGACACCCTGATGGCGCCATGGCATGCAACAGTCCGGGGCAATACACTCAGTTCCTAACCTGTGACTGGGCGAATACAGAGTTTGTCGAATTCCGTAGCACCGGGCAATTAGCCGCTGTAGCGGTTAGTGATCAACTGCCTAATGGTTCATCATCAGTCTATACATTCTATGACCCTCGACTGAGTCAAGATGGCTTGGGGGTATTTGCCTTGATGTGGCAAATCTACCATACAAAAGATATCGGTCTAGAGTGGGTCTACCCCGGATTCTGGATTGAAGCCTGTAACAAAATGAACTACAAGTCACGCTTTCGTCCCTTCGAATATTGGACGGGCCAACAGTGGGTCAGTCATACTGAAAAAATGATTGGAGAATGATGGCGCCATTTAACCTAAAAAGATCAGTTGGACAGCGTGAAGGGTGCGCTTATGGTGGTGCAGGGCAAGGGTCGCTCCTGCACATCCATGTACCCGCGACAAGCGTGCAATTCACGCTGTAGCGTAATTCACCCAGTAGGTGACCATAACCATCGAAGCGATTTTCATCACAATCAAACACCTGCTATTAGAATGGAGCGGTCAACTGATTTTTTTAGGTTTAATCCATATCGCTCATCCACACTGATATCTCATACTCACGGTATGATCATTTTCCTAGCGTTTGAATAGAAGCAAGCATCAGCAAACCACAACCTGCCCGAGCCATATCCACTCAACGCTTATTGGCCGAAATATTGAGAGTATTTAGATACTCAATCTGTATAACTGAAAACTTAGAATATAACCTGGCCCTTATCTAAGCCGAATTGTCTACTGGATTGAGTTGTCGAATATTAAACAATGCATCTCCACCTTCAGATTCCAAATCTAATTTTTTTATCGATTTTTTTATGTCAGAGGTCAATAACAAGCTTCTTACGTCTCGGTTTATATGTGACTTGAGGTTGATTCTTCTTTTGAGTCGTATCAGATGGATCCAGCGTGGCTGAATTCATTCTGTTGGCAAGCTCTTCTCGCAATATCAACACGTCGGATGGTGCGTCAATCCCAAATCTCACATTGCCATTATTGATACTCAAAATTCTAAGTGTTACTGCCTCTCCAACTTGCAGTGACTGATTCAAATGGCGTGTCAGTACCAGCATTAGCTACCTCCTTGGAGCATATTTACATATCATTTCTGTACCGAACCAATTCAAACCTAACGAAATAATTTCTATCAGAATCAGATCCGCTGTACAGTAGAACTATAAGTGTAATCATACATTAATGGATATCTAGGTCTACAAAAACTCAAATCAATTCTAGTTGATTTTTTTGCCGTAGTGGCCTCAATTTACACGATTTTCCTGCAAAAATATCCTGCACCAGCAAATACCTGTTGTTCAATTATGCACAACCTTAATCCGCAGCTATAAAGTGGTCTTTTCTTCCCAAGATCATATTGCTTCTGGCAAATAGCGAGTCAACGCCATTTACCGGCTAATCAGTTTACTTACACGATAATTAACCTGAACTCTTGAACCTAAAAAACAGTTGACCGTTCTATTCCTCTATTCATTTGTTGTTTTATCGAAAAACCATCCGATCGGCAGACTCAGCCACCGGGTGAGTCACGCTAGCGGGTGAATGGCATCCTCGTAGCGGAGCATGGCGGTGTTGTAACGCTGCCCCCCTGCATCACCACAAATGCACACTTCACCCTGTCCAACGAATCTTTTCAGGTTGAAATCAGGCTGGCAGAATAAACTCCGCAATATTTCAAAATTTCTCGAGATGATTACAGGAAGATTGGCAATTATTAATTATACGACGTTTAATTTTGAATTCGCTTAATTGGGACCATTGAAGATAGAGTTAATCGACAGCCTCCTTACAGGATTACTTGTATCGCTACTCCAAATCAATTACTTAGTTTCGCAAAATCGAATTAACTCTAATCTATTAATTTAGATAGATTAAATACCCTTCTGTCAACGGCATCAGTTCACGAATTACTAAATATCTTTAGTGGAAATACTACAAAGCTCACGACATCCTCCCTAAACTGGATTCAGGAGCACTTAAAATTATCCTGGGTGCTTTACAGCAATGAATCCTGATTACGAAAACAACTGATATCCGTTCAAAAAGCTACCGGTCTAGAGCAACTTTATTTAAAGATGTGATAACTGGCTTTTCCTGACAACAACCGTATACCCTGAGGTACGCTATGGAAATTACAACTCTCTCCTCGCACATCTGCCAACCTGAAATGCAACATGCCAGTTTGCAACTGGAAGCGTCGATCAAAACAGCACTGTTACGCATGGCGCCTACTCCAAGACCCTGCTTCACCTACCAACTGCTTGAAGAAATTAAAGCTTTCCAAGCCTATATGGGGCAACGGATAGCCAATGACTATGCCATCAAAAACCAATCTGACTGGCAATATGTGGTTCTCGCATCAAGTGA
>JARRQD010000120.1:0-18230 GCA_037382205.1 Candidatus Thiodiazotropha sp.
ACCGTGCAGACCGGGCGCGACAGTTGACGAAATCCTTTGTTGAGGCCGATTTTACAGAATTCAAGCGAGAGCGGGTTCCCAAACCGGGGGAGTTTGTCAGTCTGACCCGCTACCACAAGCAGTTCGATATTCCGGTTGCCTTCCCGCCAGAGAAACTGCGCAATGTGTTTGGCGAGTATATTGCCAAACAAGGTCTGTTGCAGCTGCGCCTGGCTGAGACGGAGAAGTATGCCCATGTCACCTTTTTCTTCAATGGTGGTCGAGAGAAACCGTTTGAAGGCGAGGATCGTATTCTGGTTCCCTCACCTCAGGTTGCAACCTATGACCTGAAACCTGAGATGAGTGCGGAAGAGGTAACCGACCATCTCGTTGAGGCCATAGAGAGTGGACGATACGATGCCATTATCTGCAACTACGCCAACAGCGATATGGTCGGCCATACGGGGAAATTCGAGGCCGCTAAACTTGCCATTGAAACTCTCGACCACTGTCTGGGTAGAGTGCTCAAGGCGCTACATTCAGTGGGGGGTGAAATGCTGGTCACAGCCGATCATGGAAATGCTGAACAGATGGAGGATCTTATTAACCATCAACCCCATACGGCCCACACTACCAATCCGGTGCCGCTGGTCTATATAGGCCGTGATAACGCCCAGCTACTCGAAGGCGGTGCGCTGTGTGATATCTCACCAACCCTCTTGAAGATCATGGGATTATCCCAGCCGGATGAGATGCAGGGGCGTTCGCTGATTGAGTTTGATGAGGCGTGATACATGTTGTGTCTGAGCCGCCTGCTGGGGCCCTGCATGGCGATCTGCTGTGCTCTTACGGCGCTGCAGGTTTCAGCGGATGCCTCTGAGAAAGAGGCAAAAACGAAACTGGATCAGGTCAAACACAAAATTCAGATTTTACAGCAGCAACTGCGCAGTACAGAGGGTAAGTTTGAGGCGCAGAGTCGGGCGCTGCAGGATATGGAGTTGCAGATAGGTGCGCTGGCTCGGCGCATTCGTGTCACCAAGCAGAGCCTGAAACGTCAACAGCGGCGTCTGTCGGAGCTGGAAGGCGAGCGAGCTGATGCCCGGCTGCGTCTGGATCAGCATCGTTCATCACTCGAGCGCCAACTTCGTGCCGCCTATGCCATGGGACGGCAGGAAAAAATGAAAATCCTGCTCAATCAAGAAGATCCTGCGGTAGTCAGTCGGGTTATGGTGTATTACGATTACTTCAACAGTGCCCGCCTTGAGCAAATGGATGAGATACGCCAGCAGCTGCAGAAATTGAACGTGATAGAACATAAAATTGCCCGGGAGGAGCAGCGTCTGCAACAGCTCCACAATAAAAATGTCACCCAGAAAAAGCAGTTGGAAGCGGCCCAGTCGGGACGTAAAAAGATCATTGTGAATCTCAACAGTCGACTGAAAAATAAGGGCCAGGAGTTGCAAAGCTTGAAGACAGACGAGAAGCAGTTGCAGTCCCTGCTGGAGGAGATTCAACAGGCGTTGATTGATATCCCGATCAACCCAGCGGCCCATATCTCTTTTCTGAAACGAAAAGGTAAGCTTCCGTGGCCATCCAGCGGTAAACTGGTTGCTCGCTTTGGTTCCACCCGAGAGGTGGGAAAACTGAAATGGGATGGGGTATTGATCGCTGCCCCGGAAGGCCAGGAGGTGCGGGCGATTCACCATGGCAGAGTGGCCTTTGCTGATTGGCTACGAGGGTTTGGGTTGTTGATGATCATTGATCATGGTGAAGGCTTTTTGAGTCTCTATGGTCACAATCAGAGTCTTTTCAAGGAGACTGGTGAATGGGTGGAGCCCGGTGAGGTGATTGCACAAGTGGGTAAAAGTGGCGGTCGTTCCTCTGCTGGGGTCTACTTTGGCATTCGGCAGAATGGCAAGCCGAAGAACCCGACCCAATGGTGTCGGAGGATCCGAGGCCGAGTGATTGCAGGCGAGGCCGTGAAGGAACTATCTTTTTATCCTGTTACTCACAACAGATTGAGTGACAGATTGGCGTTACACTGAGAGATCGACATCAGTGCAGAATCAAGCGGCGGGACAGCATTGACTGAGCCTGTAACAAGTGACCTGGCCGCATCGACTAATGAGCCAGCTACCATGTAGCGGCATGAATGTAGGAAAAGCAGATGATAAAAGCCGTTATGCGGAATTACCGAATGGGTCTCAGTCTGATATTGATGACCGCAATGCTGATACCTTTAGCACTGTCTGCTGAAGAGGATGAAGCGTCGAACAGTAACCTGCCACTCCAGCAGTTGAGAACCTTCGCGGATATTTTCGGCCGTATCAAAGCCAATTATGTGGAGCCGGTCGATGATGAGGAGCTTCTGGAAAATGCCATTCGCGGCATGGTTTCAGGACTCGATCCCCACTCCAATTATCTGGATTCAGAGGATTACAAGGATCTGCAGGTAGGCACCAAAGGTGAGTTTGGTGGTCTGGGCATTGAAGTTGGTATGGAAGACGGTTTTATCAAAGTGATCGCGCCAATTGACGACACCCCGGCGGCCAGAGCCGGCGTGCGCAGTGGCGACCTGATTGTGCGTCTCGACGAAACGCCGGTGAAGGGTATGAGCCTGAACGAAGCTGTTGCCTTGATGCGTGGTAAGCCAGGTACCCCCCTGGAGCTGACCATCATCCGTGAAGGTGAAGAGAAACCGATCAAGATCACTGTGGTCAGAGACGTGATTCGGGTGGCCAGCGTCAAAAACAAGTTACTGGATGGGCACTTTGGCTATCTACGCATCTCACAATTTCAGACTCACACCGCCAGAGATCTGTTGAAAGCGGTGAGTAAGATGAAAACGGAATCGAAAGGCGAACTGCTGGGTATGGTGCTCGATCTGCGCAACAATCCCGGTGGAGTTCTGAATGCGGCGGTTTCGGTCAGTGATGCATTCCTGGAAGATGGGCTGATCGTCTATACCAAAGGTCGTGAGACTGACTCCCAGCTTCGTTTTGAAGCGGCGCCTGATGATGTGCTCGACGGGGCGCCGATCGTGGTGCTGGTCAATGAGGGTTCGGCTTCCGCTTCGGAAATTGTAGCCGGCGCGCTGCAGGATCATGGACGGGCTGTGATCATGGGCAGCCAGACCTTTGGTAAGGGGTCTGTACAGACCATCATACCGATCAGTGATACCGCAGCGGTGAAGCTGACCACCGCACGCTACTTCACCCCTTCCGGTCGTTCGATTCAGGCCGAGGGGATTAAGCCGGATATCGAGCTGGAGGATTTTACCCTCTCCAAAGTGGAGAAGAGTCAGGTTGGCCCGATCAAGGAGTCTAATCTGACTGGTCACCTGGAGAATGGAAATAAGGAAGAGAGTGAAAAACAGCCGCCCGGTTCGCCAAAAGAGCATGAAGCTGTTGGCGCCAAGGATTACCAACTTGGGGAGGCGCTGAATCTGCTGAAGGGCCTTGCCATTCTCAATGATAAAAAAGCGGCCGGGTGAACCCACAACGATTCTGATGGCCAGACTCATACTGTTCGGTCTATGGGTAGTTAGCGTCTTCTCCCCTGCCCTCAAGGCAGTGCAACACCAGGAGGTACAGCCACCAGCTCTGGTTAGAATTGGGCTGATCATTGACGATCTGGGAAATCAAAAAAGCAGCGGTGAACAGGCGCTTGATCTGCCTGGATCTGTGACTTATGCGTTTTTGCCGCTCACTCCCTTTGCCTGGGAGTTGGCAACCAAGGCGCATGAGTTGAATAAAGAGGTGATGCTGCATCAGCCGATGGAGTCGGATCTGGGCAATCGTTTAGGCAAGGGGGCACTGACCCTGGCAATGCCCAAGCCCCATTTCCTGGCCACCCTGAGGCGCAGCCTGGCCTCTGTGCCCTATGCGGCCGGCGTCAACAACCATATGGGCAGTCTACTTACCCGAGATCCCACGGCGATGCGTTGGATCATGACGGAGTTGCGTCGACAAGGGCTCTACTTCATCGATAGCCGAACCAGCAAGGCGACTGTCGCAGAACGGGTGGCTCAACGACAATTGGTCAACAGTGCACGGCGGGATGTGTTTCTCGACAATGTAGCGGAAAAGTCACGAATCAGCCAGCAATTGCAGAAGTTGCTGTCGATTGCCCGAGAGCGAGGTGAGGCGATCGGAATCGGTCATCCTTACGGTGCGACCCTGGCTGTATTACAGGAAGAATTACCTAAACTTAAACAGCAAGGGATCGAACTGGTCCCAATCTCACAAATCCTAAAACATAGGAGTTCACTGAAATGGCACGCGTCCTCGTCCCACTAGCACAAGGGTGTGAAGAGCTTGAAGCTGTCACCATTACCGACCTGCTGACCCGGGCCGGTGTGACGGTGGTTACGGCCGGTCTTGATGATCAACCCGTCAAAGCGTCTCGGGGAGTGACTTTGCTACCTGACACCACCCTTGACGACGTCAATGCCGATGAATTCGATATGGTTGTGTTGCCTGGTGGTCTGCCTGGGGCAGACAATCTTGATGCCGATCCAAGGGTTCATGCTATCCTCAAGCGGCTGCATCAGCAGGGTAAATACACAGCGGCGATCTGTGCCGCACCGAAGGTATTGGCTGGCTCAGGATTATTGAATGGGCGTCGGGCGACTGGCTATCCCGGGATTCTGGATGGCATGTCCCTGTCCCAGGTTCAGATCAAACATGATGCGGTGGTCAGTGATGACAAGGTGATCACCTCTCGTGGTCCTGGCACCGCCATGGATTTTGCTCTTGAGTTAATTGAAAAACTGCAGGGCAGGCAGACCCGCAACGAAGTGGAACAAGCGCTTTGCAGATAGACAATTGCTTGGCGTCTCGCCCGGAGGGAAGCCCGCACAGGCCCCAATGCTGCGTTGCGCCGCTTCAAGGGGCTGCCATTGCCTGCGCGTCGCGCCTTGCCTTGGGACCCGTGCGGGCCTCTATAAACGCGCATCAGTATGAGACATTACACTCGGAAACCTTTGCAGTAATTACAACTCTCAAGTGACCGGTAAGGCCATTCAGGCTAAAATGCCTGATTGACAAGCATTTTTCTGCCTAGGCAGAAATTTTCCAAGATTCATGTATTGTAGACAAATACCATCTAATGCCAATTAAAACCACCCTCCCTATCCTGCTGCTGCTGTTTGTCACCGGTTGCGCTAACTTCAGCAATCGATCCGAAGCTGAAGACTCAGAACTCGGGAAAAGTGACGTTCCCCCGGGGCATTTGATACCAGGCGAGGTGAAAGAGGATGCCGGGATTGCCGTTTTAGGGCAGCAAAGCCCAGAAGAGACTGAGCCAAAAGCGGAGAAACCAGAGCTTTTCTACGGTAGTGGCAAGTTTGTCAAACAGGGCCGAGCCAGCCGCCGCAAGGGGGCTACAAGCTCGGCTGCAGGGGATATCACCTTGAATTTCGAGCAGGCGGATCTGCGTGAAGTGGTGCAGACCGTGCTTGGTGAGCTACTCAACGAAAACTATATTCTCGATCCATCGGTGAAGGGAAAAGTGACCATTCAAACCGGCAAGCCGCTGCGCAAAGAGGATCTCTTAGCAACATTGGAAACCCTGTTACGCATGAACAGTGCCGCCATGGTACTGGTGGATGGAATCTACCGGATTGTGCCGCTGAGTAAAGCGATTCAGGGCCAGCAGGTGCCCCACCTGGCAGACGGCAGCGCACCCATACCGGCGGGCTACGCCCTGCAGGTTGTACCCTTGAAATATATTGGTGTTCGAGAGATGGCGCAGATCCTCAAGCCTCTGGCGCCCACCAACAGTGTTATCCGTGTCGATGCGACGCGAAACCTACTGCTGCTGGGTGGTACCGGGAATGAGCTGACGGGGCTTATGGAGACCATCCAACTGTTCGATGTGGATTGGATGGAGGGACTCTCTGTCGGTTTTTTTCCACTTAAGTATGCCAAAGTGAGCACGGTGACCAAGGAGCTGCAGGCGATTGTCGGCAGCATGGACAGCAATCCGCTGGAGGGTATGTTCCGGGTGGTACCGGTGGATGAGGCTGGTGGCATTCTGGTGGTCACCCCGCAGAAGCGCTACCTGGATCGAGTGGCGGAGTGGATACCCCGGCTCGACCGGGTCGATAGCCAAGAATCCGCGAGCGGACAGCGGCTCTATGTCTATCGGGTGCAGAATGGCGACGCCGCGGAGTTGGCGGATATGCTGCAGCAGCTTTTCTCCACTGGGGGGACAACTCAGAAAAAGAGTAAATCGGCACAAATTGCACCGGGTAACACAAAAAAGACCCTCAGCAGCGCTACTGACAGTGAGTCGAAGAGTGCGTCACCCACTTCGGTGGCTCGCTTAAACTTCTTCGGTTCAGAGGGGGGTGAGAATCAAAGTGAAATCAGGGTGGTTGCCGATGGCAAACACAACTCCTTAGTCATCACGGCCACCCCATCCCAGTATACTAGCATGCTGGCTGCTCTTGAGAAATTAGATGTGCGCCAGCTCCAGGTTTTGGTGGAGGCGACCATTATCGAAGTGGCTCTACAGGATAAGTTCAAATACGGCCTGCAGTGGGCTTTCAGATCGGAAGTGGGTTCTAACTATATTGGTCGAGGGGTACTGAGTGATACAACCTCTGCTATTCTGGGTAACTCTTTGCCTGGGTTTAACTTCTCTGTGTTGCGTTCTGCTACAGATGTTAGAGCTGTGTTTAATGCCTTGGCAACAGACTCTTCGATTCGGGTGCTCTCTTCCCCATCTGTAATGGTACTGGACAACGAGACCGCCTCTATCCAAGTGGGTGATGAGGTTCCAATCATCGATCAACAAAGACAGTCCACATCAGATTCCAATTCACCTGTTATCAACAGCATCAGTTATCGTGAAACCGGCGTCATGTTAGAGGTGACGCCGCGGGTCAATACGGGAGGTTTGGTGACACTGGATGTCTCTCAAGAGGTTAGTGATGCCTCTGATGCCTCTGCGGCTACGGGTTCACCAACCATCTCCACTCGTAAGATCACCAGTACTGTTGCAGTGAAGAATGGAGAAGCGCTCGTTCTGGGGGGGTTGATTACCAACCGAGATGACCAAGGTACTTCCGGATTGCCTTGGCTAAGTCAGTTGCCCCTTTTAGGTTGGTTATTTGGACAAGAGTCGCAGTTCAGCAGGCGCACCGAACTGGTCGTTGTCTTGGTTCCGACCGTGGTTTTCAACTCCAATGATACCCGACAGGTAGTGGAATCATTTAGAGCAAAATTAGAGGGTTTGAAAGGCTCATTTTAGAGGTGGAATTCAGTATTGCTGGCGGCGATCCAGGCGCCGATAGCCGATGGCTTCACTGAGATGCCGGGTGTGGATCTTCGGGCTCGCTTCGATATCCGCAATGGTTCGGGCGACCTTGATGATGCGGTGATAGGCCCGCATCGAGAGGCCCAGTTGATCGACCGCCTTCTGCAGCAGTCTCTGCCCCGCTTGGTCGACGCGGATATGCGTCTCTATGGCACTCCCAGCAAGGGCTTGATTGGTCATCCCTTGGCGCTGATGTTGTCGTTCCCTCGCCGCAACAATCCTGGCTTGAATCTGTTGACTCCCCTCCTCGCTCTCGTTGCTCGGATTGCCACCAATCGGGATCGGCTGTCTGGGTACCTCCACATGCATATCGATCCGGTCCAACAGTGGACATGATATCCGGTTGCGATAGCGGCTGATCTGCTCGCTGGTGCAGTGGCAGCGGTCACTGCCATCGCCAAGGTGGCCGCAGGGGCAGGGATTCATGGCGGCGAGCAACTGGAAACGGGCTGGGTAATCGGCTTGCCGATTGGCTCGGGAGATGGTGATCTTGCCATTCTCCATTGGCTCACGCAGTACCTCCAGTACATGTCGGCTATATTCGGGTAGCTCGTCGAGAAACAGCACCCCGTGGTGGGCTAAGGAGATCTCTCCGGGTTTGGGGTGGCTGCCTCCTCCGACCAGCGCTGCTGCAGAGGCGGTGTGATGAGGTGCTCGGAATGGGCGTTGGCTCCAGCAACTTGCATCGAAGGGTTGTTGCTGAGCGAGTGAGCGGATTGCAGCACTCTCCAGGGCCTCTTGCTCGGTCATTGGCGGTAGGATACCGGGCAGTCTGGCCGCCAACATCGATTTGCCGGTGCCGGGTGGCCCTATATAGAGGAGTGAATGGCCTCCGGCTGCTGAGATCTCCAAGGCCCGTTTTGCCTGTTGTTGACCAATGACGTCTGCCATGTCAGGTAGCTCCACACGGGTCTCGACGGATGCTCTCGGTTGGTTTGGTAGCGATTCCAAGCCTTTGAGGTGGGCGCAGACCTTTAATAGATGGTTGGCTGGCAGGCAGTTCAGGCCTTCGACCAGGGTGGCCTCCGCGGCATTCTCTTCGGCCAAGATCAGAGCCCGTTGTGCGTCCCTGGCGGCCAGTGCAGCGGGCAGAATACCATGCACTCGACGCAACTCTCCTGACAGAGCCAACTCAGCGGCAAATTCATATTGATCCAGAGCCTGTTTTGGAATTTGATCAGAAGCGGCAAGAATGCCCAGGGCGATTGCCAGATCGAAACGCCCCCCCTCTTTCGGCAGATCGGCTGGGGCCAGATTAATGGTGATCCGACGAGCGGGAAACTCAAAATGACAGTTCAGCAGGGCGCCTCTGACCCGGTCTTTACTCTCCCGCACCGCCATCTCCGGCAGGCCAACAATTGAAAGAGACGGCAGGCCATTGGCAAGGTGAACTTCAACAGTGACCTGGGGTGCGTTGATGCCTTCCTGGGCACGGCAATAGAGAATGGCGAGTGACATGGCTTCCTTGCATGGCGTGACGGGTCGATGATCCCTTTAACGACCTGACAAAATATAGTGCGACACAATCGGGCAGATCAGCCCTGTTGCTCTTCCAGCGCTTTGACCCGTTCTTCAAGTCGTTTCAGCTTCTCCCGTGTGCGGGATAAGACAGCGGCCTGAACCTCAAACTCCTCTCTGCTGACCAGGTCAAGTCTGGCCAATCCAGACTCAAGCCCGGCACGCAGGTTCTTCAGAACGTCCTCCTGCAGGCTTTGGATGCCTGTAGGTAGGGTGTTTGAGAGCCGCTTGGCCAGATCATCAATTATTTTTGAATCAATCATGCAGCAGACAATAGCCAGTGTTGCTCCGCTTGTCCAGGGGGCTTCTGAAACGTTGTTTTTGTTGTTATTTTGCAACACTTATGAAGGGTGTCGCCGCTGTGAGACGTTGCCCGCAATTTGAATGTTATGCACTGGATTGGTGCACCAGAGCGGTGCGGGGCCACTTTTTGTGAATCCAAATAAAGCACGGCTTTTTTACCAAACCGTGACCAAAAACCTAAATAAATAAAAATTATCCTGATTGTTAAGTAGAGGAATTGAAAACCATGAAAATGAACAAAATCGCTCTGGCCTGTGGTGTAGCAATGCTAGGGCTGTCATCTGTTGCATCAGCCGAACTCAGCACCAACATCGGTGTGACCAGCAACTACGTCTGGCGTGGTCTGACCCAATCTGCCAACAGTACCGCTTTCTCCGGTGGCATCGATTATGCTCACGATAGCGGCCTCTATGCCGGTACCTGGATCTCTGAGGCTTGGGATGATTACGAGTTGGATTTTTATGGCGGCTACGGCGGTGAGATCTCTGGCATCAGCTATGACGCCGGCCTGATCTACTACTCCTATTCAAAAGATTCAGATTCAGATTTTGCTGAAATCAATGCCAATCTGGGCTGGAATTTTCTCTCAGCCGGTTTTGCCTATGTAATTACCGCTGAAGATGCGGTAGAGGCCGTTGAGGAGGATCTCTATTTCTATCTCGGCGGTAGCTTCGATCTTCCCGAAGACTTCTCGATTGGTCTGACCGTTGGTTTTGTTGAGCCGGATGGTGACGGCGATGAGGATGGGGATGACTACATGCACTATCAGATCGATGTGGGTAAGTCTGCCGGTGATTTCGGTGATGTGACCTTCAGTCTCTCTGATACCGATCTGGATGGCACCGATGACCCGGGTGAAGATGCCGACATGCGTTTCTTCGTTTCCTGGTCAAAAGAGTTCTAAGAACCCCCTTTTTGCGTGACTAAATCATACGCCCGCCTGCGGGCGGACAAGATAACCTAGGAGTAACAGCATGAAAATGATTTCCGCAATCATCAAGCCATTCAAGCTTGATGATGTCAGAGAAGCGCTCTCTGATGTCGGCGTAGCTGGCATAACCGTCACCGAGGTGAAAGGATTCGGACGGCAAAAGGGGCATACCGAACTGTATCGCGGTGCCGAGTACGTGGTCGACTTTCTGCCCAAGATCAAAGTTGAGATCGCGGTAGATGATGAGATTGTCGATCAGGTGGTCGAGGCCATAACCAATGCCTCCAAAACCGGCAAGATTGGCGATGGTAAGATCTTCGTCACCTCGCTGGAACAGGTGGTCCGTGTGCGTACTGGTGAAACCGGTTCCGAAGCACTGTAACCGAATAGTAACTACTTTCTGGAGAGTATCGTGGAAGCGATTACACAATTAAGCTACGCACTGGACACCTTCTATTTCCTGGTGTCAGGTGCACTTGTCATGTGGATGGCGGCCGGTTTCGCCATGCTCGAGGCCGGTCTGGTCCGAGCTAAGAATACGGCCGAAATCCTAACTAAAAACGTTGCCCTGTTTGCCATCGCCTGTATCATGTACATGCTGATGGGCTACAACATCATGTACCCGGCAGACGGTAACGGCATCATTCCGGCGCTTGATCTGAGCTTCATGTTCGGTGGCGACCACAGCGTTGAAGACGTACTGGCCAGCAATGGCGATACCTACTACTCAGGTATGTCTGACTTCTTCTTCCAGGTGGTCTTTGTGGCTACCGCCATGTCCATCGTATCCGGTGCTGTGGCAGAGCGTATGAAGCTCTGGGCCTTCCTGGTATTCGCAGTGGCCATGACCGGTGTCATCTATCCTCTGCAGGGCTACTGGAAGTGGGGCGGTGGTTTCCTGGATGCGGCCGGTTTCAACGACTTCGCCGGTTCCGGTGTGGTGCATCTGTGTGGTGCGGCGGCGGCGCTGGCTGGCGTTATCCTGCTTGGCGCTCGTAAGGGTAAATACTCGGCAGACGGTCGGGTCAATGCGATTCCTGGCGCCAACATGCCGCTGGCTACCCTGGGTACCTTCATTCTCTGGTTGGGCTGGTTCGGCTTCAATGGCGGTTCCGAGCTGAAAGTCTCAGATATTGGCGAAGCCAACGCAGTAGCTGCGGTATTCGTCAACACCAATGCGGCGGCTGCCGGTGGTGTGGTCGCCGCTCTGCTGACGGCCCGTGCTCTGTTTGGCAAGGCTGATCTGACCATGGCGTTGAATGGTGCACTGGCTGGTCTGGTGGCGATCACCGCTGAGCCTCTGGCTCCGACGCCTCTGTGGGCAACCATCGTTGGCGCTATCGGCGGCATCCTGGTGGTCTTCGCCATCATCACCATGGATAAGATCAAAATCGACGATCCTGTCGGTGCGATCTCGGTGCATGGTGTGGTTGGTATGTGGGGGCTGATTGCAGTGCCCTTCTCCAACACCGATGCCAACTTCGGCGCACAGTTCCTGGGTCTCGGCGTGATCTTCGCCTGGACTTTCATCGCCAGCTTTATCGTATGGCTGGTCCTCAAGGTGATCATGGGTATCCGTGTCAGCGAAGAGGAGGAGTACGAAGGCGTCGACCTTGGGGAGTGTGGCATGGAAGCCTATCCGGAATTCACGGGAAATCGGGGCTCCGGAATCTGATCTCATCTTGATGGGATTGACTACACTAAGGGCGCTTCGGCGCCCTTTTTTAATGCGCTTATTCAGTCGGCGAATAAACGCTAACCGGAATAAAACCGCCTTGCGCTGCTGGATGGTTGTCTTTGCAGACCTGTTGGCCAGCACGCTATGATGACTTGTATCCATGATTTCTGGCTTAAGATTTCTGTAGGACTTTTACTTCTTCAAGGATTTGACAATGAATGCATTAGTGCGAGTGATGCTGATCAGCGCCCTCTTTTCACTGAATCTCTATGCAGGTGTCTATAAGTGGACCGATGAAAATGGGCAGGTCCATTTCAGTGATCGGCCAGTATCCGAATCTTCCACGGAAGTAAAAATCAAACAGCCCCCCTCCTCCGGTTCCCCCAGTAACTCCTCTCAACAGCGCCAGCAAAATATGAGAAAGATGCTGAATGCCCTTGAAGAGGAGCGCAGTGAAAAGAGGGAGGCTAAGCTGAAAGCGAAACAGGAGCGTGAAAAAAGGAAGAGGAAATGTATCTACGCGAAAGATAGATACAGCTCCCATAACCGGGCATCAGGTATCTATAGTTATAAAAAAGATGGGCAAAGAAGTTATCTGAGTGACGATGAGCGTAAAAGTCATATGAAAAAACTCAAGGCCGATATCGAGCGTTGGTGTAACTAGTATAGGACACCACACTAGTGAGTTCGGCTCTTTTTAAATCGATTTATGAGGGAGTGCCCATCCATTAACTGACACTTTTTTGAAAACAGCGAATCCCAGGATGAGGGGAAATCAACGAGCATCTAGATTATTCGCTTCGCTCACCGTTTAAGCCGAACGCGTCGTTGCGCCTTGCGCTGTTCCACCACAAACGCACCCTTCACGCCGTCCAACTGATCTTTTTAGATTAAAAAAGGGGCCGTCTGGCCCCTTCCCTTTCTATCGCGACAGGCTCGTTCAGTGTACGCTGCCGAAGGAGAGGTCCAGGGAGTAAGGTGGCAGCGGAATGCCGGCGATCTTGCAGGCTTGAACAACCGGGCCTCTGGGGAATAAGCTGTAGAGGTACTTCTTTCCGCCTCGATCTTTGACCTGTCCGGTCATCGCTTTAAGCACTAATCTGGCGCTACAGGTGGCGCCGTTCTGTTCACAGTGTGCGCGTAGAAAGTGGATAATTTCCCAGTGTGCGTCGGTCAGCTCGATGTTCTCTTCAGTGGCCAGCTCGATGGCTTGCTCTTCTGTCCAGTCCTCGAAGCCCTCGGGTGTATTGCTGTTCTCCACAGCCATAGGATTCATCTCAGGCATTGGCTCTCTCCAGTGGTGATGGTCGTGTGTTTTTGAGGTCATTATATTTGGGTTTTTGTACCCCCACGCATTAAAGATAGATCAGATCCGGATAAAGACCAAGAAAAACAGTAAGGAATATTGTCGTCACCGACTCTGTCTCGTTGCCAGGCGACAAGCTGCCCTGTTTTCCGCTAACATGAGCAGCTTGTAGCGCCATTATTAGTTAATAATTAATAGGATAAACAATAAGTTATGTCAGATAAGCCGCCCTTTGTACTGGTTGATGGGTCGTCATACCTGTTTCGCGCCTACCACGCGCTGCCGGATCTGAGTAATTCACAGGGCGAGCCGACAGGGGCGATCGTAGGGGTGCTCAACATGTTGCGCCGCCTGATTGGTGACTATCATCCTCAGCACATGGCGGTGGTGTTTGACGCGCCAGGGGGTAGCTTCCGCAACCAACTCTACCCGGAGTATAAAGCCAACAGACCGCCAATGCCTGAAGATCTGCGTTGCCAGATCGAGCCACTGCATGAAATTGTCCAGGCGATGGGGCTGCCACTGGTGATGGTGGCTGGCGTGGAGGCGGATGATGTGATCGGCACCTTGGCCGTTCAGGCAACAGAGGCCGGCATGCGGACAGTTATCTCTACCGGGGATAAGGATATGGCTCAGCTGGTCAATCCTTCGGTCAGTCTGGTGAATACCATGTCCGAGACAACCACGGATGAGCAGGGGGTTGTGGAGAAGTTTGGTGTGAGGCCGGATCAGATCATCGACTATCTGGCTCTGGTGGGAGACAGTGCGGACAATATTCCTGGGGTGCCGAAGTGTGGTCCGAAAACCGCAGCAAAATGGCTGAAAAGTTACGAAACATTGGAAAATTTGCTCGAGCACGCTGAGGAAATAGGGGGCAAAATCGGCGAAAATCTGCGATCTAGTCTCGAACAGCTACCGATGTCGAAATTATTAGCAACGATTAAGTTGGATGTGGCGCTCGATAAAAGACCGCTTGATCACTCCATTGGAGACCAGGATACCGATCTGCTCAGAAGCCATTTCCAGCGCATGGAATCGAATCGTTTGCTGGCCAGTCTCGACGATGCGGAGGAGGGGGTATCTGCTGTCGAACCACCAGCGGTGATAGAGACGAACTATCAAACCATACTCACCGAACCAGAGCTGCTTGATTGGTTAGAGCGCCTCAAATCGAGTCAGTTGTTTGCTTTTGACACAGAGACCACCAGCCTTGACTACATGCAGGCCGAACTGGTGGGTATCTCATTTTCCATCACCCCAGGCGAGGCGGCCTATCTACCGCTGGCCCATGACTATCCGGGGGCACCTGATCAGCTCTCTATTGACTGGGTGTTGGCGCGATTCAAGCCACTGCTTGAGGATCCTGAGCAGAAAAAGGTCGGTCAGAATCTGAAATATGATATGAGCGTTTTGGCCCGATATGGGATCGAGATGCAGGGTATCGCATTTGATACCATGTTGGAGTCCTATGTGCTGAACTCCACGGCGACCCGGCACGATATGGATTCGCTGGCGAAGAAATATCTTGATCACACCACGATCCATTTTGAGGATATTGCCGGAAAGGGAAAAAAGCAGCTTACTTTCAATCAGATCGAGTTGGATCAGGCCTCACCCTATGCGGCGGAAGATGCAGATATCACTTTAAGGCTGCATGAGAAAATATGGCCATGCCTTGAAAGTGAGTCTTCACTTACTAAGCTTTTCAATGAGTTGGAGGTGGCGCTTGTTCCTGTGCTGTCACGCATCGAGCGCAATGGGGTTTGTGTCGATAGCAACATGCTGCGCGAGCAGAGTGATGTGTTTGCCAAGCAGCTGCATGATCTTGAGCAGCAAGCCTATAAGCTGGCTGGTCATAACTTTAATCTGGGGTCGCCGAAACAGATCGGCGAAGTGTTTTTCAATGAGCTTCAGCTGCCGGTGATCAGCAAGACGCCAAAAGGGGCCCCTTCTACTGCTGAGTCGGTATTGGTCGAGCTGGCCGATCAGGGGCATGAGCTACCGGCGGTGATCCTACAGCACCGAGGGCTGGCGAAGTTGAAGTCAACCTACACCGATAAACTGCCTGAGATGGTCAATCCGGCCACTGGTCGGGTACACACCTCCTACCATCAGGCCGTCGCCGCCACAGGACGTCTCTCCTCAACCGATCCGAATCTGCAGAATATACCGATTCGCAGTGAAGAGGGCAGGCGCATACGCCAGGCTTTTGTGCCCAAGTCGGGTTGGAAGATGTTGGCAGCGGACTATTCACAGATTGAGCTGCGCATCATGGCCCATCTGTCACAGGATAAGGGGTTGTTGAAGGCCTTCTCAGAGGGTAGGGATATCCATCGGGCTACCGCGGCTGAGGTATTTGGTGAAGCGCTGGAGCAGGTGACCACAGAACAGCGCAGATCGGCCAAGGCGATCAATTTTGGACTGATCTATGGCATGTCGGCCTTTGGTCTAGCCCGTCAGCTGGGTATTGAACGCAAGGCGGCCCAAGCGTATGTCGATCTCTATTTCGAGCGTTATCCCGGTGTGGCTGAGTTTATGGATCGGATTCGTGATCAGGCGCATCAGCAGGGCTATGTGGAGACCCTGTTTGGACGCCGCCTCTATCTGCCTGATATCAACGCCCGGAACCACCAGCGGCGCACAGCCGCAGAGCGTACTGCGATCAATGCGCCGATGCAGGGTACGGCGGCGGACATCATCAAAAGGGCGATGCTTTCGGTGGATCAGTGGATTAAAGGGGAAAATCCGCCACTACAGATGCTTATGCAGGTGCATGATGAGCTGGTCTTTGAGGTTGAGCCAGTCTATTTGGATCAGGCGATGTCTATACTGACCACCCGCATGGAGGGGGCGGCTGAGTTAGATGTGCCTCTGTTGGTGGAGGTTGGTGTGGGTGACAATTGGGATCAAGCTCACTAATGGCTGCGCGAACCCTAATAATCAGCTGACCGCTCTATTCTGCGATTCATTTGTGGTTTTTTTCACGCCATTGGGTGATCTTTTTAGGCTAACAGACTCTTGTAGAAAAATAGCTGAGCATTCCAGTGAACTTTTTCCTCAGGGTCAAGTCAGAGGTTCTGTAAGTTGTACGGCACGGGTCGCTTTCCTCCCTTTGCGACCCACCCCTTCCCGGTAACCCCATCCGGGAAGATCCGGCCCCGTCAGTCTCACCCCTTAGGCTGATGGGGCCTCTTTTTTGCCTGTTGGTTCCAGTTCAAACCAGATGTCGAGTACCTGATGGCAGCTCTCTATGCCCTGTTTTTTCAGTGAGGAGAAGCGCTGTATGGTAATTTCAGGGTGGTCACTCAAGCTGCGTTGCACTTTCAATTCTGTACTCTTAGCTGCACCGCTCTTGAGCTTGTCGGCTTTGGTCAGCAGGATATGGGTAGGCAGCCCATGATGGGTGTTCCACTGCAGCATCTGTAAATCAAAAGGTGTCAGCGGGTGGCGGATATCCATCAACAGTATCAGTCCTTTCAAGCATTGTCGCTGTTCAATGTAGTTGGCCAGGCTTTGTTGCCACTGCTTTTTGACCGATTCTGCCACCTTCGCATAGCCATATCCGGGCAGGTCGACGAGTCTGCGCTGTTCATCCAGTTCGAAAAAATTTAATAACTGGGTTCTGCCCGGTGTTTTACTGGTGCGCGCCAGGGATTTTTGACTGCAAAGGGCATTCAGTGCGCTGGATTTGCCCGCATTGGAACGTCCGGCAAAAGCCACTTCGTAGCCCTGGTCAGTGGGTGATTGGGAGAGTTTGGCGGCACTTTTGAGAAACTGGGCCTGGTGATAATAAGGGTTCATGGTCTTCCTAAGCTCAATGAACCCGGGATTTTAGCCTGTATGTTGCTTTGGTAACTAGTGTAGTGTCCTATATAAAGCGTGCATTTAGAAAGCCAATCAAGCCGCGAGTGCAAGGCGCCGCCCGCCGGGAATGGCGGCTCCCTTTCCAAGGGGGGCAACGCCGCAATCGTGGCTTGCCGCAGGGCGAGGCAAGGGATTTAAGCTCAATTTCATGATAGGCCTCGTCTAAATGTATGGTTTATATAGGGCACTACACTAGCCCCAGAGTCGTTGAATCCAAGATTTTTTACCCAGCTTCGGTTGGGCGCCAGCCTCCAGGAAGAAGCCGCTGTACTGCATATCCTCTTCCATGATGTGTTTGGTCAGCCAAGTTTTGAGGAAGTGCATCAGCTCGAAACCGATGGCAGTCTTACCTGTAGAGACCTTTTCGAGCAGGTCTGCAACAGATTCGAGCAGCTCTTCGTGGATCTCCTTGTGAGCTTCGTAGTCAGGATAATTAAGGATACGCATCAGGCTCTCTTCCACAGCAAAATGGATGCGAGTGTACTCGGCGAGGTCAGCGAGGATGCTCTGAACCACATCACTGCCGTGGCGTTGATGAATCGCCTCATGCATTTTATTGACGAGATCGACCAACATTTTGTGCTGTTCGTCGATCTCTTCGATGCCGACGCTTAAGGCGTCGGTCCACTCTACGAATTTTCCCATTGATGTATCCTTACTACTCAGAAAGTTACTATAATAGTTGTCAAATAAGTAGCCTTGAATTGTGACAGGCTTCACGTAAATGCACAAACATATACGGCAGAAATGGGCGAATCTTTAATCGCTCCTTTCCCAATTGCCCGACTTTCCACCGCTCTTCTCCAGTAATTGAACCTGCTGGATCGACATGCCCCGATCGACAGCTTTACACATATCATAGATGGTGAGCAAGGCGATTTGGGTGGCGCAGAGGGCTTCAATTTCAACGCCGGTCTGCCCGATGGTCTCAACATGAGCGCTGCAGTGGATGGCATTGGTTTCCGGATTGGCATGCAGGTCAATCTCGACTTTGGTGATTGCCAGAGGGTGACAGAGGGGGATCAGATCAGCGGTTTTTTTCGCGGCCATGATACCGGCAACTCGGGCGATGCCTAACACATCCCCCTTTTTGTGGCGGCCATCGACGATCATTTTAAGGGTTTCGGGCTGCATGCAGATGTGCCCTTCAGTGATCGCTTTTCGGTGGCTTGACGCCTTGTCGCCCACATCCACCATGTGTGCTTCGCCAGAGTCGTTGAAGTGGGTGAATTCCGCCATCAGTATCTTGTCTCCAGCTCAATCTGCTTCGACACTTCACGGGCTTCGAAGGTCATCGCCTCCAGGTTCCCGAGGATGAAAGTGGCCGG
>JARRQD010000120.1:18294-24756 GCA_037382205.1 Candidatus Thiodiazotropha sp.
GGTGCCACCTTTGATGTTGGTATATTGTTCAAAGCTCAGCTTGTGGCTATGCCCGCAGCAGACCAGATCCCAGTCGCCGGTGGCCGCCAAGGCTTTCGCATAGTGGGGGTAGTGCACCAGGAATATCTTACGCCCGGCCAGTTCGATTCCGGCATCCATGCCGTGATAGTGGATATGGTTATTTTCATCATTCGCCAAACGGGCCAGGGTATAGAGGTCGCCACTGTTGTTGCCATGGATCACATGTACCGGCAGGCCATACTTTTGCAGGCAATGCAGGGTACTGGGGGCCACCACATCGCCGCAGTGGAGTACCGCTTCGGCGCCATCGGCTTTGGCCGACTCCACGGCTGAATCCAGCAGTGGTATATGGTCATGGCTGTCGGATAGGATACAGACCTTCATAGCTTGCTCCTGCAATAAATGCAACCAACCCGGCTGGTTTAGAAGTGGGGTTTTTCCGGCGCATCGAGGAACATCTTGACAGAGTTTTCGATCTCTTGCTTCGCCGCTTCACAACCTTCCCAGCCGGATACACGTACCCACTTACCTTCGTCCAGATCCTTGTAGTGCTCAAAGAAATGGGCGATCCGTTCCATCAACTCTGAAGGCATATCTTCAAAGGATTTTACATGGGACCAGCGGCTGGTGATCTCATCCACCGGGACGGCAACGACTTTGGCGTCGTCGCCAGATTCATCCGTCATCTTCAAGACGGCGACGGGGCGGCAGCGGATCACAGAACCGGGAATCAGCGGAAAAGCGGTAGGAACCATGACATCACAGGGGTCACCGTCGTCTGACAAAGTATGGGGGATGTAGCCGTAGTTGGCCGGATAGTGCATGGCGGTACGCATGATCCGGTCGACGAACATTGCGCCGGTCTTTTTATCCACCTCATATTTTACAGGGTCGGCGTTCGAGGGAATTTCAATAATGACGTTAATTTCATCGGGAATGTTACTCCCCGAAGAGACTCGGTCTAGGTTCATTTGTCTTACCTTGCAGTGAGATACAGCAGTGATCGAATCCAGCCAACCGGCCGGAGGTGTGTGAGATGTGAAGGGTACGGATTACAAGCGCGGGTGTCCAGTGTGGCGATTCATGGCGTTAGAGGGTTTTACACGCCCTCTGGCCATTGCTGATCAGCTCGATGGTTAACCAATACTACACGAGAGTATGCTCTTAGTGGCACAAAAAAAGGGGAGCCGAGGCTCCCCTTGAAAGTGCGCTGAAGTGCTTTTTTGTTAGATCAGTGGCACGATCAACAGGGCGACAATGTTGATGATTTTGATCAACGGATTGATCGCCGGGCCTGCAGTATCTTTGTAGGGGTCGCCGACAGTATCACCGGTGACCGCCGCTTTGTGCGCATCAGACCCTTTACCCCCGAAGTTACCGTCTTCAATGTATTTCTTGGCATTATCCCAGGCGCCGCCGCCAGTCGTCATTGAGATGGCCACGAACAGGCCGGTAACAATGGTGCCAATCAGCAGGCCGCCCAGGGCTTGAGCGCCGAGGAACAGACCGACCAGCAGTGGTACGGCAATCGGTAGCAGCGAAGGGATGATCATCTCCTTGATCGCCGCTTTGGTCAGCATATCCACCGCATTGCCATATTCAGGCTTTTCGCTGTGGTCCATGATGCCTGGTTTTTCGCGGAACTGACGACGTACCTCGTTGACGATACCGCCAGCGGCACGACCTACAGCTTCCATCGCCATAGCGCCGAACAGGAAGGGCACCAGGCCGCCAATCAGCAGCCCGATCAAGACCATGTGGTTGGAGAGATCGAAGCTGATTGCTGTTCCGGTATGGCTCTCAAGGCTGTGAGTGTAGTCTGCAAACAGTACCAGTGCGGCCAGACCAGCGGAGCCGATGGCGTAACCTTTGGTAACCGCTTTGGTAGTATTGCCTACCGCATCCAGCGGGTCGGTGATGTTGCGGATCCGCTCATCCAGCTCTGCCATCTCAGCGATGCCGCCCGCATTGTCGGTAATTGGACCATAGGCATCGAGTGCCACGATGATACCGGTCATGGAGAGCATCGAGGTGGCGGCCACAGCGATGCCGTAGAGGCCAGCCATATCATAGGCGCCCCAGATTGCGGCACAGATGACCAGCACAGGGGCTGCGGTGGCTTTCATCGAGATGCCCAGGCCAGCGATCACATTGGTACCGTCACCGGTAGTGGATGCTTGAGCGATGTAGCGAACCGGATTGTACTCGGTAGAGGTGTAGTATTCGGTGATCACGACCATGGCGGCGGTCAAAACCAGGCCGATCATGGCCGAGCCGAAAAGTGCCATGACTGGATCGGCTACCGCCTCACCGCCTACTGTGATAACAACACTGCCCATCATATAGTCGGTAACATAGTAGAAGGCGACTGCAGCCAATAGGCCGGCAACGATCAACCCTTTATAGAGGGCTGGCATCACATTGGTATCGCTGTTTTTGGCTTTCACAAAGTAGGTGCCAATCACCGAGGCGATGATCGAGACACCACCCAACACCAGTGGATAGATCACCGCTTCATTGCCTGCACCGGTCACCAGTAGACTGCCGAGCAGCATGGTGGCCACAACCGTCACCGCATAGGTTTCGAACAGATCGGCTGCCATACCCGCACAGTCACCCACATTGTCACCCACATTATCGGCGATAACGGCCGGGTTGCGTGGATCGTCTTCGGGGATGCCAGCTTCCACCTTACCAACGATATCGGCGCCCACATCCGCACCCTTGGTGAAGATGCCGCCACCCAGTCGGGCAAAGATGGAGATCAGAGAGCCACCAAAGGCGAGACCCACCAGGGCGTGCAGTGCCTCACTATCGGATACTCCCATCATGTTTAACACATAGTAGTAGCCGGCAACCCCGAGCAGCGCCAGACCAACGACCAGCATGCCAGTGATGGCGCCACCACGGAAGGCAACCTGGAGGGCGGCGTTGATGCCGTCATAGGCCGCCTCGGCGGTGCGCAGGTTGGCGCGAACCGAGATGTTCATGCCGATATATCCGGCTAAACCTGAGAAGATGGCGCCGATCGCAAAACCGATCGCTGTGGCGCTATCGAGGCCAAAGTAGATGACCACTAAAACCACGATGCCTACGAAGCCGATCGCTGTGTACTGGCGGTTTAAATAGGCTTTCGCCCCTTCCTGTACCGCCCCGGCAATCTCTCGCATTCTCTCGTTGCCTTCTGGCTGCGCAAGTATCCATTTAACGGATATGAAGCCATAAGCAAGTGCGGTGACTGCACAGGCTAGGGCAAAGATTAGTTCTGTATTCACTTAAGGATCCTCCTGAGTATTAAAAACAAAGCTTGTTGTGATTCGCTGGCTCAACATCGACCGATCTCCAGGCCGACTCAAATTTTATGATGAGTCGCATTCGGCTGCTGAGCACAAAAAAGGGGCTTAAGTAGCCCCTGTTTGTCGTTGTCTAGAGTTCGAAAGCGTCTAGTTTTTTTGCAACCGCTACCCCTTTCATGGTGGCATAGTCAGGCATGCCGTTATCCAGGTATGGGGGGTAGGCCTCCCCTTTGATCAGAGGGTAGAGGTACTCTTTGCAGGCCTCCGTGATGCCGAAGCCATCTTCGGTGATGAACTCCATTGGCATCATCTTTTCCACATTGGCGACTTCACTCAGCGGTGCTTCACCGATTGACCATTTATAGGGGTTGGACGATTCGCGAACCACAGTCGGCATGATGGAGTTTTTCCCCTCCAGTGCCTTCTCCACAGCGGCCTGTCCCAGGGCATAGGCCTGATCCACATCGGACTCCGAGGCAAGATGACGTGCTGCGCGCTGCAGGTAGTCAGCTACCGCCCAGTGGAATTTGTGTCCCAGGGCATCCTTGATCATGTTGGCGACAACGGGCGCGGCACCACCCAGCTGGGCATGGCCAAAGGCGTCTCTGGTGCCCTGTTCAGCAAGGAATTTACCATCTGGCCAGTGGCAGCCTTCGGAAACCACGATCGTACAGTAACCAAATTCTTTTACTTTGGCGTCCACATTGGCGAGGAATTTCTCCTGATTGAATTCGATTTCAGGAAACAGTATCACCACTGGTATGCCCTGATCTTCGACCAGTCCACCTGCGGCGGCAATCCAGCCCGCATGGCGCCCCATGACCTCGATGACGAAGATTTTGGTTGAGGTGGCCGCCATGGAGCGCACATCGTAGGAGGCTTCCAGGGTGGAGACAGCGATATACTTTGCTACAGACCCGAAGCCCGGGCAGTTGTCTGTGATCGGCAGATCGTTGTCGACCGTTTTGGGCACATGGATAGCCTGCACAGGAAAACCCATCTTTTCAGAGAGTTGAGAGACCTTGTAGCAGGTGTCTGCGGAGTCACCGCCGCCGTTATAGAAGAAGTAGCCGATGTTGTGTGCTTTGAAGACCTCAATAAGACGCTCATATTCGCGCTTGTTGTCTTCCAGGCTTTTCAGCTTGAAGCGGCAGGAGCCGAAGCCACCGGATGGGGTGTGTTTGAGCGCTGCGATATCTTCTGCCGACTCCTGGCTGGTGTCGATCAGGTCTTCAGTCAGTGCGCCGATGATGCCGTTACGGCCGGCATAGACATTGGCGATTTTGTCAGGATGTTTGCGGGCGGTCTCGATTACGCCACTGGCGGAGGCGTTGATTACTGCGGTTACACCTCCAGATTGTGCATAGAATGCGTTTTTTGCTGTCATAGATGATCCCCTTATGTTATTGATATTGATATATTTATTAAGTTTTTTAGGTCGTTTGGATATCACCCGTCTGGTGCGCTGAATGATCAGCTTGAGCCTGGCGTAGTGATACGGCATACCCTGTCAGGTCTTGGTATTCGCTTACCTCGGTCCAATACTGCTGATATCCACGATTAAGTACTGGCAACGAATTGTTCGGCTACCAGTTATAAATTTGATGAAGTTACTCTGCGTTCAGTCACATCATGAGGCAGAGAAGAATAATCTAATTAATCCTTTTAGTACATAAAGTCCGTTGACTTTACAGGAAATCTTGGATTAGCTTAACCAAGTGAATCGCTTTCGGCTAATCCAAAAGTTGGATAGAGCCATGGAATTTCTTAATTGTTAGTCAGTTGAAATTGGCCACCATAAGTCGACAAAATGAACAACTTATTGATTCTTAGAGCCTATGTACCATGCTGTAGACATCCTTTGTGCTCAAAGCCTAGGTTTCAATAACTACCAGAATATAAAACCATATATTCTATGTACAGTGAAGATGATCAGGAATCTGCTGGTTACCTGGTCCAGGCAGGGTTGGGTTATGTAAGATACTGTTTAGCAAAGGATTGTATTATCTTGTGATCGGGTCATGGGGGAATTGTAAGGAATGCGTATAGTGATACTCGGGGCGCCTGGAGCCGGTAAGAGAAGCCAGTCCGCTCTGCTAGCAGAAAAGCTTGATCTGACCATTGTCGCCACCGGAGATTTACTGAAAAAGGCGAAGATTGGTAAGCCCCTGGATAGGGTGTTGCTGATCGATATCGATAATGACCATCTCATGGAGCGCCTGGTCGGCAGGAGAGCCTGTCGCAGCTGTGGACAGCTCTACAACGTCTATCGTAATCCACCGATCGTAGAGGGTGTGTGTGATGTTTGCGGTGGTCGGCTGCACCAGCGTTCGGATGACAATGAGGAGACAGTCAGTAGCCGCATCCATGTATTCGATCATCTGATCGCCCCACTGATCACCCACTATACCAAGAGTGACAAGCTGATCAGGGTCGATGGCAATGGCAGCCTGGAGCAGGTATTTGAGAACCTGATGGGGGCCATTAAAGCATCTCGTACAAGCACAAACCAGGCTAAACCGACGCAGTCCAATGTTGATAATCGAGCCGATAAAGCGTCCAATTCAGCGGAAAAAGCGCTGACCAGGAAATCTAAAACGATGGCGGAAAAAAAGGGCGCTGAGAGCAAAACGGCAACCGAGACAGATCAACCGGCCAAAGAATCCAAAGAGACCAAGAAGAGCTCAGCGAAAAAAACCGCTGGCAAAGTTGCTTCAGTCAAAAAGCGACCACAGGTTGCGAAAAAGAAAAAAGTGAGCAAAAAAACGACATCTAAACCGAACAAGCAGCAGAAAACAGCGGCGCAAAACAAGAAAAAGGTTAAGGGTAAATCTCAATCTGCAGCTAAGGCTGTGAAAAAAACCGCGGCCAAACAGGCGAAGCCACTGACCCGTAGTAAATCCGCGGCCGTGGCTAAAAGCGCCACAAGGCCATCTACCAAGAAGGGCAAAGCATCAGCAAGCGCCAAGAAATCCGCGCCATCAAAGAAAAAAATCACCAAAAAGAGGCCTAAAGCCAAGCTGAGCAAAAAATTAACGAAGAAAAAACCGCTCACTAAAAAGGCTCAAAAAGCCACAGGCAAAAAGCGTCTAGTGACCAAGAAAAAGCTGACAACCAAGCGGGCCTGCACCTATCAGGCAAAAAA
>JARRQD010000121.1:0-24344 GCA_037382205.1 Candidatus Thiodiazotropha sp.
GTAGTCGAGTGCCAATCAGATAGCCCATGATAAAGGTCATAGTGACCACCATGACGCTGATTGCAATGCCATAGAGCCCCACAGAGGCAATATCTTGGAATGTAATTCGAAAACCATAGAAAACAATCGCGATACGCAAGATGTTTTTAGTCGAGAATAGAATTCCTGTCCTCCAGGCTACAGGTAAACGATTGCCTATTGTGTTGGCCGCAACAATGCCCAGTATCAGCCCAACTAAGAGTGGGCTGATATGTAGGTCATTTAGGATTGGTAGCAGTGTTAAGCAATATGCTATTGAGGCAAGCAGGGTTACAAACGCAATCCCTTTTACCATGCCGCCATTCTTACCATCGAGATCGAGCATTTTCTTCAAGATCCATCTTTCTGGAAAATGACATTTGTACAGTAAAAAACTCAGTAAATCCACATGCTTATGACAACTAAAAAAATACACCGTACAGTATCGTCGGAATATTGACGCTGCTGAGCTGAAGAAAGGAGGGCTAACTTATTGTTGTAAAAGCAATAGCAAAATGTTATGTGTAGCTTAGTTTTTAAAAATCATTTAAATTGAAATATTGGCAGTAGATTAACTGCCATATCGCCCAGGTGATGAGCGGTAAAAGGTAACCACTCTCCTAATGATCTAATCTGGGGCAGAGAGTTGATGTGGGTTGCATGGTCAGGAGACTTTGATCCGCACCACTCGCATGACTTCCATATCGATACCGGCAACACTCTCTGTGTCGGCATAGTAAGTGAGATTGACACGTTGCCCGACTAGGCTCTTATAGCGCTTTTTCCTTTTATATTTGAAGGGTACATCGGTACCTTCAATCAACAGGGTATTGTGAATCCACTCCTCACTGTCTCTCTGAACATGCGAGGTGACTCTCTTCATTTCTGAATGGGTTAAATCCCGATGAGTTTTCAGCAGTTCATCAACTGGTGATTTCATTGTAGTCTCGATTTAAGTGTATAAAGCGCTCTATAGGATAAACCCATATTAAGGCCTATTGGAATAGTGTTCACAGGCCCAAGGATGAACCATCTTGCCTTAGGCGAGCAAAATACTTCTCGAAACCTCTTAATGTAACTAGTGTGGTGTCCTATACGGTTTGACGATTTCAGCGCGACGAGAAGCGATCAGCCGCTCGGCGCGTTGCGCAGGGAATGGCATCGCGCCCGAAGGGAGGCCCGCAAATGACTCAATCCTGCGTTGCAGCCCTTGTTAATGGGGCAACCATTGACAAGGGCTGCGCCTTTTCAAGTGTTGGATCAAACTCAACCCGGTTGACCGCTGAGCCTGGGCAGAATCGGAAGTCGAAGCCGCGATTACAAACGAATGGGACAACAAGCTTGTATGTGGCATTTAATATCCTGACCGGTTGCATCGCTGCCTTCAAGACAAAATGGTGAACTGGATGTATTGAAGCTTATGGAAGAACGGCATAGAAAACGACAAGCAGCCATAGACTCATCAAAACAACGATTTAAGAAAAAGATAAAGTTATGCAACTGATTAATATACCATGAAATCAATACGACAAGGTAGAATTAAAATGGGCGTTAAGTTACTGTAGATCAAGGTTAGGCATAGCTCTGCTTAAGAGTCATGTAAAGCGATGGGAAAAACAAATAAAGTTAATTGAGGCTGCAATTTGGTGTTATTGCCGCATTTATTATTCCTTACGTACTGCATCAAGTAGAAATAGATAAATGCCAAGATTCAGGAGGCAAGTTCGATTATCAAAATAATCGCTGCATTGGGGAAATTATCAGGACACCCAGTGTGGCGACTCATTTAGTAATAAAAAAACCAAACTCCCAACCTCCATCTGTTTCAATCGAGATTAAATAATGACAACGACCGACCAAACCTGTCGGTTTATCCTACTAACATCTACAGATTGATTAGTTTGAATGTGAATTACCCGGTCAAGGCTCAAGTAGATCCCTGCCATTGTGCTGTGATTGGCATGTATCACCCGGTTTGAGCTTGAAAGATATCAGGTGGTTGATGTCTGATAGATCTGTAACGAATAGCCACTCATGCAAAACAATTTTATACCTATAGCTTGGTTGAACTGCTTTATTCCTTCCCTGGTTCCAATGACTGTATTATAGTTTTAACCCTAGTTTTTCACGCTATCCAACCAAGCTTCTGGGTTGATATTCAATTGGTCCAGGATTGGTGCCAGTTCTGTGGGGATTGCGCCGGGTTTATCTTCTCTGATGGCTCAGCCGGCCCAATCGGTCAGTTCCAGATAGTCTGGCAGGCTAAAGTTTCGACCTGCTGGTTTTTCTTGATGCTCACTACCAACGAATGGCAATAAATGTTCTGGTGCTAATTTCATTCTTGCTTGGCAAGTAATGATTGTTGTATAGATAGTATATAAAAAAACCAACAGTATCAGTGCCAGCTATGTGTTGATTGCGGAGGATATTAAAACAAGTGGTAGCGGTGTGGACTGGTATGTCATACCATAGAAAAATCTTTTTCCCCGATACACGATTGTGTTCTGTCCAAAGATCGGCAAATATCGAGTTTGTACTGTCTGTCGGCCACACCCGGCCTGAATAGGTGAAGATCGAAATCAGGATGAGAAATATCAAACCGCTGACAAGTGCGTTGCCGATGAATAGCGGAGCGAACTGATCCATTGTTATGCCAGAAATAGGCAAATGTTATCAGCAGGCCAATCGAACTTACCGTAATCGTGACGCTTTTAAGCGGGTTTTCCTTGCTATAGCTTTTCATGCCGGCTCCTTGTTGTGTTTCAAGATTCATCTGAAAATGGCTCAGGAGATGAGCCACTGCAGAAGTTGCCGGCTGTTGTTTGAAAAGCTGTCGGAGTAACTAATCCGCGTAATGATTGGCGATCACCTCCTTCGCGGCAAGCTGAAGACGAACCGCCTCCGACCAGTCGTTCCCTTCAGGTTCGATGGGCGGACTGATGACGATCCGCACGGCGCCGTGGTGCGGAAAGCTGGAATCGGACTTCAGGATGGCGCGGGTGCCCCTGATGGTGACCGGCAATATCGGAACACCGGCTTGTGCCGCGCTTACAAAGGCCCCCATCTGGAAGGGCAGCAGCCCCGGCTCGGTGCGGAAGGTGCCTTCCGGATAGATGACGAGGGATCGGTCGGTGGTGAGCCGGGCGACGAAAGACTCGGTGGCCATGGCGCTGCGCCTGGTATCGAAACGCTCGATGAAGAGCGTTTCAAGGCGCTGCAGAAACAGCCTGGAGTAGAATTTCTCGGCCAGTTCCTGCTTCGCCACGTAGACAAAATCCCTGGGTATGCCATCGATCAGCGCCAGGGTGTCGAGATAGCTGGAGTGGTTGGCGACCAGGATAACCGGGTGATCGGCAGGGGGCAGATGCTCCAGGCCCTCTACCTGGAGCGGCGTGGCGGTGAGGGTACGCAGCAGGCGGATCGCATTGTGTATCAGGCTCCAGCGCCAGGAGAGGCGGGGCAATAGCACCACGCTGATCCATACCAGCGGTACCAGCCCGTAGAACAGGATCCAGGCATAACCCGCGAAGAGGTAGCGGGACACACCCCGTCGGATGCGGTGTATCCGCTGCGTCAATCCTGAGAGTAGCAGGCTCAATATCTGCAGTGGCAGCGGGCGTTGGCCACGTCCCAGGCGCCCCTGTTCATAGAGTATACGCATGGCTCCCCGGCGCAATTTGCCGCTGGAGGTTTTCAGTATGGTATGGGGTGGCGCCAGCAGCAGATCGTCCGGCGGCATACTGAGCAGGTCGATGGTTTTGTCGCGAATCGCCTGGCGCAGCGCTTCCCGGCGTTGCGGGTCCTGTTCCCGGCTCTCTGCCAGGACCACCAGACGCTCGCTGCCAGTGGCGGAGTCGGTGCCGGGAAAGGCCGCTACGCAGCCTTTGCGGATACCCTCAAGTTCACCCAGTTGCAGTTCCAGTTCGTAGGGATAGATGTTGCGTCCACCGCGGATGATCATCTCCTTGATGCGTCCAGTGATATAGATATCACCATCGGCGAGGTATGCGCGATCGCCGGTGTCGAGCCAGCTGTCCCGGAACAGGCGGGCACTGGCGTCGGGATTGCCAAAATAGCCGCTGGTGGCGGAGGGCCCCTGAAACTCGAGGCGACCCTCCTTGCGATCGGGCAGCGGCCTGTCTTCCTCATTCACCACCTGAACTGCGCAAGCCACCCTGGTTGCGCCCTGCCAGAGATCCCGGTAACTCATCTCTGCGGGCTGGTCATGAGTTCCATAACAAAATATATGCGTCCTCTCCGGCTGGTGATCCAGATGCCAGGCCAGTACCTCCATCAGGGTCGAGGCCGCTGAGGGAAGCGCCACTCCGCCTGCCGGCTGTTCGCGATGTACAATGGGGGCATTCGCCTCTGTCATGCCGGCTGCCTGTGACGTAAGCATCAACAGAGCGCGTGGTGTTTCGGCAAGCAGGGCCTCGTCCGGCAGGATGATCGAGAAAGTCTTGTTAATGCGGGAGATCAGTTCGGCGCGAGCCAGGCTGTTGAATCCCAGGTCATGCTCCAGACGGGATTCCAGGTTCAACCCGTTTTTGATATGGCTGGTGTCGGGTGTCTCGTCGATCAAGCCTTGCACCACATCAAGCAGGGCATCCGAGGTGACCCCGGATTCGCGCTGATCACTCTTGTCGTGCTGTTGGATGGTCATCTCATTGGACACTACACTGGGGGTCACACAAGCTGCAGCAACTCAGCCGCGTTGTGTGGCGCATGGGCGCCATAGTCGTTGTTGAAAAATATGTAGATCTCTTTTAGGCCCTGTTGTTTTATCTTGCGGGCAGTCTCCGCCACTGCTATCAGTTCATCCCGGCTGTAGTTGTCGGTGTACCAATGCCTTTGCCCATGGAGGCGGAGGTAGCCGGTGTCTCCGGTTACAATTGTGCTCAATGGCTGTTGCGGATGATCGGGATTGCAGTAGTTCGCTTTGCGTTTTCTGAGCAGGGAAAAGATCTCCTCGGTCAACCAATGTTCATTGCGGAACTCGACGGCCACGAGGGAGGCTGTGGTGAACGCATGGAACGCGGCATCCAGCAGCTGTGGTTGATAGGGCAGATCGGGTGGCAGCTGCAGCAGCAGTCCCAGCCTGTTTTCGAGCAGTTGCGCGGAGTGGCAGAATTCGCCATGGAACGGGAATTTGGGTTGTTCCATCAGCGAGCACACCAAGGATGATCAGGCACACGGTGATTGAAGATTCACTGGCATATCACAATGGATATCAACCTGATGGTATAAAAGTTCCTGGTGTTCCCGGTGAAACTGTAGGGGGTGGAAACTCTGATGGTATCGGTGCCTTTAAGAGTTGTGCCGAGTCAGCTGCTTTGCTCAGTGTTCCCAATTTATGTCCCGATTCCTTGCTGAGAGGAAACATCGCCTGGCATAATGCAGATGACGGTATCGACATCTCCTTTGGCGATAACTCTAGCCTGATCGACAACATCTCTTTTGAAAACGGTCCGGAGGGTAACAAAGGATTCAAGGTCTACGCCAAGGTTAGGGGGGGTATCAGCTTTATCGGGAATGTGGCTATGGGCAATATTTCCAATGGGTTCGAGTTCCAGATCGAAGAGACGGGATCTGTCTACAACAACACCTCCATTCGTAATAATCTGCACGGTTTCAGAGCATCAATTAGCGCCGAAGGGCAGCTGACTTCTACAAATAATCTCGGTACAAATAATACCGGCTCAATTGATATTGATATCCGTGATGGCATCCTAAACACCACGAATTGGGCTTTTAATCAGGATGGAGATCCATTGATTGCAATACCAGATTTCAGCAATACCCGTGTGGACACAACAGTACTTGATAGCAGCAGTATTGCACAAAAAGTCCGTGCCATAAAAAATCAATTTGCAACCGCACTCGTTCCACAACGAAACTCACCTTTAATTGATGCCGGTACTTTTATCGCAGGCATCCATTGCCCCCGGGCGGACGATGCAGATGATCCGATGCCATTGTATGATCATGGTTGCCGGCACTGGCGCGGCAGTGCTCCCGATATTGGCGCCTACGAGTATGGAAATATAATTGTGAGTCCACCTATGCCGCCCATCCTGCTGGATGCGAGATAACGCCAAGAAGGAGGAATAGGAATAGGCTGATTGATATGAATGCACTCTGGAACGACCGGAAAATTACTGCCTTTGTAAGAGAGGTTCTTGGATGTAAATGTCCCGATGAGGTATTTGAGAAGATTGAAGTCAGCAGAGTTGAAAATCGGGATCTCTCTTTAACTATCACTAGAATCGATATTGGAAGTACTCTGTTAGTATATGTGGTGTTTCCAATGTCTAATGAGCAACTATTGCAAGCTCTAGCCGAGCTGGTTTTTGTGGGTAGAAGTGACAGGGACCAGCATGACTTAAATAGGTTTCGACTTGTGATTGCAGATCATAGCGACAGCTCAGATTTAGATCTCACGAAAAGGAGATTCTATGAAGTGGCTGGTGAAGACAATAAATTGCATATCCATTTTGTGCGAGCAACAGATATAGATGGACTTACATCGTGTTTTCCTGCACGTTAGCACGGCTTTGTGTCATGTTTAATATATGCACTAAAAAGACATAGAACCCGAGTTGTGTGTTGTTGAGGTGCTTGAGTCCACATCGTGGTCACTTAATGAAATGGTGTTATTTTTAATGAATAAATATAAGTAAAAATTTGCTCGGTTATTGATGTAATAACGTTCAATTTCTTTTCTATTTGACCTTCAATTCATCTGCTACACTCATTTTCAATAACCAGATAATTACTGGCCGGTAGCTCTAACTCGTAGTTACTAAACCGGATGTCTAAGAGATTTCACCTTCTAGAGATCAAGTCTGTGAAACCAATATTATTTGCCTGATAGATTGCAGTGAATAACAGACGGAACAATCATGAATGATACCAGTTATATGGACCCTCCTCTGGGTTGTCATGTCACCACTGAATCAGATGCCAAAATGGTCACAGAGATTATGGATAGCCCTGAGCTGGATAATCCAATCAATCTTTCCGAGTGGTTTCCCGAGCGGCCCTATTTCAGCCAGGATGCGTTTCTTCGTGCTTGGGAAAACTATTTTAAAACCCTCTTACAGCTTTATCAGAGCTTACATGAATACGATGGATTGATGTTGGTCGGAGGCAGTGGGCCTTTGATCGATATGGTCAATAACCAACGTGTGCATGATCTGATTCTCGGGTTTCTCAAACTCGAAAAGCCAATCGCTGCTATCTGCTATGGCGTCGCTTGTCTACCAATGGCAAGGGATTTTAATGAGCGACGCAGCATTCTTAAAGGCAAGCATGTAACCGGCCATTGCATCGAATATGACTACCACGACGGCACGGGATTTGTCGGCACTGACTTCAGTATCGGTCCGCCACCATATTGTCTCGAGTATCTGTTGCGGGACGCGGTAGGACCTGATGGTCAATATCATGGCAACTTCGGCAAGCCGACATCAGTTGTCGTGGACTATCCGTTCATCACGGCACGTTCACTACAATGCTCACACGAGTTTGGTGAGCAATTCGTCAATATGTTGGACCAGGGACTCAGTCGTTATGGTTGGTGAGTACCTTTGAGCCGCAAAGCTGAGGCGGCCTTATCTACACGATAACACAGAGAGTCTGTATGGAATCAACTGGCCGTTACGCCATTCTCCGTCAGTTTATCGCCGACGATATGACCCTGATGTTCGGCAATCCAGGCACCGTAGAGCAGGGCTTTTTGGACGCGCTTGAGGATTTTCCCGAACTCAACTATATCCTGACTCTTCAAGAGAGTGTCGCAGTGCTTTGTGCCGATGGCTACGCCCGAGCAACGCAGAAGCCTACTTTAGTTCAGTTGCACAGTTCTCCCGGCATCGGCAATGCGGTGGGTGCACTTTACCAAGCTAAACGAGGTCACTCACCCTTGGTGGTGATCGCCGGTGACGCCGGGTTGCGCTATATGAATATGGATGCACAGATGGCCGCTGACCTGGTGGCCATCATGGAACCGGTGACCAAGTACGCCACCATGGTATTAGATCCGCGCAATCTGCTGCGTACCCTGCGCCGGGCGATCAAGATTGCCGCGACTCCCCCTATGGGACCTGTCTATGTCTGCTTGCCTGCGGACGTGTTGGATGCGGTCAACGAAGAGCCGGTTTTTCCCAGTTGTATACCTCAAACCCGGGTTAGGCCGGATGAAACGCTGATCGAGCAGGCTGTGGCAATGCTTGCTAATGCCGAACACCCGATGATCTTTATAGGGGATGGGGTCGCCTGGTCGGGGGCCGGCAAGGCGTTACAGAAGCTTGCCGAGCTGTGGGGCGCTGAGATCTGGGGGGCGGATAGCGGTGACCTCAACGTGGATACCACCCATCCCTGCTATCAGGGGTTGAGTGGCCATATGTTCGGTAGCCAGAGCCTGCCGCTGACTCGTCAAGGTGATGCTGTTTTGATCGTCGGCACCTACATGCTGCCAGAGGTCTTTCCCGAATTGGGGGAGATCTTCGATCCTAAGGCGAAAGTGGTGCATTTCGACCTCAATGCCTATGAGATCGCCAAGAATCATCGTGTGGATCTGGGGGTCGTTTGTGACCCTCGCTGTGGGCTTGAGGCGCTGACGGTGGGATTGGGTATGCATATGGGGATAGAGACGAAAACCCGCGCCGCTCTACGATTTCAGGTGATGCAGGCCGCCAAGACGAAAACTACCGGACAACAGCAGGATCAAGACAGAAAACAGGCCGCCAGCGAAACGGTCACCATGGAAGCCTTTGCCGCCGAATTGGCGCAACGCCTACCCGAGGATGCAATCATTTTCGACGAGGCACTGACTCACTCAGCTGCGTTAAATCGTGCCATTCCACCAAAGATGAGTGGCGCCTATTTCTGTACCCGGGGTGGTTCCCTGGGGGTGGGCGTTCCAGGCGCGATCGGCGCCAAACTGGCCTATCCAAAGCGCTCGGTGGTGGGTTTCAGCGGCGATGGAGGCAGCATGTATACCATCCAGGCGCTCTATACAGCGGCCAAGTATCAACTCGATGTCCTTTTTGTGATCTGCCACAACGAGCGTTACCGGTTGTTGGATCTCAACATTCAGCACTATTGGCAGGAGCAGGAGATCCCTGTTCACCAACTCCCGACCCCTTTTGATCTCTCGAACCCCTGCCTGGGTTTCGTCGACATGGCGGTGGGAATGGGGATGAGCGGTGTGCAGATAACCCATTCCGCCGAGATCCCAAACGCGCTCGATCAGGCCCTGTCTACCCAGGGCCCCTTTTTGATCGACCTGCTGCTGCCCGAAACGAGTCAGGATCATCAACCGGGATGTAAATGCGGCCAATAGGGACAGATTTCAAACGGGAGAGACACCATGATCCATCAATTGATCTTCGCCCATCCGAGGCCCGGCATGAGCGAGCAGGATTTCCAGGACTACTGGGTAAATATCCATGCTGTCAAATATGCCAGCAAGATTCCCCAGATCCGTCGCTATCTGGTGGATACCCGGGTTCCCTGTGGGGAGGAACCGGACGACCCGTTGTTCAGCGGGGTAGCGGAGATCTGGCTTCAGAACGAACAAGAACAGTTGGCATCGCTGCAATCCGAGGAGTTCCTGAAAGGGGCGCGACGGGATGAGCCAAACTGGGCCGCTTTCTGGCGCACCATCGGGCTGGATACAGAGACCCATGTGATTCAGCAAGGCCCACCATTGGGCCAGGACGAAGGTTTAGTGAAACTCATCCTGTTGGTCAAGCGTAGACCTGGTATGCCTTTGGATGAATTTCGACGCTACGCACTGGAACAGCATGCCGCCAAGGTCTGTGAACTGCCAGGTCTGCGCCGTTACTACCAATGCCATGTTGTGGACGCTTTTTATGCCATCGGTGAGGCGATATTGGATGCCGCTTTCATGTTTTGGTTCGATACGACCGAGGCCATCGAACTGATGTGGGCATCGAATCAATACCGGGATGTCATAGTGCCAGACCTGGATGAATTCACCGATCCGAAATATCGCCACAATCTGGCGGTGACCGAACATTGGATCATTGGTCCGGAATTTCGTGGGGAGTCATAGAGCATGAGCGACCTGCCACTGCAAGGAAAGAAGATTGCGGTTTTGATCGAGTCTGACTTTTATGAGAACGAGATCCACTACTACCAGCACCGTTTCCCTGAGGAGGGCATGGAACTCCATTTCCTCACCCGTCTCTGGGGTCAGTCTGCACTCACCTTCAATGGCCATGAGTACAAAGCACCGCTGGAGGTCGACCGCAGTTTCGAAGATGTCAGCGATGAGGATCTTCGAAGTTATGCCGCGATCATCGTCCCCTCGGGTATTGTTGCCGACCGGCTGCGCTACACCGAGGATGTGGAGAGGATCCCCCCGGCCACCGGGTTCCTCGCCCGGGCATTCGCCGAGCCGGGAATACTCAAAGGCATCATCTGCCACGGTTTATGGTTGACTGCTCCACGCACCGATCTTGTGCGTGGGCGCAAACTGACCTGCCACAACAATCTGATCGGAGACGCCAAAGCCTACGGCGCCCTGTATCAGAACGAAGACGTGGTGATCGACGCCGATCTGATCACCGCCCGTACCGGGGCCCACTGTCATCTGCTGGCCCGAACTCTGATCGATCTGCTTAAGCAATCAGAGTAGCGTCATTTCAATGATGGCGACGATTTCGTATTGACCGCATGCATACCAGCAAGGGAAACGTTTATGAACACGATGCACTTTACCTTCTCCGATCTGATCATGGGTTATGTCAGCGAGTTCGAGTGGGAGAAGCGGGATGATTTCACCCTGACCACAGTGGACGGCCGCAGTTTCGAAGTAAAAATCGGTGACAACTGCTTCGCAGAAATCATTCGCAATCTGGGAGAGGCCTTCATCGATGCCACCGGAGAGTTGCGCAACATGTTAGCGAAAGGGCGTTTCTGTTTCGTCTACGGGGTGTTCTATCCGGAGCAGGAGAGCACCCATTTCGAAGCCAAGCATCTGGTCTTCGCCGGACGCACCGAACAGCAATTCGTCTTCGAACGTCAGGACTGGTGGATCCGTCAGATCCGTCAGTTGGGCGACTTCTACCTGCATGCCGAATTCGAAGACGGACAGATCGATTATCGCAACTACCGCACCCAGCTTACCGCCGGAGGTCACACCACCGGTGACTATCGCCAGGAGACCGATACCATCTCGCGACTGGTCTATGGGTTTGCCTCCGCCTATCTGTTGACCGGCGATGAGCGTTACCTTGACGCAGCAGAGCAGGGCACCGATTATCTACGTGAGCATTTCTCCTGCCACGACGTCAGTGATCAGACCTGTTATTGGTACCATGCCATCGATGTAGTGGGGGATCACGAACGCAAGATCCTCGCTTCGGAGTTCGGTGACGATTACGACGCCATCCCAGCCTATGAGCAGATCTATGCCCTGGCGGGCCCTACCCAGACCTTCCGCATCACCGGAGATCCGCGAATCGCCAACGATATCCAGATGACCGTCAACATGTTCCAAAACTATTTTCTCGATCGGAAGCAGGGTGGCTACTGGTCCCACATTGATCCCATCGGTTTCGATGGCACTGCCGAATCCCTTGGACACAACCGGGCACGCAAGAACTGGAACTCGGTTGGAGATCACGCACCGGCCTATCTGATCAACGCAATACTCGCTACTGATAACGCCGAATGGAAGTCGATGCTGGAGTATTGCGCCGACACCATCACAGCGCACTTTCAGGACTACGACAACAGTCCGTTCGTGAATGAGAAGTTCCATGCCGACTGGAGTCACGACCAGACCTGGGGCTGGCAGCAGAATCGGGCCGTCGTGGGACACAACCTCAAGATCGCCTGGAATCTCACCCGTATTCGCTCGCTGGTGGATAAGCCGGAGTACCAGGCGTTTGCCGCTAAGATCGCCGAACTGATGCCGCAACACGGCATGGATATCCAGCGAGGCGGCTGGTATGACGTAGTCTCCCGGATCCGGGCCGAGGGGGAAGATTGGCATCGCTTCGCCTGGCACGACCGCAAGGCGTGGTGGCAACAGGAGCAGGGGATTCTGGCCTACCTGATTTTGTTCGGGGTGGAGAAACAAGCGGATTATCTGCGTCTGGCCAGAGAGTCTTCCGCCTACTACAACGCCTGGTTTCTGGATCATGATGCCGGAGGGATCTACTTCAATGTGCTCGCCAACGGGATGCCCTACATGATGGGAACCGAGCGCCAGAAAGGCAGCCACTCCATGGCTGGCTATCACAGCTTCGAACTCTGTTTTCTGGGAGCGGTTTACACCAATCTGCTGATCACCAAAGAGCCTCTGGATCTCCATTTCAAACCCGGACCGGGCGCGGATCGAACCTTAAGGGTGGCCCCGGATCTGCTGCCTGAAGGTGCGATTCGCATCGAAGCGGTGTGGCTTGACGGCAACCCCCATGAGGGTTTCGACTCACAAGGTTTGACCGTCACTCTGCCCGATAGTGATCAGCCGATCAAAGTCGTGGTGCGTGTGATACCGACCGAAGGCCTGGAACACTTCTCCATCGATCTACAGGATCAAGGCCTGGTTCTCGCGGGTGATCTTGACCCCAGGGCTGTGGCCTATTTCCGCAACCGTCTTGGCGAAGCGATCAGCAGCAACCCCAACGAGTTGGTTCTCGATCTGTCCGGGTTACAGAACATGTGCAAACCTGCGGTCCGGGCGCTGGTTTTCGAGCGCGGCAAGATGGCGGCGGATGGGCAGCTGACCGTGCGGGGGGCCAATGACGAAATCAAAGCCCTGTTCAATGCCGATGAACTGACCGAAGAGATCATTCTCGACTAGGAGTACAACCATGGCCGGATTCGATATCCTTCCAGGACGCCCCCATCCCCTCGGTGCGACCACTGACGAGAATGGCGTCAACTTCTCTTTGTACTCCCAATACGCCGAGTCGGTGACCTTGCTATTGTTCAAAAACGCTGACGATACCAAGCCTGCGCAAACTGTCGAACTGACTCCGCGGGAAAACCGGACCTTTTTCTTCTGGCATGTCTATGTCTCGGGGCTCTCTGCAGGGTGGCACTACGCCTATCGTGCCGATGGTCCCCGGGATCTGACGCACGGCGGACACAGGTTCAATCCGAACAAACTCCTGCTCGACCCCTACGCTCGGGGTTTGAGCAATCAGCTCTGGAACCGGATCGATGCTTGTGGTGAGAGTGACAACCTGGCCAGCGCCATGCGCTGCGAGATCATCGACATCCGGGACTACGACTGGGAGGGAGATCGCCCCCTGGGACAGCCGATGAAGGATGCGGTGATCTACGAAACCCATGTGCGCGGTTTCACCCAGTCACCCACCGCGGGAACGACCTGTCCCGGCACCTTCCGGGCGCTGATCGATAAGATCCCCTATCTACAGGAGTTAGGCATTACCGCGGTAGAGCTGCTGCCGGTCTTCGATTTCGATGAAACCGAGGTGCTTCGCCAGCGTCCGGATGGCACGCCGTTGAAGAACTACTGGGGTTACTCGACTGTTGGCTACTTCGCCCCCGAAGGGAGCTACTGCGCCAGTCATCATGAAGGGGAACACATCCGCGAGCTGAGGGATCTGATCAAAGCCCTGCACAAAGCAGGTATCGAGGTGATTCTGGATGTGGTGTTCAACCACACCAACGAGGGTAACCATCTGGGGCCGACACTCCATTTCAAAGGCCTCGATAATGCTACCTACTATCTGTTGGTGGACGGTGATAAACGCTACTACATGGACTACACCGGTTGCGGCAATACCCTCAACTGCAACCACCCGATCATTGATAAATTCGTTCAGGACTGCCTCGCCTACTGGGTCGATGAGTTGCATATCGACGGCTTTCGCTTCGATGAAGGCTCGATCCTTTCCCGGGGTGAGGATGGCGCCCCGATGGCCCATCCGCCAGTGCTTTGGAACTTGGAGCTTTCCGAAACCTTTGCCGACACCAAACTGATCGCCGAAGCCTGGGACGCTGCTGGGCTGTACCAGATTGGTTCGTTCCCAGGATTACGCTGGGCAGAATGGAACGGCCGTTTTCGCGACGACGTGCGCCGCTTCGTGCGCGGCGATCCCGGACTGGTGCCTGCGCTGGCGATGCGTCTGGCCGGCAGCGCCGATCTTTACCAGTGGAGCGGACGCAGTCCCGACAACTCAATCAACTTCATCACTTGTCATGATGGATTCACACTAATGGACCTGGTCTCCTACAACGACAAGCACAATGAGGCCAATGGCGAAGAGAACCGGGATGGAATCAATGACAACAGCAGTTGGAATTGTGGCGCCGAGGGGGCCACCCAGGACTCGGCAGTGCTGGCGCTACGCAAGCGCCAGATCAAGAATTTCGCAGCTATTCTACTGCTTGCCCGAGGGGTTCCGATGATCCTGGCCGGGGATGAGTTCGGCCGCAGCCAGGGTGGAAACAACAATGCCTATTGCCAGGACAACGAAATCAGCTGGATCGACTGGAGTCTGCTGGATGAGAACCGGGATCTGTTTGAGTTTTTCAAAGGCATGATCGCCTTGCGCAAACGCTGTCCTCAGTTACGCCAGGACGGATTTTTCGAACAAAGAAGCAATGACCGGGGACTGCCCGAGGTCAGCTGGCACGGCTGCGAACTGAATGCGCCGGGATGGCAGGATCCCAACTGCCAGGTGCTGGCCTTCACCCTGGGCGCCTTTGCGGGGAACGACCCGGACCTGCACGTCATGATGAACATGAGCGAAGCGAGTCTGCCGTTTCAGATTCCCAGTCTCCCGGTCCGCCGCTGGCATCGCTATGCGGATACGGCCCTGTCTTCGGCAAGCGCCATGGACACCGAAGCCGCTACACGCATTGCCGAGACCGACTATCTGGTGACCGGTAGAAGCGTTGTCATTCTGGTATCGAGATAAAACAGAGCCTATGCATCATGGAAAATGATCTGGAAGAAATCGTCAACGACAACATCGATGAGATCGGTGTGGACGCAGTGATCGAACGCCAGCAGGAGGGGGCGCGCAAGCCCCCCCGCTGGGAGAGCTGGGTGGCGCTGAGTTCTTCGTTGTTGGCAGTACTCTCGGCCATGACAGCGCTGTATGCCACCTTCGCCGCCTACCACGCGATACTGGCCAAAATCGACATTCTCATGGCCTTTGAAAAACCGGTGGATCCGGCAGACCACAAGGCGGCGGAGGCCCATATGATATTGATAGAGGAGTATAAGAAACAAGACGAGGCGTCCGCCGAACTCGGGGAAGTTGAATATAAGACCCACGACCAGCTGGCAATCGCAGTGGCGCTCTATCAGGTAGCGATTCTGCTCGGTGGCCTGGCCGTTGTGGTGCAACGCCCCGCGCTCTGGGTATTCGGCATGAGCTTTGTGGTCGTCGGCCTATGGTTCATGGGAAACGGCCTGATCGAATATTTTTCTTGAACCTAAAAAGATCAGTTGGACAGCGTGATTCACCCAGCAGGTGACATAACCATCGAAGCTATTTTCTTTAAAATCAGTAAGCTGCTAGTAGAATGGAGCGGTCAACTGATTTTTTTAGGTTGAACCTCGGTAGAAGGGAGTCGATCATGACGGATTCGAACTTCAGTTTGCTCGATACAATACGCCGTAGTGACGAAGCGGCAGCGGCGCACTGGCTGAGTCGGGGCGCCGACCCTGACAGCCGTGACCCTGGAGATGGTCTCACCGCCCTGATGATGGCCGCTGGACGTGGGCTTCCGGATACAGTGCACCGGCTTCTGGATGCCGGCGCCGACCTTTTTACAAAGGATCCCTTCGCCGGTGCGACAGCGCTGCATAAGGCGTGTCAGGGTGGCAGTCTTCCGGTGGTGCAGCTGCTTGTGGAGCGGGGCGCCTGGATCGATGAAATCGCCGTCAGCACCGGCCATACCGCACTCATCGAAGCGATCTGGTTTAAACGTCCTGATATTGTGGCGTACCTGCTCTCCAAGGGTGCCGGACTCAATATCAGCACCCACTATGGTTTCACTTTGCTGGCGCATATGAACTACGCCCTCAAGGTAAACCGCATCGATCAGGACAAACTGCAACAGGCCGCCGACTTGGTTACAGCCCGTCAGTCCAGTGACCAGCAGCAGGTTGCTCAACAGAAACTGATGCAGGCGGTGCTCGACGGTGATACCCAAAGCGCCCGGTCCCTGATCGATGAGGGCGCCGATATCGAGGCTCGATACCCTATCCTCAATGGATTCAACGATGCCCATACCCCCTTGCTGGTGGCCTGCCGGGATGGGCATACAGAGATTGTATCCGCCTTGTTGCAAGCCGGCGCCGATGTCAATGCGACTGAACCGACCTTTGGTGCAGTACCGCTGCACAAAGCGACCTACAACGGCCACACCGAAATCACCCGGATCCTGACCCGACAGCCTGAGGTCGATCTCGACTATCAGGGTCCCAGTAATGGTTACACCCCTTTGCATGATGCCTTGTGGCACGGTTTTGAGCAGTGCGCGCAAGTATTGATCGAGGCAGACGCCCGTCTCGATCTGCAGGGGCATGATGGGAAGACGCCGCTGGATATCGCAACCGAAGCCTTCGGGTTGGAGCATGAGTTGGTCGGGCTTATTGCAGATCGTAGCTAGTCTGATCGAGCCGTTAGGTAATCTGGGTTGTGTCGCGTTTTTATCCCGGATTCCGCTTCGCTTCATCCAGGCTACAGGTGATAACTGAAAATGGAGGTGGAGTGTGTTGTTTTTTAGCAAGATGAGATGGAACCTGAAAGGGATGACCTTCGATCAGTTGTGGGAGCTGGAAGGTAAAGAGGCCAAGGCCGCGGCCAAGAGTATCGAAGAGGGCATCGTCACCCATCTTTATAAAGCGGTGGCCGAGGAGTATGTGATGTCCATTGGCGAAGCGCCCACCGCAGAAGATTTCGATCGTTATGCCCTGGGCGTTCTGCCGATGCGCGAACATCTTATCTTCGAACAGGTGCTCACGTTGCAGGAGGGCTTTACCATCGATGTATTTCCCTACCTCACCCAACGGCGCCGGGAGATGGCAAACGAACCCCGCTTCCTGTTTTTCGTTCAGGTCGCCTGGGAACCCACACAACGCAAGCTTGATGAATTGTGGGAGAGCCTCTGTCAAGCCCTGCAGGCACCCATGCCCGCTAAGGTGGTCGGACTCTATCGGGTGGCTGCGCAACAGCGAGCGATAGCAATCGTGGATGTGCGCGATGCCGAGGCATTGTCTCAATTAAGCCAGTTGCCGGCGTTGCAGTCAGCAATGTTTGAGCGCGTCTGGTTGCTCAGAGATTATCTCGGATTCGCCGAAGATGTAGAGAAACACTATCGCGTCGAGCAATGAGTGCGGGGCTACCGGTTATCCATACCCACACTGCCACAGAGATGGGCATGTTGGTCAATATCCATCTGGTGGAAACCGCTCATGGAGTGGTCGTTATCGATGGTGGTGTAGCGATCAGCTCCAGTCATGCGGTCAAGGTGCGAATCGAACAGGAGATCAGAAAGCCGCTGCTGGCAGTACTGCTCACCCACGGACACCCAGATCACTACATGGGCGTTGCGGAGATCATCGGTGACCGGACGGTTGACTTTTTCGCTATGCAAGAAGCGATCGATCAGGCAAAAAACCGGGATGCCACGGAAGCCGAGGGTATGCGGCAGGCGTTCGGCGACAACTTTCCGCCGCGTCGCCTCTTTCCCAATCAAGTGGTGCAAGATGGCGACAAGCTGGTATTCGACGAGGTGACCTTTCAGATCCATGACTACGGCGGTTGCGAATCCGACAGTGACGCTGTCTGGTTCATCGAAGACAAGGATACCCAGATCGTCTTTTGCGGTGATCTGATCTACAACCAGATGCATCTTTTCATGAAGGACGGTCACCCCCTGCAGTGGCTTGAGGGACTTGGCCGGTTGCGCCAGGCTTTCCGAGCCAATGCCCGCTTCTACCCCGCCCACGGTGCAAGCTGCGGCCATGAAGGCATCTACTGGACAAGTGCCTATATCCAAATGTATCTGGGCATACTGGGTGATCTCCTGGAGGGCGGTGACACCCTGACCCCGGCGCGCCAACAGCAGCTTATTGCGGCGCTGAGGTCGTTTCTACCGAGCGAAGACCTGATCGAACTTGCGCAATTCAAGCTGGATGAAACCATCCGTGTACTAAGCCCGGTAGCTAATACCGAGGCGAAAATGAAATAAAGGAGTTTAAGATATGGCGAAAATACTCGTAATCGCCTCGAACTACGGTCTCTGGGCAGAAGAGCTGCAAGCTCCCTGGGATGCCCTCAAGAGCGCCGGCCACGAACTGACTCTTGCCACATTTCTTGGCAAAACCCCGCTGCCGTTCAAACTGAGCATGGATCCGGAGTTCATCGACCCGATGCTCAAGATCCCAATGAATCCTCCGCAACTGCTCACCAGGGTCAACGAGATCCTCGACAGCGGAGAGTGGTCACATCCCATCAAGATCAGCGATGCTCAAATGGCGGACTACGATCATCTGGTATTAGTGGGTGGCCCCGGCGCCGCTGTGGATATCGCCGGTAACATGTCCGTGCATCGCCTCATTCTCGATGCTTACAAGAGCGACAAAATTGTCGGCGCGCTTTGCTATGCGGTGGCTGCTCTGGTATTCACCCGCGACCCGGACAACGGGCTCAAGAGTATAATCCACGGAAAGCGCGTCACCGCCCATCCTCACGCATGGGACTTCAGCGTGGACGTGGTCTACGACGTGGTACGGGCTACTGCCGACAACCCCGATATGAAGTTGCGTACCGAAGGATTCCTCTTTCCCCTGCAGTACATCACTGAAGATGCGGTGGGCCCCGAAGGAGAGGTGATCTCCGACGAAACCGCGAATCGCAACAAACCCTGTGTTGCTTGGGATGCGCCTTTTGTCACCGCCCTCTCGGTGGAGTCTTCCCTGGCCTATGGCGACAAACTGGTCGAAGTGCTGTCAGGTTGAAGATCCCATGACTACCGCATCCTGTGTAAATCTGAAAAACAGCCTCAACGCTTGTGTTGTCGTATCCGACCTGGAAGCTGGCATTGCATGGTATCGACGCGTACTTGGTTTCGAACTTTATCAACGTCACCGTTATGGCAGCTTTGGTGTCGAGGTCGCCTACTTGCAACGAGAAGCGTTGGAAATCGAATTGGTCGAACCCCCGGAGCCGAAACCTTGCCACCGGGACGACCCGCCCGGAGGGCATTTTGCATGGCGAGGTATCAGCCAGCTCTCATTCCGGGTAACAGACATAGATGCCGCTGTGCAACAACTTGAGGAACAGGCGGTAGCGATCGTATTTGGGCCCCTCTATTCAGAGGAGTTCAATCTGAAAGCCTGTTTCATCAGGGACTGCGATGACAATCTGATCGAATTCATCCAACGCATGTAGAAAACAGAAACATCCTACAAGGAGAATGGAATGGACGAACAATATGATAGTGATACAGCCACCACACGCACAGTAGCACAGAAATGGTTCGATGGCATGACCCATCACGATCCCGAATCGGCCTTTACCTGTCTTGATGAAAATGTAGAGTGGATCAACTACAAGATCGTTCCAGGATACAATGATATCATGCCCTGGATCGGGACCGTTCACGGAATTGAAGCGGTGCAAAAGACCGGCGTCATCTTTCTCGGTCTGGTGGACGTGCAGTCGGAAGAGCTGCTCGAACTGGTAGTGGAAGGGGAAAACGCCATGGGCATCATACATGAAAAATCGGTGGTCAAAGCGACTGGCAAGTCCTTTGAGATTGAATTTGTCCAGTGGCTCAAAGTACGTAATGGCAAGATCGTACGTTGGAAATCCTATACTGATCCTTCGGAGATCATTAGAGCCATGGAAGAAAAGTAAATCTGTATGCTTACTTCTTGGCGCATCGCTAAAAAAGGGATTGGTACAGAAAAGGGATTCATAAAGCGCTACAATTCAGAAATAAGGGTCGGGGAAATCAATAATCATCCAAAGATTGCGCTGGATTTTGGCCCGGATTCTAGGCGCACAAAGGGGAGCATAGCCGCTCTATGTGACCCTTTGTGCAACAACCAAGCCGGGGCAAAAGACAAGCAAGATTGGATGATTATAAATTTCCCTGGCCCTAACACGCAAAAACCGATTCTGGTGATATGATGAAAAGTGCTGGCCCCTTACCGCGAGAATTGCGTCATATTTCTATCCAGAGCGAAATAACTCATATGAAAATAAAGTTCAGTTAAACAGTGAGGAGAGTGTCATGCATATTCCAGACACCATGTTACAAGGAAGCATTTGCCCCGTAACCGCAGTTGTCAGCGCAATTGGGATTGCTGCAGCAGCTTACTATGGGATGAAAGGTGAAAGACCCTCGGCTACCAGATTCGCCTCTATCACCGCGCTCATATTTGCCGGGCAGATGATGAATTTTCCTATCATGAATGGTACGTCAGGCCATTTGTTGGGCGGAGTGTTGGCGGCAAGTTTGCTGGGAACCCCCTTTGGGGTTTTATCTGTTGCGATGGTAGTTATCATACAAAGTCTGGTTTTTTCTGATGGTGGCGTTACGGTTCTCGGTGCAAATCTTCTGAATATGGTAATTATCGGCGCCGGTCTGGGGGGTATGTTGCGCGCTACATTGGTAGATAGATGGCACAGCGCCAGAGGAAAGATCCTGGCCACGGCGGTAGCGGCCTGGCTCTCCGTCGTTCTGGCCTCCTTTGCCGTGAGTGTCGAATTAGCCATTGACGGTCAAATTGCCTTTTCAAGTATCGTTGCAGCTATGGTGGCAACACACGCCTTAATCGGGATTGGTGAGGCGGCTATTACCGTAGCGGTCTGTTTACTGATTCCCTCTACCGACACAGTGAAGAGTCAGCGGAGACAGGTTGTCATCCCGGTTACAGCTGCATCGATAATTGCCTTGTTGCTTAGCCCCTTCGCCTCCGGGTTTCCGGACGGATTGGAGTGGCTGGCAGAAAAATATCAATTTCTGCATGAGTCTGCCCCCGCGTTTGTGGGGCCACTGCCAGACTACTCTGTTACCTTTATCAGCAATGAAATCCTATCAACCGGATTGTCCGGTTTGATCGGTGTCGTCATTTCGTTTGCTGCGGCATGGATACTTCACCGGTTCATATGTATCGTTGTCGCACGACAGCAAATTGTATGACAAAGAGTAGGAGTGGCCTACCGGCCACTCCTGGCCAGGCTACACTGCCATACAGTGTTTGTCCGGCAGCCGGCCTTTAGAATAGTGTTGTCTGCCCCTGTGTACGTGCCTGTCCTTTTGAGTAAGAGACTATATGCACGGTATTACCGTGATTATCCAGCAGACTGATTTTTCCACCCTTGTTGGCGTCATCATGGGCCGACTTCCAGCCCCGGAGGTAACCCCTGACTTCGCTCTTCGGAAGTTTGTCGAGCCAAGCATCGAGTGCAGCGTCATCCGCCGCGTCTGTATGATTCTCTTGACCACCGCTACCCACCCCGGCCAGAAGATCGATGTCGACTTCGATAAATTCCGCCAGCGCCTGCTGCGCCGCCGTCAGCTTTTCCAGCCCCTGTAGCATAAAGGGCTCCAGGTCGTCCGGATTGGTCGACTCGGTCGTCACGGCCTGCAACCAGCCGATATACAGGCTGCGCAGATCGCCGCGCAGCAGTTCCTCACGCAGAGGGCGAGACAGGTCATCAAGCCGGGGCCTTCATCAATGTAATCGACGCGGTCATAGTTCTCCGTTTCAGCGAGGGACCAGGTCAACAGCCAGTGCTCCGGCAACTGCTCAAATTACAGGTGGGGTCGATACAAAAGGCCTTAAGCGTCTTCTGGTCGATGGCCTCCCTGGGAAGATGCACCATGAAGATGGCCTCTCCCCAGTTAGCGATAAACACATGGGCATCGAAAAAACGCCGCATGAAAACCCGTGGATCGGCCTTAAATCCTCTCCAGCTATATTCGTTGAAGAAGCTGACCGGGGTGATTTGCGCCCGGGTGGAAATCCCCCGCAGGTGGTCCAACTCCCGAGCTGTCAAGGGGCGGTCAACGGCGAGAAATTCAAGATACTGGTATTCACTCACGGCAATTACTCACTTGCTTTTGATGGCTCGAAAGGCCGAGTCGTCAGCCAGATGCAGATAGATGCGACCGTCCAGCTCGTTATTTTCAATGACCGCCCAGCCCCTGCCGCTCATAGAATCGTTTTCATCCTGGCCGGACCAGGAGAAATCAAAACGCGCCACATTACCGAATTGCTCCACCCGGCCGTCGATATCCCCGGAAACCAGGCCGAACTGAAACCGTCCGGTTCCATCCGAGCCGATGCGGATAAATCCCGGCACCTCCAAATCCACATAATCTTGATCCCAGGCCTCCATCTCGACGATGCGCCATTTTCCAGCAAATGGTTTAATCTGTTTCATCTGATGCACTTCAAGAACCTCTCTTTTATCACCCCGAGTAATACACGGCTCGATTATCCCAAGCCGGGTCGCAAGTTATCCACCACCGTGCTAACTATCACCTGAAGACCCTTGACGGTCAGCCGGTATTTCTGTTTGCTGCAGCGCGGCTCGTCGGGATGGGGCATTTCAGTCAGACCAGCCTCCGAAGCTGGGAGCAGAAAGGCCAATGATGGAACCACGCATATCATTTTCGAGCCGTTGGACTCCATTGGCAAGCTGGCCATCCTGGTGCCAAAACCGCGAGTGAACCTAACCCGGTTCCACGGAGTATTTGACTCGAACAGCAAACATCGTGTTGATGTAACGCCAGCCAAACGTGGCAAAGGCACCAAGCACTACGAGAGTGATGTTAAGATTCCTGGGCGGTAGCACAAGTCGATGACCCTGGATCAAGTCCCGGGCAGGCTCTGGGCGCAGCGCCTCAAACGGATATTCAACATTGATGTGTCGATTGAGCACAACCAAAATAATCGATGGGATTCCCCATCATTTTCACTAAGAACCGCATGATAATACAATTACAACATCGTACAATTTAATTTAACTCATCGGCTCATGAGGTGAGTTTCTCTGAGAACAGAATTACGATTATTGGCTATATTTATGACCTATCGATATTTCAGTAGAAAATACCATGACTATCATTGTATCAATCAGTTCCGCCAATACACCTTGTACCATATCTGCCATCTGTTTTTATTGACATGCGGATATTAAGTAGTATCTTTAAATTTACTGAACTGTAATTATCGTACGTTTATTTGAATTATATACGGTTTAATAGAACGCAATCCCGCTTTCATCTATTACAAGGAAGTTTGCTATGACAAATGACCTGCTTATAGTCAATCATGAAATTATTCTTGAAGTCGGAGCTGGAGGAATTGATCACTCCTTTAGCAATATTCCGGACGACAAGTATGCACTTATTGAGCTCTTCAGTTACAAACTCAAGGAACATGCCAATTTGCAAGACCAACCCGAGCCCCTAATTCTATGGGCGTATCCTGCACAAAAAGGACCACCTCGCACCAAGACCGTCTTTTTCCCATTGAACTATTACTCTTCAGCATCGAACATTTGCGCGGATACCTATTCACTAAATTTCAGACTTGAACCCGGTGACGCTTGGGGCATCTCTCTCTATCGAAGCAATTCAACGACGGCCTCTGAACTCAGTGTTTACATTTCAGGGCATTACTATTCACATTGACACTGAAGATTCAGGAGGCTGTAAATACAAACAGAGCAGATCATATTACCCTATACAATAGCCAGGTAATTTGATTTGACTCTGACATCCTAATGACGCTTAAGCCTACACTTTCTTCCAGAGTTTTGATGGGAAGTAGTAATGAAAAATGTAAACGCTTCATGTCAGTAGTCGTTGTGAATGTAAAATATAAACACCCAAGCCAAGAGATTGCACTAGGAGTGGAAATCTATATTTGCAAGATTTGCTCCCTTTAGTTCTTCTTAATTAAAGGCCTATGAAACGATTTTCAATAAATCAGAAAGTACGCCCAGCTGTTTAACACTAAACTGCTCAAATTGTAGGCCAAAGGGTGATTGCCGCCAACGCCGGAACGGCTGCCTGCTACGCGGGCCACAGCAAATTCAGACTGGTTTACATCGCTGCGGGTTTTCAAATTTCTCTATATTGTACAGTAACACAAGGATAGGTTGCTTGGTGGGGTATTGGCTGTACTACACCAGAAGGCCGGGAAGGCAATAGAAGAGGGCGGATTCAAGCGAAAATCCAGTAGATTATATAGATTGAGGCTGGTTAGACGGCCTGATTCAGGCCTATCCAGGTCCGAGTTATCTGCTTTGATAGGCTTGGGTGATAGCGGTTAT
>JARRQD010000122.1:0-11636 GCA_037382205.1 Candidatus Thiodiazotropha sp.
GTTGATCAGCTTGATTAAATCCCCGGCGATAGTAGCGGCATCGACAGCATCGGTAAATAGGGCATGCAGATTTCCCTGCGGACCAATCAGGTAGAGGCTCGGGGTATTGGCATCGCTGGTGACGCCAAAACGGAGAAAGGTCTGTTCAGTCTTGTCCGGATTAGCATGCAGAGCAATCAGGTTGTTACTCAGATAGGAGGTGGAAGGCTGAAGGCCGGCGCCGCTATATTTCGACAGATAGAGGAAGTGGGTCGCGCTCTGTAGCTGTGGGTGTGTTGCCATGCGGTTGTGTACTTTCATCAAGCGGATGAACGCAGGAGCTGGTTGTTGCTGGCCGGTCGGGTCGAGCATCAGCAGGCTCCAGTGCCCAAGCAAGCGTTGATCGTCATAGTTTGCTCCGTTGTGATCCAGGAGCATGAATGGTGGGGTCGGGGTAGGGGGGACAATACTGACCCCCTGGATGTGGGGAACAGGATGGCTTTTCTGGGTGAAGCCTGCATAGTAGGCCAGACCGAAGGTTATCAGGGCCAGGGTCAGGATAACCAATCGGCGCTGTCGGGTAGAGGGGCGTCTCATAGCTAGGCTTTCGGGGTCTCTTCCAGGTTTCCCCACTCTGACCAGGATCCTGGGTAGCCTCTGCACGCCTCAAAATCGAGATAGCGAAGCACCAGCCAGGTGAGTGAGGAGCGGTGATGTGTCTGGCAATAGGTGATCACCTCTTTATCTTGGGTAATCCCAAGCTCCCTCAGTCTATTTTTCAGTTCAGGCTTAGGTTTTAGGCGCAGATTGTGCTGACGATCCATCACCTCAAGCCAGTCAAGATTCACTGCGCCGGGAATATGGCCTGAAAACTGGGAAAATCTGGTAAGTCCCTGATACTCGTTGCTGCTACGGGCATCCCATAGCGCCAGCTGTGGAGAATCCAGTCGACTGAGGATGTACTCTTTGCTTGCTACAATACTCTCATCCGGAGTTGCACAAAAACTGGCGCTTGGGATTTTGCCTATTTCCCGGCTACAGGGGTGGCCCTCATTGGCCCAGGCATGCAGGCCACCATCGAGCAGTGAATAACTTTGATGGCCCATGGCATGGAGGGTCCATAGCAGACGCGAAGCACTGCCACCACCTTCGTCATCATAGGCGACCACATGGGTGTTGTTGTCTATGCCATGCTCGGCAAACAGCTGCTGCAGATGGTCAACTTCAGGCAAAAGTCCATGGACCGGGTGATCAGATGCGGTGAGTGACGCATAGTCGAGGTGTACCGCCCCCGGGATGTGCAGCTCCCGGTAGGTACTTGCTTTGCAGAGATCCACCAGAAGCAGGCTGGAAGCCTGCTCCTTAAGGGGCCTCTGCAGAGCATCTGGTTGGACCAGTAGCGGTAGTTGAAAACTCAACTTTCTGAGGTGAGGGATTTCTGCACTTCAGCCAGGGCAACGCCACGATTGATTGGTGCCTCCATCTCACTCAATACAGCTTCCAGAGCGCTGACACAGAGCAGGATGTTCTCTGCCCTGGCGCTATACCCCATCAGCCCGATGCGCCAGACCTTGCCAGCCAGCGCACCAAGACCTGCACCGAGTTCGAGGTTATACTCATTCAACAGACGTCCGCGTACCTTGGCATCGTCCACCCCTTCTGGTATCGAGACGGCATTCAGTTGAGGCAGACGGTGGTGCTCATCGACAATGAAATTGAGCCCCATGGCCTCCAGGCCTGCCTTCAGAGCATTATGCATTTTGCGATGACGGGTCCAAGAATTTTCCAGCCCCTCCTCCTGCAGTATGCAGAGTGCTTCATGCAGACCATAGAGTCCGTTAACAGGCGCTGTGTGGTGATAGGCGCGCTTCTGACCACTGCCCCAGTAACCCATCACCAGGTTCAGGTCGAGAAACCAGCTCTGCACCTTGGAAGTACGGTTTCTGACCTTCTCCAGGGCCCGTTCGCTGAAGCTGATGGGTGAGATACCCGGGGCACATGAGAGGCACTTTTGGGTGCCAGAGTAGATGCTGTCGATTTCCCACTCATCCACTTTCAGTTCACTGCCACCCAGTGAGGTGACAGCGTCGACAATTGCCAGGCAGTCGTGTCGATGGGCCAGTTCCACCAGCTCTTTGGCATCGGATCGGGCGCCGGTTGAGGTCTCAGCATGGACAAATGCGACGATTTTCGCATCACTGTTGGATTGCAGTGCGGCCTCAACCTTTTCCAGGTCGACGGCTGTGCCCCACGCATCCTCAACCAGGATCGGGGTGCCACCACAGCGCTCAACATTCTCTTTCATGCGCCCGCCGAATACCCCGTTCTGGCAGACGATTACCTTGTCGCCTGGTTCAACCAAATTGACGAAACAGGTCTCCATGCCGGCTGATCCCGGCGCTGAAACTGGCATGGTGAGTGCGTTTTCAGTCTGAAAGGCATACTGAAGCAGGGTTTTGGTCTGTTCCATCATATCGACGAAGAGCGGATCCAAATGGCAAATGGTTGGGCGCGCCAGGGCCTGCAGAATCCTTGGGATTGTTGGAGATTTAGATATGAAAGTCGTTGTTTTGGGTTGCTGAGTATAAGTTGCGAGCCGATTCATCATCAAGCGAATACAGCCAGACGGGCTTTAGGGGATTGGCTCTGAGTTGAAAAATGCCGCAGCTTAAAGGTTCTGCAAGCGCTTTTTGAACCCTCTAATTCCGACTAAATTGGTCGGCTTAGTCATCGGGGGTCGGTGGTTGAAAAACCATGTAATAAGCTTTGTTTAATTGCCTTTTTGAGCAATATATCTGTATGAATTAGCGGTGTTTTTGATTGCACTATTTCAGTTTTCAAGAATGAGAGGAATGTTGTTCATTTATGTGATCCAGTTCCTCAGGAAGGTGTGAATATTGCCGTAGTCTATAGCCATAATTTTGAGTCTCATTGGGGCCACACAAATGAAATCAGTAAAGTTTGTAATATCAGCTTTCGCGCTAAGTCTTATGCTTAGTGCATGTGGTGGAAGCGATGAGTCGGAATCAAACGAAACAGCGAACAATTCCGAGCAAGAGACCATTGTATCCAATGACGGAGAAACTTCCGATACGGATGCTGAAGAAAACAACAATGAAACCGTTGAAGAAGAGGACTCGAACGCTCAAGACCCAGTCGTTGAGGCGCCACCGGCCCCGGTTGTCGAGACACCCCCAGCTGAGACAGTAAAACCGACTAACCCCAGCCAGCCTTCGGATCCTGAAGAGTCGAACACTACTGAAGAGAGTAAAGACTCTACTCCAGACACTTCGAGTGATACCAAACCGGAAGAGAGCGAAACTAAACCGGAAGAGGGTAGTGACGTAACCGATACGGTCGATGATCAATCTTCCCAGGATGGTAGTGAAACACCTGCCGATGAACCTGCAGCAAACAGGGGTACACCCCAGCTGAATTCTGCGACGATTTCTGGTGATCAAGTCATACTTGCCTGGAGCCATAACCATGATGCACCAGAAGGCGGCTTCGATGTTGTGATCGATTCTAACGACACCGGTGCTGATCGCACTCACGCGTTGACAGCAACCATCAGTGGGCTCGATCTGACCATTCAACACTGCTTCTTAATCGAAGCACGCTATACCGATAGCTCAGAGTTTTTACGTTCCAACCAGGTATGTAGTGAAGCCCAAGAAGCAGAAAACCAAGTGCCTACGATCAGTGGTGAGCCTGCTGCATCGGTTGATGTTGGCGCTGCCTATAGTTTTACCCCGACTGCAGATGATGCAGACGAAGACAACTTAACCTTCTCAGTGATCAATCTGCCAGCATGGGCCAGTTTCAACGCCTCGAATGGCCATCTTAGTGGCACCCCTGCAGCACAGGATGTGGGTGACTATAACAATATTCAGATTCAGGTTAGTGATGGTACTGATCGTGTGAATCTGGAGGCATTCAGCATTCGTGTTAATGCTGTTCAAGTTGCAGCAACCACGGGATCCATGTCGCTCAACTGGTCAGCGCCAACCACCAGAACTGACGGGACATCATTGAATTTGTCAGAAATCAGCGGTTACCAAATCTATGTTGGCACTTCTCGATCCAATCTGCAGATGGTGGTTGATGTGAATCAGGGGCATCTTTCCAGCTACACAATTGAAAATATGGATATTGGGGATTACTATGTTGCCCTAGCTGTCTATGATCGCAATGGGAATTCAAGCGATTTATCGAACGTAGTTCAGAAGAGTGTTGCCAACTAACAGAGGGTCTGTGTTTAAAAGCTAATTGGCTAACGAGATATTGATAATCCTGTGGATTAATGGTTTTCCATCAATCCTCAGGATTTTTGCCTTCTAGGGAATCGCAAATGCCACGGAATGTCGGCTTATAAACTAAGCAATACAAGTTCTAGTTTCGTACCCTGAATTGGGTTTTGGATATTAATTAGGGGTAATGGAACTAGGCTAAAATTAATCACAATCTCAAATGGATAGCATCTTCAAAGCGCTTCCATATGATTCGATTATGTGTTTTTATAACCTAGTGTAGTGTCCTGTATAAACCATACATTTAGACGAGGCCTCTCATGAAATTGAGCTTAAATTCCTTGCCTCGCCCTGCGGGAAGCCGCTCAAGCCGCGAGTGCAAGGCGCAGCCCGCAGGGAATGGCGGTTCCCTTTCCAAGGGCTGCAACGCCGCAATCGTAGCTTGAGTGGTTTTCTAAATGCACGCTTTATATAGGACACTACACTAGAATAACCAGAGGGAATTCTGAATGATGGACCATAAGAGGTATAGCGGCGTTTATGTATGAGTCTTTCTTCGGATTCAAGGATACGCCATTTAGACTGAGTGCGGACGAAAAGTTTCGCTACGCCCATAAAAACTATCTCAGGGCGTCCGCATACCTTGCCTATGCGCTGCAGCAAAGCGAAGGCTTTGTGATGATCACCGGGCAGCCCGGTTCCGGTAAAACGACTCTGGTCAGAGACGTTATCTCAGAGATTGATGCTTCTAAATTTCATGCCCTCAACCTGATGACCAGTCAACTCCAGGCGGAGGAGTTGTTGAGAAAGGTTGCGCTTGAGTATGGTCTGCCCGCCGAGTCATATAACAAAGCCACTTTGTTAACCAGCATTACGAAGCATCTTTCGGGGTTGTACGATCAGGGGCAGCGCGCCATTCTGTTCCTGGATGAGGCACAGAATCTCTCGGTCACTGGTTTGGAAGAGTTACGATTGCTTTCAAATCTGCAGAAGGGCAACAGCTCTTTACTGCAAATTGTACTCATTGGTCATGATGAATTAAGGGAGCTGGTGCTTAATCCGGATATGGAGCACATTCAGCAGCGCTTGATTGCAGCCTGTCAGATTAAACCCATGTCAGCGCAACAAACCAAAGAGTATATCAATCATCGACTGGAGGTTGTTGGTTGGCAGCAGGATCCAAAGCTGGATGATGAGGCGTATACGCTCATACACTTGGCTGCCCAGGGTGTTCCAAGAAAAGTCAACCATGTAATGAGTCGACTGTTACTATTTGCTTCTCTGGAAGAGAAGCATGTCTTGGTTGATGAAGATGTATTGGTGGTTTTGGAAGAGCTGGTCGAAGAGCGGCGTATTACGTTGGCTGATAATGAGTCCTTTGCCGATTTTGCAGAACGCTATCAATCTGAAAAGTACCAGCGTGAAATGGAGCAGCAGGTTGCTGTTCAGAAAAAGGTTGTTCATGACATTTTTGAAAACAGACCACTGCAGGAGCAGTTCTTCAATGAACAAGAGGTGGAAAAACAGCAGGAATTGATCGCTAGTACCCAGCATATTACTGAAAACCTACTCTCTGCAATTGATGCAGCCGGGCAGAACATCGAAGAAGCCTGGGATCTTCCAGACTCTGATTGGGGTGACTGGGAGAGTGATCTGACAATCAAAAAAACCTTGCCATCGGATGACATGGATTTGGATTACGCCCCTCTATTTGAAACTCGCGAGTTTGAGGTTGTGTCTGGACAGGAAACGCCTGCAGCAGAAAGGGCGAAGGATGTCGAGTTTCCGTCTGCGGACGATATTTGGAACAATGGCTTGGATAGTGATGCTCTGGACAATTTGATGTTGGAGCAACAAAAGCAGCGTCATGTCAATCCACGTCCGATTGAATCACCATCAGATGGGCATAAATCAGAACTCCAGGATGATGAGCATCAATGGGGTGGTGTCTGGTGGATGTCGAGTGAACAACGAGAGAGAGCTGCCAGAGAAACGCAGAAGAAAACCACAAATGGCAGTGCCACTGTTGTTCAATCCTCGGTGTCAGCGAGTCGACAGGCTAGCAGGATAAATGTTGAAGAGAATCTGAGTATGCCCTCAATGTGGGTTGATTCCTGCCCAGAAGTGGTGACAGGGAGAGGCGGGCAGTCGCCGTATGCAAAGCCACCCCAACGTACGCTAGGGGCGTTAGTCATGCGTCTGGCTTCTTGGCTGGGAATCGCCCTTTTAATGGTGCTGTTCTATAGTCTCTTTGCCACTCAGATCAATGAGTACTTCACGGATGTCCATGAGCGCATCGTTGGCATAGAGGCTGTGGGTCAGCCTCAGCCCCAAGCCTTGGAAACAGCGAGTTCATCTCCTCCTGTGTCGAATGATTTAGTGTTCGAGTCGCCCCAGCCAGTAGCACTGGAGCAGCCTGAAGAGGATCAAAATGACTCGGCTTCCATTGAGAGTTCCAATGCGATGCAGGAAAAGGATATCAGTCAATATCCGGAGGATCTCTCGGGTAACGCGATTGATAACATCGAAATAGCAACCCGTTATGCGGTGTTTTTTGACTTTAATAAGTCCTCAATACCAACAAAATACCTGCAACTTTTAAAGGCGATTCAATACAAAATGCTTGCTCAGGATGAGACCTTTCTCAGAATCATTGGGTATGCCGACACACAGGGCGACAAAACATATAACTATCGCCTCTCTTTGAAACGGGCCGATGAGGTTAAGCAGTATTTTGTCAATCGAGGGATCGTTGGTGATCGTCTGCATGTCACTGCGGTTGGAGCGGCCGAGGATGAAGTCAAGGTGCTGACCCTCAATGAGTCCGCCAAGCGAAGACGTGTCGAGATGATTCTGTTTCCAAATTGAACTCTTACATGTACCTGAGCCGCGTTTAATTGGGGCTGTTCAGAAAAGCTTGATAATTATTTGAACCTACTTAGCAAAAGCTTAAATGTATGGGGTTTTGCTTATTGTCTAGATCCAATATCAATGATAAGTTCAACAGGTAGATGCGCTGGAAGAATCGCATCTATATTCAACAATCATTTAAGGATGAAGACAATGAAGAAGTTACTTATACGTTCAATTGCCTTAGTTGCCTTCTTGGCATTTTCAACGGTAGGTGCTCAGGCAGCGTCATATGATGCGGGTGTATTTTCAAGTGCGGGGGACAGCTATGGTACTCCTACGCCAAGTGGAAATTTCCTTGATTCATATAACCTGACTGTGGACGCCGCGTCACTGGATATTACCTTTGCTGGTTCGCATGAAGGTATGTTTGGTGATGATCTGCTGTTAACCAACATTACCACAGACGAGCAATATCACCTGGGTAGCACATTCTCTGAGACACTGACTCTTGGTGCTGGTAATTATATCTTTACCATCTCTGGTTTTGCGCTCAATGTGACTGATACAAATATAAGCTCTGACTATGATCTGACCATGAGTGCGGTACCGTTGCCGGCTGCTGCCTGGTTGTTTGGATCAGCTCTACTCGGCTTCGTCTCTTACAGCAGACGTCGCAAAGTATAAGCCTCTCCGAAAAAATCCATAGAACTTTCGGTATAGCCATGGAGGATCTCCTCCATGGCTTTTTCATATCTCTCTGAGCCCTTCAGATGGCTCGATATGCGCTGCCTTGAATCCGGCAAGAGTTGCGGCAAATATGGCTGAACCCAGAGTCAGCAGTAGGGCAATTGCCAAATGCTCAGGCAGCAGATGACAAAGTTTTTCATTGTTGTTGAGTTGAGAGGCAAACAGCTGGTTGATCGTAGTGCTGACGCCAAAATAGATCAGGCTTGCGCAACCCCAGCCAAGGATGGCGGTGAAGCTTGATTGAAATACTGGGAACCAGACGATCTCTGCGGTGCGGAAGCCAACCAGTCGAAGTACACTCAACTCTTTTCGTTTGCGGTCCACATTCGCCCACAGGCTTGCTCCTAGGGAGAGTGAGAATCCGACCAGACCAATGATTGCAATTAACCAGAACACAAGGCTTAAATTTCGGTCCATGTTACGAACAATGTCGATATCCGCGGCACGGGTTCTGACCTCAATACCTATTTTATAAAGTGCATCGCTGACCCGGCTGACATTGTAAATCGAGTCAGTGTAGAGGCGAAAGCTGGGATATTTTCGACTGCTTTGATCGGACTGGTTTCCCTGCCAGCCAAATTTGCCGACTGCCCGGCCATCTCTGAAGTCTTCGGCACTCTCCACCAGACTGATCGGGGCAAAGGCTCCATCTCTGGTAAAGCTGGCGGTTGAGGCAATATCCACAACTCTAAGTGTCAGCTGGACCCGTTCACTACGGCCTTTGAAACGCCGCGCCAGACTACCAGTGATTTCATCGCCGACTTTTACATTCAGTTTTTTTGCAGCGTGGCTTGATAGCACCAGTTCGGTTGTTGATGTGGGTATGTTTTTGTCTTTAAGCAGTGGATCCCCGGTACCTGTTGGGATCATCTCTACGGATAGGATGCGTTTTGAGGTTTCACTTTTCAGGTCGATGGTCGCGGCAATGGCCCTTGTTCTGGGGACAATGAATTGAACCTCGGGTCTATCATTCAGTTGATCGATCCAGGACTGGTCATATTGACCGCTGCCAATGGGGCGGATTTCCCGGTTTCGAGGATCCTCGATCAAGCTGTTGAGCATGCTGCCAACAATGCCGAACTTAAGCGCAAACAGAATCAACATCGGGCCGAGTACTGCAGCAAGCGCCAGGATGAAAAAACCGGACATCTGCCATTCGTTGCGGTAATCCTTACCCGCCAGCCAGATGATATCTTTTAGTCGATGTTGCATCAGCCACTCACCACAGTTTCAGTCATGGTTCCATCCTCTTTCCGATCTGTATGGTGTTCCAGATGTCGCAACCCCAATCGATTGATGTGGCGCCAGGCATGGCTGGCCAGGATCACCGTAATATGGAGTTCGTCCACCAGCTCTAAAAACAGAGACATGATCCGTTCTGCAGCGATAGGATCGAGAGAGGCGGTGGGTTCATCAGCAATCACAATGGATGGTCGGTGAGCCAAGGCTCGACCAATGGCAACCCGCTGGCGCTCACCGACTGAGAGTTTGTGAGGCAGTTTATCCAGGTGTTGTTTGATGCCCAGATCCTTGGTCAGCTCCTCTACCAGTCCATCGTCATGCATATCAAGCAGTCGGCGGGAGAGGTTGATGTTTTCCCTTACGGTGAGATAGGGAAGCAGGCCACCTGTCTGCATCACATAGCCGATACGTTGGCGACGTAGATCACCAAGCTGATTGAGTTGTCGCTTTTTCCACAGGTTGGAGATGTCGACTGGTTCAGCGCCCCGCTCAGGGCGAAAGCGGAATGAGCCGATCTCGGTGGGGCGCAACACCATCGACAGCATGTCGAGCAAGGTGCTTTTACCACAGCCACTTTCACCAATCAGTGCGATCTTCTCTCCCAGCGCAATCTGCAGGCTGGGAACACGCAGGCGAAAGGCGGTGCCTTCGGCCTCTCGGGTTTTGACCACATCCCGTAAGTGGTAGATGAGGACGCGATCACCTGTCAGGCTCGCTCCTGCTTGAGCATCAGGATTTACCATTTTAATCTATTTTCTAACTGTCCCTAGTGTCGTGTCCTATCTAAAGCGCGCATTTAGAAAGTCACTCAAGCCGCGAGTGCAAGGCGCAGCCCGCCGGGAATGGCGGCTCCCTTTCCAAGGGCTGCAACGCCGCAATCGTGGCTTGAGTGGCTTGCCGCAGGGCGAGGCAATGGAAATAAGCTCAATTTCATGATAGGCCTCGTCTAAATGTATGATTTATATAGGACACTACACTAGCTTATGGCAGCATTTCCAGACCGATTGGAAATACGGAATCTCCAGATACCGGGCCTCCATCCAGTGAGACCCATAGATCAGTATGGTCATGCAGAACTTGGTAGTAGTTTATCTTCTCTTCCAGTCGGTTGATAAACTCAATCTGCTCTTTGGCTGGCCAATCCTGCCAGTTTTCCAGGGAGAGGTTCATGACTTCACCGGTGTAGGGGAGATCCTCAATATACTCTCGCATAAAGCCCATGTCGGCCAGATTTCCTTCGCGGGCGCCTGTGGCTCGGGTAGTAGCGCCAAGCTGATCGGGATCCCGTGCAATCGTGGCGGCAAGACTCTTCAGATCGTTGAGAAAATTGCGAGGTGAGAGCAGGCCCTCTTCAGCCGTAATCAGTACCTGTTTCATGATGCTATGCAGGTCACTGAGCTGGTCTCGGGTCAGCAGTACCCTGACATCCAGGGTTTGGCGCTGTGGGTTCTGAATATCCCGATCCACCAGCCAGGCACTGAAGATGCTGGGAATCTGCTGCTTTTCATCTTTTTGCAGATAGCGCATTCTCAGGGCATATCCCAGTTTGGCTACTTTGGCCTGAAATTGCGCCAGTTGGTCACTGTTGTTTGTATCGGCCTGCTCAGCAGCCGCCTGTTTGGCCTGGCGCTGTTCAGCCAGCATCTTGCCGGTGGACGCCATGGCGGCCAGTTTTACCTGCTCAGTGATCTGCTGGGCAAGGGCATCCAGCACACGGCCAAATCGCTCCACTTTACCGGTCTCAACCCCAAAATAGAAACTGCCGATACCGGGATAGTAGGAGAGGTCGCGATAGGTCTTTTCTGCCTCGGCGTGATCCGCCATGACACTCGGGGTCAACAGGTGCAGTACTGACAGGGCTATACCTTTGTTCTGCGCCAAACTTCTTAATGAGCCGCTCGACAAGCCAGTCCCGGACAGTGGGTCGCCGGATTCACGGGGGCCGGCATCGGTAATCAAAACCACATAGCGAGCGTCCTGTTCCTGCCAATTGATTCCGGCGATGGCTTCATTGACGCCAGCATAACTGTCCTCTCTAAAATCGCGACTGGAGACGGTCGCCGCTTTCAGGGTGGAGACTTGCGAGAAAAAACTCTCAGCGTTTTGACCCTGCTCCAGGTCTACATAGGTTTTCGTCAGATACTCCAGCCCTGGAGCTGCCTCTGGGTTGTCGCGGAAGGCAATCAATCCAAAGCTCACATCCCCAGTGAGATCCTCTTTGGTGATGGTGTCATAGATTTTCCGCACAGCTTCTCGGGTACGATCGATGTAGGGATCCATGGAGAGGGTAGAGTCGATGACAAAAACCACCGCAGAGCGGAAAGCGTGTCGCTTGGTTTTAGGCTTGGTGGCTACTTTGGTTTTGTTTGGTGTGGGTTGTTGCAGCGGCTGCAGCGGAACACTTGAGATTTTCAGCATTCGAGCCTGCTCACTGCCGATATAGATGTCCTCGTGATCTTGGATGGGCACCAGGTAGAAGTCTTTGAGTATATCGATGTGAGTTCTTGGCTGGATCGCAACGACGGGGGAATCCGCTGCCAGTTTGCCAGCAACCGCATCAGCATA
>JARRQD010000123.1:0-9244 GCA_037382205.1 Candidatus Thiodiazotropha sp.
TATGCTGTTGGTTATGTGGTTATGAACCGGGTGGCTCATCAGGGTTTCCCGGATACAATCTGTGGTGTGGTCAAGCAGGGTGGAGAGAAACGGTTGAACCGCTGCCAGTTTTCATGGTGGTGCGATGGACGCTCTGATCGCCCTGTCAATCAAATGGCCTGGTTAAAATCTCTGACAAAGGCCTATGAAGTCTATACAGGTCAAGTCAAGGATCCGACCTATGGTGCGCTCTGGTATCATGCAGAATATGTTAGTCCGAAATGGAGCAAGGCTTTAACCATGGTAACCAAAATTGGCCAGCATCTGTTCTATCAGAAAGGTAAGCAGCCTAGCTTCGCGCTAAATCTCAATACTGGACTGTAGTCAAGTGTAAGTCTATAGCCAGTCGTGCTGAATATAGCCAATAAACCCGACCCGTTGATCGATTAGATTTAGACTAAATAAAGGTTATTTGCAAAGCTAGGAATCGTTATTCGCATACTCAGCACGACACATTTCTTGAATGAGATATTTTCCGAATTGCATACTGTTTCATTCGCGTTTCTTCAGTCTCAAAATGCACTAAAGCCTCAGCCATCATTTGCTTAATGATATCTTTCAGATTGGTCGCCCCCTGCCGTACCCCTGCACAATGGTGCAGCCTAGTGTAGTGCCCTATATAAACCATACATTTAGACGAGGCCTATCATGAAATTGAGCTTAAATCCCTTGGCTCGCCCTGCGGCAAGCCACTCAAGCCACGATTGCGGCGTTGCAGCCCTTGGAAAGGGATCGGCCATTCCCGGCGGGCTGCGCCTTGCACTCGCGGCTTGAGTGGCTTTCTAAATGTACGCTTTATATAGGACACTACACTAGGTCGACAAGATATTTCGCTTGTTGATTATTCTCCACGCCCTCAGCAACAACCCGCAGATTGAACGCAATTCCCAGGCTGATCACATCGACGACGATTGCTGTATCATTTTCATCGTCGGCAGTGGCGGTGTTGGTCAGCAGTTCGGCGTTGATGGTGAAACTGGTGTCGCCAATGATATTGTTGCTGCTGTTCGTTTTGGCATCAGCCTCGTTAATTGCACATTTGCCATTGATACCGACAGTGCTGGTTGTGACGCCCAACTGATCATCACCAAAGTCATCAGCACTGTTACCGGTATCCGCTAAAGAGGCGTTGGGTGAAGTCCTGTTTTCCGATTTGAATCTATCGGTAAATCGCACGCGGGCTTGTTCAACCTGCCACAACCCGGATCGAGCCTTTGTCACTTCATCGAAGAGAAGGGGATTGTCTGTGATTGATTCCTCGTAGAGATGCGATAACAAATCTCCTTGCGAGATGGGGGTAGTTGAGAAGATGTCCAGCGACCTATTCACGCTGAGATAGTCCGATTTGGCTGTTGATGCGTTGTCGATTTAAGACACCTTGCAGGTACGGTGAATTTCTCTAATTAGCGATTAACTTCAATTGGTTATCTGGTCGAGAGCGCTTAGGGATATGACGCAAGGCAGGCCGCAGGCGGTTCACATTTCTGGGCTCGGACAGCCCCATAAAAGGTCTTTTTAGTACGCTATAGTCCCAAAAGGAATATAAAACTATTTCGGGGGGGCATATTGGTTAACGACAATCATTCCTGGGGCTCATGAGCGGTGTTTTTTTAAGATCTGGGCGGCGTTCAATCAGCCGCAGTTGCAAAGTTTGCTGGTCGTAAACCGATTTGAGTCGTTGGATTAATCATTTTATTCCACCTAACCTTTTGTATCTAAAGCGGGTTTTATCGTTTTATTAGAGTATATTAATTCAGCTAATCAGCTAACAAGGATTACTGATTTGTGAATATCATTGCAACTTATTAGGATTGCCCGCTCTAAATAAACCACGGAGATGAGGAGACGATGTTTACCACAAATCCCTTCAGCGAGCTTTCCGGAACCATCTCGCCAGAGACCATGCAGTTCTATGTTGTTCTAATGGTTATTCTGGTTGTCGGTGGCACCATCATTGATATAATTCATAAGAAAAGTGCCCAGTACTTTTTTGAGAATTCAAAGAAAGCTGAAAAGAATGCCAAGCGCACCGTCAGTAGCGGTGAAAAAGTATCCCTAGCGGTACAAACTGTTGCCAGCGAGGTTCTGACTTCGTCTGAGTTCAATAACCCGCAGCGTAGGCTTTCACACCTTTTAACTATGTACGGTTTCATCATCTTCGTTGTCTCGACGGCGACGCTGATTTTTGCCTATCCTACCGAAGCTTCTGCGGGTATGTGGCCTCTTCTGTGGCATCTCGGTGCCCTGATGCTGTGTGCCGGTGGTTACTGGTTCTTTTTCGCGATTCGTGTTGATTTGTCTGCTGAGGGTAAGCCCTGGTACAAACTGGCGAAAGCTGACATCTTCATTGTATCACTGCTGACCACTGCTACTTTTGGCCTGCTGTGGTCTTTCACTCAAGGCAGTAGCTTGGGTTGGTTGTTCTTTGCGCTGTTCATTCTTGCCAGCACCACGCTTTTCAGCACTGTGTTGTGGTCCAAGTTCGCCCACATGTTCTTCAAACCTGCTGCAGCGTACGACAAGAAGCTGACCCGGGCAAACGGTTCGCAGGAGAACCTGCCAGATCTTGGTGAGCTGACCGATCCTGCTCTGCAGGCGCGCTATCCGGATATCCCCGAGTACATGGGTACCAACCCACCGAACATGGGGCTTGGCATCAAGCGTGAAGCGCCTCGGCACTATTAAGTCGTTTCAACCGAATTAAGAGAGAACTGTTATGCCAACATTCGTATATATGACCCGTTGTGACGGCTGCGGACACTGTGTTGATATCTGTCCTTCAGACATCATGCATATCGATCCGACCTACCGTCGCGCCTATAACCTTGAGCCCAATATGTGCTGGGAGTGCTACTCCTGCGTCAAGGCTTGCCCACACCACGCGATCGACGTACGCGGTTACGCTGACTTCGCTCCCCTCGGTCACTCAGTTCGTGTGATCCGTGACGAGGAGAAGGGTGTTATCGCCTGGCGGATCAAATCTCGTAATGGCGAGACTGACCTGAACCTGCTGGCGCCGATCACCACCAAGCCCTGGGGTAAGCACATTCCACAGCTCTCCAGTGTGCCTGCGCCTTCGCAGGAGCAGCGTGATAGCCAACTGCTGTACAACGAGCCTAAATACATTCGTCTCGACGATGGTGATATCCACACCCTCGAGTCCAATGGCTTGCATATGGAAAAAGGGGTGTACTACTAATGGCCTACAAAACTATCGTAGAAGATAATATCGATATCCTGGTTGCAGGTGCCGGCCTCGGCGGTACCGGTGCGGCTTTCGAAGCACGCTACTGGGGTAAAGACAAGAAAATCGTCATTGCTGAAAAAGCGAACATCGACCGTTCTGGTGCTGTCGCCCAGGGTCTCTACGCGATCAACTGTTACATGGGTACCCGCTTCGGTGAGAACAACCCGGAAGATCACGTTCGCTATGCACGTATCGACCTGATGGGTATGGTTCGTGAAGATCTGCTGTTCGACATGGCTCGTCACGTTGACTCTGCCGTACATCAGTTCGAAGAGTGGGGCATGCCGATCATGCGTAACCCTAAGACCGGATCCTACCTGCGTGAAGGTCGCTGGCAGATCATGATTCACGGTGAGTCCTATAAGCCATTGGTGGCTGAGGCAGCCAAGAAGTCTGCTGACAAGGTCTACAACCGTATCTGTGTTACCCACCTGCTGATGGATGACGCTAAAGAGAACCGAGTTGCCGGTGCTGTTGGCTTCAACGTGCGTACTGGTGATTACCACGTCTTCAAATCGAAGACTGTTGTAGTGGGCGCCGGTGGTGCTTCAAACATCTTTAAACCACGTTCTGTTGGTGAGGGTGCTGGTCGTGTCTGGTACGCGCCATGGTCTTCCGGTTCTGCTTACGGCCTGATGATCGGTGCAGGCGCCAAAATGACCCAGATGGAGAATCGTATCGTACTGGCCCGTTTCAAAGACGGTTACGGTCCTGTCGGTGCTTACTTCCTGCATCTGAAAACCTACACCCAGAACTGTGATGGTGAAGAGTACGAATCCAAGTGGTTCCCTGCACTGGAAAAAATGGTGGGTAAAGCCTATCTGGATACTGAAGCGTCTCACGTTTCACATCGTCCGATTCCAACCTGTCTGCGTAACCACGCTTTCATTAATGAGGTCGCTTCTGGTAAGGGTCCTATCCACATGGTTACCATGGAAGCTTTCCAGGATCCTCATCTTGAGGAGATCGGCTGGCATAACTTCCTGGGTATGACCGTAGGTCAGGCTGTTCTTTGGGCAGCGACCGACGTTAACCCGAAATATGAGAACCCTGAGCTGACCACCTCTGAGCCATATGTTATGGGCTCTCACGCCACCGGTTGTGGTGCCTGGTGTTCAGGCCCTGAAGATATCTCTCCTGAAGAGTACTTCTGGGGCTACAACCGTATGACTACCGTCGAAGGTCTGTTCGGCGCGGGTGACGCGGTTGGTGGAACCCCTCACGCCTTCTCCTCCGGTTCTTTTACCGAAGGCCGTCTGGCAGCCAAAGCCGCTTGCCAGTACATCGATGATGGCAAGGCACAGGGTATTCGTGTTTCTCAGGAGCAGATCGATCGCCGTAGGGAAGAGATCTACAAGCCGATGGAACACTACAAGATCTATCGCAATGAGATCGTTGCTGGTAGTGTTAACCCCAACTATATCAACCCACGTCAGGGACTGGATCGTCTGCAGAAACTGATGGATGAGTATGCTGGTGGTGTAACGGTTAACTACATGACCAACGAGAAGCTTCTGCACATCGGTCTGAAGAAGATGAAGACCCTGGAAGAGGATCTTGAAAAAGTCGCTGCTGAAAATGTCCATGAGCTGCTGCGCGCATGGGAATTGAAGCATCGTCACCTCGCTTCCGAGGCTGTTATCCATCACACCCTGTTCCGTGAGGAGACTCGCTGGCCTGGTTACTACTACCGTGGTGATCACATGAAGGTGGATGATACAAACTGGCATGTGCTAACCGTATCCCGTCGTGATCCGGTTACCGGCGAATACACCATGGAAAAAGCGCCTCTGTATCATCTGGTTGGTGATATCGAAGATAAAGCGCTGGCAGAACTGAAGGCTAAGGAAAAGGAAAAAGCTTAGCCAAAAAAGTACCAAACAGAGGTCCCTGTAGGGGCTTCTGTTTGGCATTTAAGAGAGAGGCCAATATACTTGTTGGCCTCTTTTTTTATTTGTAACAGTATTTCTTGTATAAATAGGTAACAATCAATTAATAATCAGTATAAAGAATCTTGTCTATCATATTGATATTAAAGGGTTATTTCTTATAAAGTATATATTGTTTGTGATTCTTGCTAAACACAGAGCAGCAGATGAATATTATTGACAATACAGACGAAGAGCTTCTGGCTTTGGGTATTCCCTGGTGGGAAGACCTGATCAAGTACTCCAACAAGGGGCAGTATGGAAAATTCATCCGTAACTTTTCCTATGACCTACTGCTCGGCCTGAATGAAGTCGAAGTGGGGAAACAGTTCGCCAAAAGTGAATTGACTCGCAGTCTGGACACCAACTACGACTTCCTTGGGTTTATCCGGCGCGGCGAGCACGTCACTTTTCTGTTCAGAGTTCGCAGTACCAAACGAGAAGGGGAGTGGCTTGGCAGAATGGTGGTTGGCTACGAAAGAGGCGAACCCAAGATATTTGCCGCATCGATCTTCTGAGGAAGAGCTGAATCGAATATTTCGTTACCCGGCTTGTACCAGGATCATGCGACCTATCCCGCTTCCGCCGGGATTGCGACTGAATCAGAGGTTGTCAAAGCGATCATGAAAGAGATCATACAACATCACAAAATGGTTGAACTGAACTACAAGGTGCTCGATGAGAAAACCGGTCAGGTTCTATCCACGGTGGAATTTCCAATCTGCTACGTGCATGGCGCCGACCAAGTACTTGCTGCACAGGTCACAGCACAATTAGAGGGCAAGGCTGAAGGGGAGATCATTGAAGTGCCGATCGATGGCAACATGATCTACGGCCCCCGTGATGAGGGATTGGTTTTTACCGATCATATCGAAAACGTGCCAGAAGAGTTCCGCGAGGTCGGCACCAAGATTCTGATGGAAAACGATAAGGGAGAGCCTCGCGAGTTCATTGTCACCCGTATGGACGACAAGACTCTGACCGTTGATGGTAACAATCCTCTGTGTGGTAGAGACCTGATCTTCAAACTTGAGATTCTCAAAGTCAGAGAGGCCACGGAGCAGGAGATTGAAGCCGGCACTAAAGTGGTTAATGGGCCGGATATCGATATGAATAGCGATAAGGTTGTGCCGATTTAGAAGCGGTAAATTCCCTGATATGAGTGTGGATTTTGGTTGGTCGCTACATATTGCTGAAGGGATCGTCGTAGAGCAAGATGCTCACATAGGGCGCGTAGGTCAATACCGCTCCTTGATAAGAGCCCAGTTCATTAAAAGCATGCAGTACGCCAATCAGCTTCTCGTCACTGTTCGTATCGGTTTTTAATCTCTCCAGTGCTGAGATCAGGGGTTCGATATCCTGCTCTTGCAGATGCTGTTTCAACAAATCGATGGTTTCGTCGATTCGTTCGGCTTGGATATGTTCCCGGTTCTTTGTCAGTTGTGCTTCATTCCCCTCGCCAAAATCCACCGGAGACTCATTGGCATTCCCGCTCACTGGTCGGTTGCTGGACTGGAGTCCGGCAAATGCATTGAACTCCTCGAAAGCCTTCTGTTTTATGGCATTTACAAAGTCGTTGAACTGGTCAGTATTCGGTTTACCCAGGAACATCGAAATTAACGGTTCGCCATTCACCCGGCTGTTGAAATGCAAGGCAGACTGGCTGATCACAGGCTCAGGATCAAGCACAGTGAGCATGACCGTCAGGGTCTCCTCCTTTTTAAACGGCGCCTTGATTCGAATGTCGATATGGTCGTCAACTAATTCAAATTCCTGAGTGCCCTTAAAAAGGTCTTTCTGTATCAGCTTATTGATCATATCTGTAGTTTGCCGTTAGCTGCTGAAGACTTTCTTCATGATGTCGGCGACAAACTCATGAGCATAAGAGTTCTCACCGCAATGGATGACCTCATTTTCTGCGCCGATAAACGCCAAATAGGGGTGGACTTCAACGCCTTCATGTTCGATATTTGCCTGATTGTCCAAGCTACTGGCTACACTGAAGGCGATCTCACCTGTCAGTTCCTGTAACTGGTCGCCGCTTATCCCGCCCTGAGCGAGTTTGAATCGTATCTGCTCGATGATTTCGCGCACGAGAATCTCTTGCAGCTGCTCAAATTTCTCGATATCAATGATTTGTTGCATATTGGATTTCTTCTAACTTTTTACTGAAATAGTGCCTGTCCAGAAACTGCACTATTCGCCATTCCGGCGGATAACGGAATCCGGTATCTTGTTGATTTTCCTGGATCCCGGTATTTGTCGGGATGACGTTGGTTTTCAAGGTCATCTATTTCTGGATGGGTAAAAACTTGCCATTATACACTTTAACTAGCAGGCTTTTCAGCCGCTTCCATAGCATGTTGGCTCGGTTGTTCCGCTGCTCACTAAGCGGGTTGTTATCAATACAACTCAAACGCCAGCGCTGGCGTCGCTGCGACATCCAATCCTGTTTGTAGGCATCGTTTCCGGTAAGAAAATCGATCTCCTCAACTCTGTCCCTGTCGATCACTTGCTCCATTAGGTAGACGAGCAGAATGGTGCCGGGTGAGTAGCGCTTCCAGGCTTCATCATAGGCGAGTTTGAAGATGCTTGCCTTACCGTGGGCGACGAACCAGAACTGAGCGGCGGCCGGTTGATTGTCAATATAGAGGATAGCCAGTCTTAACCAACCTCGCTTGGCGAGCTGCTTGGCCAAGCCTTCGATAAAGGGTTCAAAGACCTCATTTGCTTTCCAGCTGGCATTGTAGACCGCTCGATAATCGGACAGTGCCTGATCGATATGGCTGTCAGTAAAGAGCTGAATTCGATGATTCTGTTCCCGCTGGAGTTTGCGCTGTTTGCGATTGACCGTATTTCTCACTCTGGAGGGGCGAGATGCCATATAGTCTGAAAAGGATTGCCCATTGGTTGGATGAAACCAGTTGTAGAAGCTGAAATAGCGATGACAAGAAAATCCATTGGATATCATCGCCCGCTGCAGACTCAGCAGGTCGGCGTCATCTTCTGCCGTGGGTTCCAGTTGCAGTGATCGAATCGGCAGTCTCCTTAAGCCCTCGATGAGACAGCTCAGGATCAGCTGCTGTCGGTTTTCATCGACGAGCGGCTTGTAAAGGGAGGTATAGAGGTGTTTTAGGGGGTAGCCGTGTTTATCCCCGTGCTCTACCAAAGGGAGTAGGGCAAGCACTCTTTCATCCTCGATGACACAGGCGAGTAAAAGTTTCTGTCCTTCATCGAATCCATGATCAAGCAGGTTCTCAAACCAGGCCTTGGAAAAAAACAGGCTCTCTTTTTCGGCTGATCGAAAAAGTGGCTCGACGCTGGCCGGTAGTTCACGCCAGTCTGCATAGCAGACGAATTTCATCGTTAACGTCAAACTGCCCAACAGTGCTTACTACTATGCCTCACGTCCGACCTCTAGAACGGTAGCGGTCGCCACAGGGGATGTGCATCATTATGCACACTCGTGTAGTGTCCTATATAAACCATACATTTAGACGAGGCCTATCATGAAATTGAGCTTAAATCCCTTGCCTCGCCCTGCGGCAAGCCACTCAAGCCACGATTGCAGCGTTGCAGCCCTTGGAGAGAACGGCCATTCCCGGCGGGCTGCGCCTTGCACTCGCGGCTTGAGTGGCTTTCTAAATGCACGCTTCATATAGGACACTACACTAGTTGACCTTATGATCACCAGTTTGCTCGGAACCGGCTGTCATCTCAATCATTTCAGACACTTCCAGAGTGCCATTGATCTCAAGAAAAGGGCAGCTCTTGGCAGCGGCTAGTGCCTGTTCCATGGAATCTGCCCGAATAATACTCATCCCGGACATCGCCGACATGGTACCAGGCGAGGTCTTACCGTCAGGCTGTACGGTATGGGTATCCTTGAAAGGGATGGCTGGACTGACCACCGCATCTCCCAGGGAGATCAGCCATTGTTGATATTTTTCCAAGTGTTTCTGTCCCTCTTTCGGACTTGTGGGGTATTCTCCCCCCAGGTAGACAAAGATATATTGCGGCATTTTTGTAG
>JARRQD010000124.1:0-9198 GCA_037382205.1 Candidatus Thiodiazotropha sp.
GATGGTCAGATCGGTCAACGTCAACCGTATCGATGAAGTCGCCCCAAGACAGATGCTCGACTGGAGCAGCGATGATGAGGACGGCAGGGTACGCTGGAACTCTTTTGTCGAAGCATTTGCGATCAGATCAGCCCCCGACAGCGAACTGGCGTACTGGGCTGACCCGCCCGGCGACAACGGTTACAGAGCCTCAACCATCTATTTTTCGCCAAGCTGTGAACCGCAAACCCCGGTAGGCGGCTCAGGCGGCGGTAATTTCGGAATCCGCGCCGAGGTCCCTGTTCTTGTGCGTTAGTGTCGCCAATGCAAATACCTTCTCAAAGGATGGCAATTCACGGCAGTATTCCTTGCCACGTTCCACCCAACATGATACAGCAGGTTGGCTGATGGCATGCACCAGCTCTGTTGTGTCCTGCTGCCAGGGCGCATACACAAACGGCGACTAAGATGGGAATGCCTACAGCGACTTCGGCAGTAACCAAACCGCGCTTGGTGTAGTCTTTCGCGGGACTCCGAAGTTACTGTCAATAGCTACTGATGTAGATATCGGTAGAGCTTGGGTGAATCAATCGATAGATAAAGAACCCGGTGGTATTGGAGAGTACCGCCAAGGCGAACACGGCACCAATCTGCCATGAGGTGAAATCGGCAGTGAAAAAAGCGGCACCCAATCCTGCCTTGGCACCAAAAAAACAGCCGAGGGTTAATAGCAGACGCGAGCCCTTTCTTGTCTCAACAAGGTAGTATCCATGTCTTTCCAGTTGCTCGATAACGAACTCCAGTGTTGGCAGATGTTCAAAGTAGACCATGTGTAATCCGAGGCGTTTGGTCTTCAGGGTTAGGTAGTTGGTAGAGACTTCTATTGATTTAATTTTGTCACGGGGAAGTCTGACCACGCCTTTCAAGTTCGTAACGTCGAAATTGATATGTAGCTCTTCCAGCATGCAAAATGCATCCTCCGCTAAGATGACACCTTTATCATCGAGGAAGAGTAGCTGGTACTTCAAATGTGTGGAGGCGACGAGAACACTTGCACCATCGGTTGCTTCTACCATCTGGTCATTATGTTCGAACTCCCGCTTGAGCAAGCGCTTTTTACGTTGCTTGTTGATATGACGGTCATCGGAGGCAAAGACTGTGTAGTGAAGAAAAAAGACCATGCCCAACAGATAGAGGAGCACCCCAGACGTGGCGGTCGCCACTATAACAAACGTGCCCAGTCCCGTACTTGCCATTTGCAGGGCGCGAAACCAGAGTTTAGTACTGGATCGCTCAATTATGACGCTGTCACCCAGTTTCAATGCGAAGTAAACAAGTTTATCCAGGAAACTGCCGTATCGTTGATTGACGGCATGTTCGTAGTATTCAGTAAATGCTTCATTGTGAGGGAATTTTCTTATCGCGTTATAGCTTACTTGGCTAAGTTCAGAATAGTCATCTTTTCGCTCAAGCTCACTGAGCAGCAGATCGTAGGTTGACTCTGTCTCGGGGAAGTTCTCGACCAGTTCGTCGAGACTGGATTTTGCCTTTTCGTGAAGACCGAACTCAGTGTAGACAATGTAGGCAAGCTGTAAAGTCTGTTGATTTCGGTAGAGGCTGACGGCCTCTTCGCTCAGGGAGACGATTGCCGCGGAGGAGTGCAAGCGAAAAGAGTAGGCCATCTTGGCCATGATGTAGGGAAGCCAGTAGTCCGTTGGGTGGTCTTTGCGCAGACTTTGTGCAAACTCATATGATCGCTCAACCTTGCGATGATCGTCACAGGTGAGGCTGATCCAATGGGTCTGGCAGCGATAGTTGTCGGGGAATTTACTGAGCAGCGTATCCGCAATTGACTCTGCTTCGTCGTATCTGCCAAGTCCATTCAGAACAAGGCTCAAAAGGATGTGATGCTCAATCTGCTCCTGCCGGTCAATAACCAGGTCGAGTGTACTGAGCTTTTGGTAGGCCTCATCGAATCGGTTGATATCGTAATAGTGCTCGGCCGGAGTAAGTATCTTTTCGTCCATGACGTCAGCGAGGCTGTTACAGCATTCCGTTCTTTTTAAGATAGAGTTGTACGGCTTGATAGCTCCTGTCTGAACCCGAGTATTTCACAAGATTCTTCGCGGTCTGCAACCAGTCCTCGGTGCTGGGAACGATACCTGACAGGGCGAGTTGCATGTCGTTCAAAGTAAGATTCCGCTCCTCTCCAGTCTCCATGATGTACTGCAGGACAAGCTCCTTTGCTTGTTCGATCAAGCCATCGATGTCCGCACCTGAAAAGAGCTTTAACTTCCCGGCCAGGGCGGTGATATCAAAATCATCAACGGGGAGATTTCTCAGCTTTCTCTGCAGAATAGCGATTTTGGCTTCCAGGTCTGGTGGCGGCACGAAGATCTGCCGGGAGAAACGCCCAGGCCTTTTCATCGCGACATCCACATCCCATGGCATGTTGGATGCCGATAGGAAGAGAATATCGTCGTTGTTGCGACCGACACCGTCGAGTTGATTCAGAAACTCGTTGACCAGGGTCCTGCCGTGTACCGATGAGCTTTTGGAGCGGGCAAAAGCCAAGGCATCAAGCTCATCAAAGAACATCACACAAGGCTTGTTGGCGCGGGCTTTGTCGAACATGGCATTCAAATTCTGCTCGCTTTCACCATGATAAATGCCAAGAATGTCGCTGATACCAATAGCAATAAATTCCGCATGGCACTCGTCCGCAATGGCGCGTGCAATCATGGTCTTGCCGCAGCCTGGAGGGCCATAGAGCAATACGCCTCCGCCAGCTTTTTTTCCGAACTTCTCGAAGATTTCCGGATTCGTAAATGGCTCGATGATTTGCATCCGGATTGTCTTTTTTACATCGTTAAGCCCAGCGATATCAGAGAAGCGAATTCGACTCCTGGCTTCACTTTGGATAGGTACCACAACGGCTTCTTCGGATGATGGAACAATGGAAAGCGAAGGTCGCTCAATCTGCGACACGGTGGCCTCCTCAATCTCCTCCCCAGAATCCTGATCAAGCTCCTCCTCAACCTCCAGCGAGTTAGAGATCAAGTCTGCCTCATCCTCAAAACCAAGTTCTCGCAGGCATGTTGCAAACAGTGACAGCTCTTGCGCACTGAGTGGCCGTTGCTTTTTTATCAGCGTGATCTGTTTATGGGCTTTTTCCCATGCACCAGTCTCTGCATAGTGAGAAGCGAGTTGTGATCGCAAGACATGGTCGAAAGGGTTGTCTGCCAGCTTTTCCAGCATCTCCATTACTTGCACGTCAATACTCCAATAGTGTCCGCGATGGCAAATATTCCGTGTTGGCCAGTGTGTATCTGGGTGTTCTGATTCCGCTCGGTCTTCAAGATTTTTTTACGAACTCTGATTTCAGCTTCATCGCACCGATGCCATCGATCTTGCAGTCGATGTTGTGGTCGCCCTCCACCAGTCGGATATTCTTTACCTTAGTACCGACCTTAACCACCGAGGAGCTGCCTTTGACCTTCAAATCCTTGATCACTGTTACGCTGTCGCCATCGCTCAGGCGATTTCCATTGGCGTCTTGCACCGTCAACTCATCGGTATCCTGAGATTCTCCCGGCACCCACTCGTGAGCGCACTCTGGGCAGATCAGCAAGCTGCCGTCTTCATAGGTGTATTCGGAACCACAGGCGGGACAGGGGGGGAGTTGGCTCATGATGTGTATACCGTTGTTGTTGCAATTAACTTATGGGGGCTTGACATGACAAGCCGGCAAACGTCATATGGTAGCATCAATGGCGTGACGACTCAGCTGTTGGATGCAGGATTGATCCCACTCATATCCATCAAATCATGAAATGCGCACCATGACCTCTGCCTCCATCTCAGCCTTGATTTTGTCGGAAGCGAATAGGCTGCCAGACCTTCTGGCTTAGTTCGTGCAATACACCACCAAGCAACCCATCCTTGTTACGCCATTGAACCTAAAAAGATCAGTTGGACAGCGTGAAGGGTGCGTTTGTGGTGGTACAGGGCAAGGGTCGCTCCTGCACATCCATGTGCCCGCAACACTTGTGCATCCCTGCACGGCGCGCAGCGCCGCCACAAGCGTGCCATTCATGCGGTAGCGTGATTCACCCAGTAGGTGACCATAACCATCGAAGCTATTTTCTTCAAAATCAAAAACCTGTTATTTAGAATGGAGCGGTCAACTGATTTTTTTAGGTTGAAGCACGTCAGGTTCACCCTGGGCTTGGGCACAAGCACGGCCAGCTTAGCGATAGAATCCAGTGATTCAAGGATGACATGCGTGCCCCCATCATTGTAGGGTGTCTTCAGCTGGTCGCGGATATTCCCCCGACGGCGTCTGTGACAGTCGTTGCTCTGATACCGCTGGTCTGATGATGTAGCGACAAAGGCGTTCGTGCTTTGAGCTTTCCCCGGCCTTTGCCGTAACACCGGCATGCAGGCTAAACGCGGGCAATTTGTATATCAAATCAATTCACTGGACTGTGTAGGCCCGAAAAATCAAAACCTGTGTTGTTACTAAGCTCTAGTCGAGGCGTTTCTTAAACCTCAGTGTTGCAACGGCGAGGCCGCCGATAGTGAAAAGGGTCAGCCAGTAGACGTCTGGCGCCATATTGATGATTTCCACATCCCGCAACACCACGCCTCGAATTAGCCGCATGAAATGAGTGGCTGGCAAGGCCTCGGCGATATATTGCGCCACGACCGGCATGCCTTCGTAGGGGAACATGAAACCGGACAACAGAATCGAGGGCAGAAGTACGAACACCGTCATCTGCATGGCCTGGAGTTGGTTCTTGGCGATGGTCGAGATGACCAGCCCAAGGATCAGACTGGCAGTTATAAACAGAAAGGTCGCGGCGGCCAGTTGCAGCAGGCTGCCGTTGATGGGCACGTGAAATAAAAAGTGCCCCAGCACCAGGATGATGCTGACCTGGACGATGCCGATAAAAATGTAGGGGATGATCTTGCCGATCATCAGCTCTATCGGATGGACAGGAGTGGTGATCAGCATTTCCATATTACCCCGTTCGCTCTCACGCACAATGGCGGCGGATGTAAACATGACCATAGTCATGGTCAGGATGACCGCCACCAGACCAGGCACGATATGCACCACGCTGCGCTGTTCCGGGTTGTAGAGCAGGGTGACCTCAAAGGTTGGGGTGCTCCGGTTCGGTGGTTTATCCAGCAGTTCAACCAACGGCATGGCGCGCAGGCCCTTGATGGTGCCGGCGACGATCGTATCCGAACCATCCACCAGCCATTGCGCGACGGTGCGGCTGGTCTCTTCATCACTGGAAGGGGGCAGGCCAAAACCGACAGACGGGCTACGCACCAAGCGCTGACTGACATCCGCCGGGATAATCAATGCTGCCCTGATTTCGGCATTGGCGATGGCCGCCTGGGCATCGTCGACCGTATTGTATTGCTGCTTGAAGCTTACCACCTGGGTTGCGGAGACGGTCTGAATCAGGATGCGGCTGAGCCCGCTATTGCTGTAATCAACCACACCCACCGGGATATGACGGATATTCGTGTTGATGGCGTAACCGAACAGCAGCAACTGGATCAGCGGAATCATGACGATCATGCCGAAGGTCATGCGGTCGCGCCTTAGCTGGATCAGCTCTTTTGAGAAGATGGCGCGGATATGCAGCAGGATACTCATTGCCGGTTTGCTCCCGTGCTGGTGACAAACACATCCTCGAGACTGGGACGAACCAGGGACAAGCGGTCATCAGAGTTGATGTACGATTGCTGTGACAGATAAGCCAGCGGATCTTCAATCTGTTTGGTGACCAGCACCCTGAGGCGGGCCCCCAACTGCGCGGCAGAGATCACCTTGGGCAACTGCATGAGCGCCTGTTTGAGATGGCGCAGGTTCGAAGAGGCAATCTCGACAACCTGTGCGCCCATGTTCTCCATCAACTCGGTAGGTGAACCGTCTGCGCGCTTGATCCCGGCTTCCAGGATCGCCAGTTTGTGGCAACGCTCAGCCTCATCCATGTAGTGGGTGGAGACCAGGATGGTCGTGCCCTGATCGCTCAAGTCGAACAATTGTTCCCAGAAATCACGCCGGTTCTCCGGGTCCACCGCCGATGTGGGCTCATCAAGAAACAGCAGATCAGGCTTGTGCAGGGTCGCCGCCGCCAGTGCGAGCCGCTGACGCTGACCGCCGCTCATGCTGCCAGCCAGCTGATGTTTCCTAGCATCCAGGCCGTATATGGTCAGCAACTCATCAACGCGTAGTTTTTGCTGATGCCTTGGGAGGCTATAGATATTGGCGATGAATTTGAGGTTTTCCATGACGGTCATGTCGTCATAGAGTGAAAACCTCTGGGTCATGTAGCCAATACGCAGGCGCAATTTCTCGGCGCCTTTCGGCAGTTTATACCCCAACACCTCCACATCCCCAGCGCTTGGTTGAAGCAATCCGATCAACATGCGCATCGCAGTGGTCTTGCCGCTACCGTTCGGACCCAGAAAACCGTAAATGCTGCCCTTTTCGACGGCCAGATCGAGTTCATCGACCGCCTTGATCTCACCGAAATACCGGCTGAGCTTATCAGCCCTGATGACGGTTTCGCTCATGGTAGCTCGACTTGTGCGGGCACACCGTTAGGTAATCCGGCCTGGCTATCCGGCAGCTGGACCTCAGCTCTGTACATCAGCCGTGAAGATTCTTCCTGATTCAGTGCGTAGTAAGGGGTGAAAGCTGGTTCGGTCGCGATCCAACGTAGGCGTCCGGTGATCGGTGTATCGATACCATCAATATGGACGATCAATTCATCGCCAACTTTGAGCCTGACCCGGTAAGGTTCGGGCACGTAGACCCGTGCGTATGGGGCTGCGCCAGCCAGTACAATCGCCAGCGGACTGCCGACTGTGGCCCGTTCTCCCAGATTCCAGGGCAGGTTATCGAGGATACCGTCCCGGGTCGCCACGACCGACAGATCATCGAGATGCTTCTCCTCAGCAGCCAGGGTTGCCAAGGCGCTGTTGAGTTCGGCCTCAACGGCGCGCAGATCCTCTTCACGGGCACCGTTGGTCAGTTCCAACAGCGCCTCTTCATATCTGTTCAAGGTGGCCAAGCTGGCGTCCCGGTTGGCCAATGCCTTGTCGAGATCGGACTGGCTGACCAGTTTTTGTTCCTTTAAATTAAGGATGCGGGCGTAGTTCGCTTCGCTCTCGGTCAGTGCCGCCCTGGCGCCAGCCACATTGGCCCTGGCCACGGCGACTTCTTCCTTTCTGGCGCCATGGCGCAATTTTTCCAGGTTTGCTTGCGCTTGCGCGACCTGTGCTGCAGCCTTGTCGACAGCCGCCTTTTGCAGTTGGTCATCGAGTTTGACCAGCAGAGTGCCCCTCTTAACCAAAGTGCCTTGAGGTACAGGCAGCTCGACAACCACCTCATTTGCAGTGGCTGTATGTGCAATACGCTCCCTTTCCAACGTACCTAACGCCAGATTTTGTGATGAGTGGTCACAGGCTGTCAGAAATATAAAAAAACAACTGATAGCGGCGCGAGTCATGCCTGTCATTTACCTATCCTGGTTTGTGGGGCGTACAAAGCCACTGTTGATGGGATTACTGTATCCATTTTAACGCCAAGCTGACGGCGCTGGTACCCAAGCCCAGGGTGAACCCCGGATCAAGCTCCGGGGCAGGCTCCGGGGCAGGCTCCGGGGCAGGCTCCGGGCGCAACGCCTGAAGTGTGTTCAATATTAACGTCTCAATCTGCGAGAAGTGCGGAGGTGAAGCCAAGATAATCGCCAGTATCGAGGATCGGGCGGTCATCGACAAGATCCTTTCTCACTTACAAGCTAAGGCATTTTAGAGCACCCCTCCGAGTTGCTGCCGGCGGCACGGGCCTCGCCGGATTGCATAGCAGAGGGTTTCCACACGTCTCTTCACGGCACAGTAACAGAAGGATAGGTTGCCTGGTGGGGCATTGCCTGAACTAAGTTGGTAGGCCAGGAAGGCCGTGAAAGCGAGCGGATTCAACCGAAAATCCAGTAGGATAGACGGATGATTCAGGCCTCTCCAGGCCCCAGTTTTCTGCCTCGATATACATGGGTGATCTAATCGCTTTACTTGGTAAGCATCAACTTCACCAATCGCTTGTGTTGATTGGCTGTTCCATGGGTGGCAGCCTAGCAATGGACTTTGCCCTTGAACACCCATCCCCAGTGAGCCCTCTGGTCTTGGTTGGTTCAGGCCCGTCGGGTCTAAGCTTAGATGTTCCCAGCCATCCCAAACAGGAAGATGCAGAGAGAGCCTATAACGATAGAGATTTGGACCTAGTGGCTGAGCTTGAGGCGCAAATCTGGTTTGATGGAATGGACAAACAATTACCAGACACCGATACCCCCGCCGTTGAGCGGTTGGGTGAGCTCGATATTCCTGTGCTGGTTGTGGTGGGTGAGCACGATAAACCATTTTCCCAAGCTGCCGCCGACTACATGGTGGACAACATCCCGTCCATTCGGAAGGTAATCACTGAGGATGCTGCGCACTTAGCCAATTTAGATCATCCCGATCGGCTCCAGAAAGCCGTCCGCTCGTTTCTGGACGAGATCTCATGCTAATTTCTATGTTTTACTCAGTTAAGCATCCAACCAGTGCATACAGCGGACACCCAAAAATGTCATGTTTTTTGCCTGACGTTGATGCATGCGTTAGCCGTCAAAGGAGCATAAACTGGCCAAAATAAGACAAAAGATTGATACGCACCTATGGTTCGATAAAGAAACAAAGGAAGCAGCAGAGTACTAGTCGGTACTAGTCGGGTACTAGTCGAGACACCCACTCAAGATAGTCCATACATACAAACATAAAGTAAACGCCGCTAAGATGACGATACCCTACCCCGCCGATGACACGACCAGGCCTCAGACACTCGTCACTTCTGTCGGGTTACGCTTCGTTAACTCGGCCTAAGGCTTTAACCTAAAAAGATCAGTTGGACAACATGAACAGTTGCCCTTGACCCAAACCACAGCTTCTTTTAACCTTCTACAAGGAGCTTGAAACCTCCAACAGGCGGGAAAATCCGCACCCCGGGAGTTAAGCGGTTTTTTTGTGCCCGAAATTCAAGATTTTGGCTGGAAGGCTTGGGGAATAGAAAACCTGCTTGCAGGAAATACCCAAGGCAGCACCTGTTGCTGGTTTCAACCTTCCGGCCGCCCTTAACGGAATGGGAAGACACAACTTGAA
>JARRQD010000125.1:0-19436 GCA_037382205.1 Candidatus Thiodiazotropha sp.
GTTTTCAGACCGAAGAAGAAGATGTTCTCATCCCCCAGCTGCTCCCGCATCTCCACATTCGCTCCATCCATGGTGCCCATGGTCAGTGCGCCGTTCAGCGCCAGTTTCATATTGCCGGTGCCTGAGGCCTCCATACCGGCTGTGGAGATCTGCTGTGATAGCACAGCGGCAGGGATAATGTCTGTTGCGGTGGTGACATCGTAGTTGGGGATAAAAATAATCTTCAGTCGGTCACTGATGGCCGGGTCATTGTCGATCACATCGGCAACATCATTGATCAGACGGATAATCATCTTCGCCATGACATAGCCAGGCGCGGCCTTACCGCCGAACAGGATAGTGCGGGGTACGAAATCAGCCCCAGGATCATCCACCAGTCTGTTATAGAGCCCAATGGCGCGAAACAGATTCAGTAGCTGACGTTTGTATTCATGGATACGTTTCACCTGAACATCGAACAGGGTATGAGCATCGACCTGTTTATCCAGATAGTAGTTGATCAGTTTGCTGATATGTTGTTTGTTGGCCAGCTTGATGGCGGCAAATTTCTCTTGAAAGCTGCTATCTTCCGCATAGCTCTCAAGCTGCTCGATCAGGCTAAGATCCTTGATCCATTGTGGGCCGATCGCTTCGCTGATCAGCGAAGAGAGCCGGCGGTTGGAGAGATAGAGCCAGCGCCTTGGGGTAATGCCGTTGGTGATGTTGATGATTTTGCCTGGAAAGAACTGATCGAAATCTTTGAAGGTGGCTTTGCGCAGTAGATCGCTGTGCAGCGCTGAGACCCCATTCACCTTATGGCTGCCGATAATCGCCAGATGAGCCATACGAATACGCCGTTCGCCATTTTCATCGATGATCGAAAGTCTGCTCAGCAGATCCATATCCCCTGGATGCAGATGTCCGAGCATCAGCAGAAAACGCCGGTTGATCTCCATAATCAACTGCAGGTGCCGGGGCAGCAGTGCTTCAAAGGTTTTTACCGGCCAGGTCTCAAGCGCCTCTGGTAACAGGGTATGGTTGGTATAGGAGAATACTCTGGTGGTGATCTCCCAGGCCGGTTGCCACTCCAGCTGATGTTTGTCCATCAGCAGTCGCATCATCTCTGGAATAGCGATCGCCGGGTGAGTGTCATTGAGTTGAATCGCCACTTTGTCCGGTAGTTCGTGCAGCTCATCATGGTCGGTGAAAAAGCGCCGAAGAATATCTTTTAGCGAGGCACTGACAAAGAAGTATTGCTGCTTCAGTCTGAGCAGCTTATTCATGGTAGTGCTGTCGTTGGGGTAGAGAACCTTGGAAATATTCTCTGAGAATGTCTTGCCGACGACCGCTTCGGTATATTCCCCCTGATTGAACTGATTTAGATCGAAGGCTTCGTGGGCCTTGGCGCTCCACAGCCTGAGATTGTTCACTGTGTCGTTCTGGTAGCCAGGGATCGGTGTGTCGTAGGCCTGGGCAATCACCACATCTCCATCGATCCAGTCGAAGTGGCGTCGTCCACTGCTGTCCTGATACTCCATCACCCGACCACCAAAACGGATTCGATAGGAGACCTCGGGCCGGGGGAACTCCCAGGGATTATCGTGCACCAGCCAGTTCTCCGGCAGTTCGATCTGGTTGCCGTTCTCGATCTGCTGGCGAAACATGCCATATTCGAAGCGGATGCCGTAGCCGTAGCCAGGGATATTAAGACTCGCCATGGAGTCGAGAAAACAGGCGGCCAGCCGGCCCAATCCACCATTGCCCAGTGCCGCATCATGCTCCAGGTTGCGCAGATGCTCCAGTTCAATGCCCAGTTTTTTCAGTGCTTGGCCACAGGCGTCGTAAATATCCATATTCAACAGGCTGTTGATCAGGCTGCGACCGATCAGGAATTCCATCGACAGGTAGTAGACCCGTTTCGCATCGTGCTTGTAATAACTGCGTTGTGTCTCCATCCAGCGCTCGATGAGCCGATCCCTGACCACGTGGCTGAAGGCCATCATCCAGTCATGTTCGGTTGCGGTATAGGGGTCCTTGCCGATGGTGTAGACAAGATGGTTGGAGACTGATCTTTGAATCGCCTTTGGGTCAGATCCCAGGTAGTCATATTTGAAGGCGCTATGTTTTACATCACTGCTCATGTGCTATTGGTATGGTTATCGTTGTTGTGATTGGGATCATGCTGTCCCGTTTTTCGTACAAACACCAGTTTATGAGTGGAAATAGTATCCCTGATCCATCGGTTTAAACCTAAAAAAATCAGTTGACCGCTCCATTCTACTAGCAGATTACTGATTTTAAAGAAAATAGCTTCGATGGTTATGTCACCTGCTGGGTGAATCACGCTACAACGTGAATGGCACAATGGCACGCTTGTGGCGGCGTTGCAACGCCTTGCCCTGCACCACCACAAGCGCACCCTTCACGCTGTCCAACTGATCTTTTTAGGTTAAACAGAGTCGATTGAATTGATCAAAGCAGGCCCTGTCTACCATTAATGATAATACAGTGCTCGCCAATGGTCAGGCTGAGAGCCGCAAAAATTTTTCAGTTCTATTTTGTCTGATGGCGCAGGCTGCTGATCCATTGGCTGCGCAATAGCCATGGCAGGATCAGTCCACAGAGGATCAAACCAAGCCCATCCGCCGCCAGATCGAGCAGGGAGAAAAAACGATGGGGGAGAAAGGCCTGTACCACCTCAATAAACAGTCCATAGCCAAGCATTGGTAGCGCTTTTCTGTAGCTCCATTTGGATTCAGGCCAGCAGAAGTCCCACAGTAGTCCGAGATAGAGAAAGGCGAGAATATGGCTGAATTTATCATTCAGGCTGCTGGCAACCGGAATCTCCAGAGGTGTAAAGGCGAGGTAACTGATGGCGATCAGGCTGAACGCCAGAGCAACCCGTAACAGGGTGCTCTGGTTGCGATCTAGGGAATCTCGCCAATCAGCTGCCATCCGAAGCCTGTTCCCTGGCGATGGCCCGATAGGCAATATCAGTACGGAAATAGACCCCATCCCAATGGATGGTGTTGGTCAGCTGGTAGGCGTTCTGTTGTGCCTGGGTGACGGTCTCACCCAGTGCTGTGGCGCACAGCACTCGACCGCCGGAGGTGATGACTTGATCACCATCCAGGCGGGTACCGGCGTGGAATATTTTCAGTTCATTGTTGCTGCTCTGCGGTAGGCCGGTGATCGGTAATCCTTTGTCGTAACTGCCGGGATAGCCAGCCGCAGCCAATACCACGCCAACCGATGCTCTGGGATCCCATTCGGTTGTCTGGCGATCCAGACTGCCATCCAGTGCGGCCAGGCAGTGGGCGACCAGATCCGATCGCATGCGCAACATGATTGGTTGAGTCTCTGGATCGCCAAAACGGCAGTTGTATTCGATGACTTTCGGGGTGCCGTCGGCGGTGATCATCAGCCCGGCGTAGAGAAAGCCGGTATAGGGCAGGCCTTCCTCAGCCATGCCTCTGACGGTTGGCAGAATTACTTCATCCATGATCCGTCGGTCAATCGTCTCATTGACGACCGGGGCCGGAGAGTAGGCCCCCATGCCGCCTGTGTTGAGTCCGGTATCCCCATTGCCAACCCGTTTGTGGTCCTGACTGGTGGCCATGGGCAATACATGTTCCCCGTCGGCCATCACAATAAAGCTGGCCTCTTCGCCCTCAAGGAACTCTTCAATCACCACTCGATGGCCAGCTTCGCCAAAGGCGTTGTCTGCCAGCATGTCTCGAACGGTGGCTTCAGCGGTTTCCAGGTCCATGGCGACAATTACCCCTTTACCGGCCGCCAGACCATCCGCTTTGATGACGATGGGGGCGCCGCACTGATGCAGGTAGGCTAGTGCCTGATCGATTTCGGTGAAGGTCTGGTAATCCGCGGTGGGAATGTTGTGACGGGCCAGGAAGTCTTTGGTAAAGGACTTCGAGCCCTCAAGCTGGGCGGCCCCTTGGGTTGGCCCGAAACAGCGCAGACCAGCCTGCTGAAAGGCATCCGTGATACCCATCACCAGTGGCACTTCTGGGCCGATAATGGTCAGGCCGATTTGATTGGCTTCGGCAAAGCTGACCAGTTGATCGATGGCTTCTACATCGATGGCCACATTCTCAAGTTTCTCTTCCAGCGCCGTGCCGGCATTGCCTGGCGCAACATAGACCTTATCGGCCAGGGGTGATTGTGCAGCTTTCCAGGCCAGGGCGTGTTCTCGGCCGCCCGAACCGATGATTAAAATATTCATTAGTGACGGAAGTGACGCATGCCAGTGAATACCATCGCCATGCCATGCTCGTCAGCTGCGGCGATGGTCTCCTCGTCGCGCATTGAGCCGCCAGGCTGGATGACCGCAGCTATACCCGCTTCGGCAGCATTATCGATGCCGTCGCGAAACGGGAAGAAGGCATCGGATGCCATCACGGACCCCTTTACCTGCAGCTTGGCATGTTCCGCTTTGATGGCGGCGATGCGGGCCGAGTTGACCCGGCTCATCTGACCGGCGCCGACACCGATGGTCATGCCGTCACGACCGTAGACGATCGCGTTCGACTTGACGAACTTGGCGACCCGCCAGGTAAACAGCAGATCCTGCATCTCCTGTTCACTCGGTGGTCGTTTAGTAACGACCTTGATCTCGTTACTCAATTGCAGATCCGCATCCTGCACAAGTAATCCACCATTGACCCGCTTGTATTCGGTACGGTGAATCGACTCGCTCGACCACTCACCGCAGGCAAGCAGCCGTACATTCTTTTTGCTGCTGACCGCTTCAACGGCCGCGGCTGAAACCTTGGGAGCGATGATCACTTCGACAAACTGTCGATCAACAATTGTTTTGGCTGTCTCACCATCCAGTTCCCCGTTGAATGCGATGATGCCGCCAAATGCTGACTCCGGATCCGTACTATAGGCTCGCTCATAGGCCTCAAGCAGATTGCTGCCATAGGCGACGCCACAAGGGTTGGCGTGTTTGACGATCACACAGGCCGGTGCTTCATCGAAACTCTTTACGCACTCCAGTGCGGCATCTGTGTCAGCAATGTTGTTATAGGAGAGTTCCTTGCCCTGCAGTTGTTGCGCGGTGGCTACACTGGCTTCCTCAATCTTGTGTTCAACAAAGAAGGCCGCCTTCTGGTGGGGGTTCTCACCATAGCGCATGGTCTGACTCTGCTTGAACTGCATCGACAGAGTGCGTGGGAAGTCGCTGGTTTTGTCGTTCTGTCTGGCACCCAGATAGTTGGCAATGGCGCCATCGTACCGAGCGGTATGTTCAAAGGTTTTAACCGCCAAATCGAATCGAGTGGTGTCACTCAGTTGATTCTCATTGACCGCCATTTCATCAACGACCCGCTGATAGTCGGCGGCATCCACAACGACTGTCACATCGCGGTGGTTCTTGGCCGCCGCCCTGAGCATGGTGGGGCCACCGATATCGATGTTCTCAATTGCAGTGGCTAGATCGCAATCCGGATTGGCTACTGTCTGTTCGAATGGGTAGAGGTTGACAACGATCAGGTCGATCGGGCCGATACCATTCTCTTTCATAACCCTGTCATCGGTGCCACGTCTTCCAAGGATGCCGCCATGGATTTTAGGATGCAGGGTCTTTACCCGGCCATCCATCATCTCTGGAAAGCCGGTGTACTCTGAAACCTCGATAACCGGCACACCATTTTCAGTGAGTAGTTTGGCAGTGCCTCCTGTGGAGAGTATCTCGACCTGTTTAGCCGCCAGGGTGCGGGCGAAGTCAACAATGCCAGTCTTGTCAGAGACACTGATCAGTGCGCGTTTTATCGATGCCATGAGTGATACCGTTAGTTGTAGTAAACAGATTGTGAATAGATTACAAGCAAGTCTGAATGATGGTGTTTCCAAGCGGGTGGGCATATCTCCCAGTCAGGCCCTGAATCCATGTTGAGGATGGAGACGTTGGAGGTAACATCATAAGTTATGTGTTTCGGTTTGTTCTGTAACCTGCTGCGCGACTATTTTACACGACAGTATGGCTCAAGATAGTGGTGCTCAATCCAGATCGTACTGGGACAGTTTTTTACGCAGGGTGCTGCGGCTGATACCTAAAATGGTAGCCGCATGGGTCTGGTTGCCGCCAGTATGTTTCATGACGCTTTCGAGTAGCGGGGCTTCGACCTCATTCATCACCAGGCGATAGAGATTATTGGCGCCGTGACCATCCAGGTTGTTGAAATAGCGTTGCATGGCATCACTGACACACTGTCGCAAGGGCTCTGATTTCTTGCTGTGAGTGACTGTCAGAGATTCATCGCTCTGTTGATCGGTTAAAACCGCTTCTATCATCATGCTGCCAGATCCCTATTGTCATACAGAAACTGAAAATAATCCTTAATCGCCTGTAACTGCTCGGCGGGTGATTCTGAATGATTAATTTTGTTTCTGAAAACAGCGCCTTTAGGGCGCCCTTTGCTGTACCAGGCGATATGTTTACGAGCAATTCTTACGCCAAGGTACTCCCCATAAAAACCATACAGTTGCTGAACATGTCGAGTCAGTATTTCAGCAACCCATTCTAGCTCCGGCTCAGGCAGTAGCCTGCCGGTAGACAAGTAACTATTGATCTCGTTAAAGATCCAGGGGCGTCCTTGCGCAGCGCGCCCAATCATTAGAGCATCAGCGCCAGTTCGTTTTAATACCTCCGCAGCTTTCTGCGGGGAGTTGATATCTCCATTAGCAATAACCGGTATGGTTATCTTCTGTTTTATTCTGCTGATCGTTTCATATTCAGCATAGCCTGAAAATTTACAGGCTCTCGTACGACCGTGAATGCTTAAGGCCTGTATGCCCGCATCCTCGGCAATTTCTGCAATTCGTTCACCGTTACGGTTTTGCGGATCTGTACCAGTGCGTATCTTCAACGTTACCGGGACATCAACAGCGTTAACCGTTGCCTTCAGTATGGCAGCCACCAGGGGCTCATCCTTCAGCAGTGCAGATCCAGCTGATTTCTTACAGACTTTCTTGGCTGGGCATCCCATGTTGATATCGATGATCTGCGCACCCATGTCAACATTGGCTTGCGCCGCCCGGGCCATCATCTGTGGGTCGGAACCCAGGATCTGCACACTAATTGGCGCCTCTTCTCCAGCATGCTCAAGGCGCTTGACTGTTTATTTTGTGCCCCATAATGAGGCGTCCGCTGAGATCATCTCTGATACAGCCAATCCTGCACCCAAACTTCTGCAGAGTTGCCTGAACGGCCTGTCTGTCACACCAGCCATTGGCGCTAACAGCAGATTATTCGCAATGTCAAAGGGCCCAATGCGCATTATATCGCCACTCATTTGGAGGCTGTTCTCAGGAGAAGAAGGGGTTGGGATACTACCCGTATTTCAGGGTGGAAGCAAAGGTAAAATGGTGTTGAATTGATACTCAGCAGGTGGATTAGAGCAACGAAACTTAGTAATTGGCTGGAAGGGTCTTTAGTAAGCTATTCAATCTCCTTCAGATATGAGGTTGGATCGGTCGCGAAATCTGCGTACATCCAAAATGTAAACTTTTTTGTGAAATAAATTCCTTGAATTAACTGGGTGTATTGGTTTGTCAGTCAGCGTTTCAGATGTGCTGTCTATCGACCTTGCTGAATGGCTGATTGGTTTGCTTGGTTTAGGAAACAAACGATCAAATCGTTCATCAGGTTAGTCGTTGTTTTTGATTAGAGGAAGTCGAAGGTGAAGCCGGTAACCTGACTGCCTGGGTCAACCAGTTCCAACTCGATTTGGATCGGCTCTAATTTAGGCATCAGTTGTTCAGTATTTGTTGAAGGGCTTAGGTATTCCGATTCGTTGAAGGTTCGTCGAGCGACTAATGCGCCCATTTCATTGTACAGACTGAGTTGCAGTTTTGGATAAGGTTGCTCAAACGGTGCTGTGTTAACCACTTCAAGTCGCATGGCGAGGGTGTTGTTCTTATCAGGATGAGCGGCCAGGGTGCGACCGGTAATGAGTATTTTATCCAGATCGATACGTACTGGTGGCGTGCAGCCACTGACTGAACAGACAGCATCCAGTAGTTGCCTGCCTACATCGTAATGTATCAAGTTGTCACGAAACTGCCAGGTCAATTGTCCGATCAAAGGGATCAGTAACAACAGTGATCCAACTGTCCATAAAGGTGAACGCGAAACGCTCGGGCTTTCTGTCTGCTCGGCTTCGAAGGTGAAAGGCAGGGCCTTCTCCAGTTCGGCCTCCTCCTCAGGCGTTAAGAAGTCATTTGCCAGATCGCTCTCTTCTTCAGCTGGTAGCTGTTCTTCATCGGCTTTCTGTTCGGGCTCACTAACTTCAATGCTTGGGCTTTTCAGTCCTTCTGTGTAACCTGGGTCCTGCTCGGGTTCACTAACTTCAATGCTTGGGCTTTTCAGTCCCTCTGTGTAACCTGGATCCTGTTCGTTCTCAAGTTCTGGAATGTCCAGCTCAATGATCTTAGCTAGGTTTGGTGCAAACTTTTCAGAGTCAAGTAGTAGTGAAGCTGAGTCCTTATCGAGTAGTTCCGACATCTGGGATTCTGTATCTGAGGCGAAGTACTCAGGTTCGGTTTCCAAACCATCATCCTGTTCGAAGAGAAACTGGCTACTCTCTTTGAGTAGGCTCTGCTCATCATTATCAAGATTTGAATCATCGGATAATGATGGTAACGGTGTGGAGTCGTCGGCCAGATCGTCCAGGGATCGTTCGACTTCACTATCATTGATTAGATTGGAACTCTGCTCATCTTGTTGGGGGGCGAGATAGGCCAGCTTATCGAGTGGGGCGCTCTCCGCGTCAGCGTCAAACGGAGCCTCTTGCTGATTGTCGAATGGTGTGGGTGATTCATGCAGATTCTCCAACGCATTGAAAGTCTGATTGCATTGGCAGCATCTCACCTGCCCGGCAGCCGCTTTAAGTTGTTCCGGTGTAATGCGGAACATGGTTAGGCAGTGTGCACACTGAGTATACATAGCTGAACTATCGCTGTTGTTTAGGATTGGCGTTAGCAGAACCGAAGTATTTTCTGGTCAGCTCTGGAGCAAACAGATTGGTGATCGGCCGCTTATAGGGCGCCAAGCCGCTTAATGGCGATCTATTGCGCGGGTTTGCAGTGGCAGTGCGATACATTTTGACACCAATATGTCGTTCCATGAATTGTTCAGGGGTTGCTAAAGTTAGACTTTAGCAAAATCCCAGGCAAGCCTGAAACAGGATTTATCCGTTGAGCCAATCTCAGACCATTTTCTCGTTTCAGCGTATCTCGGATTCCATCTGTAGGATGCAATGGGGTCCGGGGTTTGTCTGGATATGTGGCGCAGCCGATTAATCTCAGCTTGCCTGATTGGCGGCTGGTCTATTCTGGCCGCTGATCAGGATCCACTCTTGCAATTGCTTTAATGGGTCAAGGTGCGCAAAGGGTCGATAGTGTTTTGCCACTTCGTCTGCTTGTTCAGCCAGAATCCCGGACAGGGCAAACTGCCCCCGAGGTTTAATTTGTTTGATCAGCTGTGGGGCAAGTTCAATCAATGGGCCGGCAAGAATATTCGCCACCAGATAGTCGGCTTTTACGGCTGGGGCCTGATCGGGTAGATAGGTCATCAGTCTATCGGCAACACCATTCTTCAATGCATTATCCTGGCTCGCCTGCAATGCCTGCGGATCGTGATCTATGGCGATCACTGAGCTGGCGCCGAGCTTGAGGGCGGCAATCGCCAGGATGCCAGAACCGCAGCCGTAGTCGATCACTGTTTTGCTGTTAAGATCAAGGCCGTCGAGCCAGGTCAGGCAGAGTGCGGTAGTTGGATGGGTGCCTGTGCCAAACGCCAGACCAGGGTCGAGTTGAATCACCACGCCATTGGGTTGGGAGATCTGTTCACCGGCTGGACAGACCCAGAGCCGTTTACCAAATGACATGGGTTTGAAATGTTCCAACCAAACCCGTTCCCAGATGCGATCCTCGATCCGCTCCCAGCAAAGCCGGCTCACTAGGGGGGCGCTGAGCGCATTGTTCAGGGCTTGTTGCAGTTGCTGTTGATCCTGATCGCCTTCGAACAGGGCCGTCACTCGGGTATGCTGCCATAGCTGCTCACTGGCTGGTGGTGTTTCAAGCAAGGGCTGATCTCCTGCATCCCCAAGGGTGACGGAGAGTGCCCCCAGGTTTTCGAACACCAGCTCGAGGATCGGCGCTTGATCCTCGCTGGTGTCGAGTGAGAGTTGAAGCCAGGACATCAGGTCAGCTCCATTGTGTTAGAGACCCAGTTTCTTTTCCAGGTAGTGGATATTGGCACCACCTGCATTGAAGGCACTGTCGCGCATGATGTCCAGATGCAATGGTATGTTGGTTTTTATGCCACTGATCACCATCTCTTGAAGGGCGATTCTCATGCGTGCAATGGCAGAATCCCGGTTTTCACCGTGAGCAATCAATTTGCCGATCATTGAGTCGTAGTAGGGTGGTACCTTATAGCCAGTGTAGATGTGGGTATCGACACGAATGCCTGGCCCACCGGCCGTATGCATCTGGGTGATGGTGCCAGGACTGGGCATAAAGTTCTCAGGGTCTTCCGCATTGATGCGGCACTCCACGGCATGGCCCTGCAGTTTAATGTCACTCTGCTTGAACCTTAATGGTTCGCCTGCAGCAATCAGGATCTGCTCTTTGACGATATCGATACCGGTGATCAGTTCCGTTACCGGGTGCTCAACCTGTATGCGGGTGTTCATTTCAATGAAATAGAACTCGCCATTTTCATACAGAAACTCGAAGGTTCCTGCGCCGCGATAACCGATCTGGCGACAGGCTTCGGCGCAACGTTCACCCACATTCATGCGCTGTTTTTCAGTAATGCCAGGCGCAGGAGCCTCTTCAATAACTTTCTGATGACGACGCTGCATGGAGCAGTCGCGCTCACCCAGATGGATGGCGTTTCCATGGGTGTCTGAAAGCACCTGGAATTCCACATGGCGCGGGTTTTCTAGAAACTTTTCCATATAAACAGTGGCATTGCCGAAAGCCGCATCTGCTTCAGCCTTGGTCATGGCTACAGCGTTCAACAGTGTGGCTTCGGAGTGGACGACCCGCATGCCTCTTCCGCCACCACCGCCAGCCGCTTTGATGATGACCGGATAGCCGATCTCTGCAGCCAGTTCCTTGGTGCGTTTTGAGTTATTGTCGAGCGGACCGTTAGAGCCCGGAACAGTCGGTACATTGGCTTTGATCATGGCGTCAATGGCGGCGACTTTGTCTCCCATTACTCGTATCGTGTCCGCTTTTGGGCCGATAAAGATGAAGCCGCTGTTCTCAACCCTTTCAGCAAAATCTGCATTCTCTGAGAGAAAGCCATAACCGGGATGGATCGCCACCGAGTCGGTGACCTCGGCGGCACTGATGATGGCCGGTACGTTGAGATAACTCTCTGCGGAAGGGGGAGGGCCGATACAGACCGATTCATCGGCATCTTGTCTATCATGGTGTTACTCAATCAATGATATAAAGGGGTTCGTTGTATTCCACAGGTTGACCGTTATCAACCAGGATCTTTCTAACGATCCCCGTTTTGTCCGATTCGATCTGATTGAGGATCTTCATGGCCTCGATGATGCATAGGGTATCGCCGACACTGACTTGCTGGCCCTCTTCAACGAAGGGTTTGCTGCCGGGAGACGGAGAGCGATAGAAGGTGCCAACCATGGGGGAGCGGACTGCATGACCTTGGATCTCGTCGGCCGGTTCGCTCTCTGCGACCGGGGCTGCAGCGGCGGCTGGTGCCGGTGCGGCAACGGGGGCTGCAGCGATCGATGCGGCGATTGGAGCGGGCATGGAGCTGTTGCGACTGATTCGGACAGACTCCTCGCCTTCGTGGATTTCTATTTCGGCAACATCCGACTCCTCAAGCAATTCAATCAATTTTTTTACTTTGCGAATATCCATGATGTTTATTTCTCTACGATTGTTTATTTGTTGAGCCGCTTGGCAGCAGCTTGCAAGGCAAGCTCATAGCCCTGAGCACCCAGGCCGCTGATGACACCTTCAGCCTTGTCCGAGAAGTAGGAGTGTTTTCTGAACTCCTCTCTGGCGTGCACGTTGGAGAGATGAACTTCAATATAAGGTATGCCGGTTCCCAGCAGGGCGTCCCGCAGGGCAACACTGGTGTGAGTAAAGGCAGCCGGATTGATGATTATAAAGGCCACTTTTTGCTCGTAGGCCTGGTGTATCCAGGTCAGCAGTTCGTGCTCAGCGTTGCTTTGTCGGAAGTCGATTTGATGGCCGAGTTGATTGGCCATCTGTTTCAGGTTCTGACTGATCTCGTGCAAAGACGTTTGTCCATAGTGCTTTGGTTCTCGAACGCCAAGCAGATTCAGATTGGGGCCATTAAGGACCAGAATGGTCGCCATGTCTCTGTATTCCTGGACAATGTGTTAAAGAATAAAACCGCTCTTAGTTGTTCCGATTTATCGGTTTCGGGATCGTTTATGCGGCATTTATATAAGATGATGGTAATTCTGCAAGATCAGCGCGGTTTTGTCCAGATTCAATGCAGTACTTATCAAGATCGTTACAGATTATAGATGTTCAATAGAGTCGGTCGGGGCTTTTCAGAGTCAGTTGCACCCAGATGGTGCGACTCTCAGAGCCAGGAAACCTGTTACTTTATCGCCTGTTGCACATGTTCAGCAAAGGCTTCGGCCGGTTTGAATCCAACCACTCGGTAGGCTTTGTGTTCCTCCCCATCATTGCCGTAGAAAATGATCGCGGGTGGTCCTGGCAGGCCGAAGTGACCCTGCAGCAGCGCCTGGTCAGTGTCGTCGTTCGCGGTGACATCGGCTTGCAGCAGAACTGTATTGGCGAGTGCTGCGATAACCCCGGCATCGGTAAAGGTGTATTTTTCCATCTCCTTGCAGGAGACACACCAATCGGCATAGAAATCGAGCATCACCGTTTTTCCGGCTGCTGAAGCGGATGCCACTTCCTGTTGCAGATCTTGCAAGCTTTTGATGCGTTTAAAGACTAACTCCTGGTGGGCCGACCCTGAGCCGCCGGCGATGGCCAGGCCGCGCAGCGGTTGCAGGGTATCTTTACCACCAGCCGCAGCACCCACCAGCATCAAGGCGCCGTAGACAAGAAACACTACGCCGAGCCCTTTCCACAGCTTCTGCCAACCAGTGGCCTCGATCTGAAGGTCACGCAACGCCCCCATATAGATGGCTGAATTGATCAGCAAAATGCCCCACAGCAGCATCGCCGCTTCGGCCGGAATGATGCGTTCCAACATAACAATGGCAACACCCAGCAGGGCGACGCCGAAAACGGCTTTGATCGCATCCATCCAGCTGCCGGCTCGTGGTAGGAATTTTCCTGCGGAAGTTCCAATGGCAATCAGTGGCGCGCCCATACCCATGCTGAGGGCAAACAACGCCAGGCCGCCCAGCAGGGCATCACCCGTCTGGCCGATATAGATCAGTGCCCCGGCAAGCGGAGGTGCCACACAGGGGCCGACGATCAGGGCAGAGAGAAAGCCCATAATGGTCACTCCGGCAAGTGAACCACCCTGCTGTTTGTTACTGACCTCTGTCAGCCTGCTCTGCAAACTGCTGGGCAGTTGCAGGTCGTAGAATCCGAACATCGACAGGGCGAGCAGCACAAATACCAAGGCGAATGAAGAGAGGATCCAGGGATTTTGGAAATAGGCCTGCAGGTTCTCGCCGAACAGGCCTGCCAGGACGCCAGCCGCGGTGTAGGTGACTGCCATCGCCAGAACATAGGTCAGCGAAAGCGCAAACGCCTTGCGTGTGGTGATCTGATCCCCATGTCCGGCGATGATGCCGGAGAGGATCGGGATCATCGGGAAGATACAGGGGGTGAATGCCAGACCCAACCCTAAGAGAAAGAACATGCCACCGATCACCAGGGTAGATCCACCTTTCAAGGTGTTGGTGATCTGGTCAGTCTCCGATTGGATCTGCTGGGGATCTGTTGCAGTGGGCGCGTTACTGGCTGCAGTAGCCGATTCTTCAGCCTGCGCCGCGGAGATGCCGGGTAGGCTGAGGGTGAACTGTTTGCTGATCGGAGGGTAGCAGACGCCGATCTCAGCGCAGCCCTGATATTTGGCTTCGAGTACAATCTCGGCAGGCTCTGTACTGCTTCTCACCAGCGGTACATTCACTGATATCTGATTGTGATAGACCGCCACATCCCCGATGCTGCCATCGGGGCGAACTGAATCCGCCTTGATCTCTGCCTGGGGTAGCTCGAATTCTCCAATTATGGCGGTGGGATTGTCGGCGAGAGAGAGTTTGATCTTATCCTGATAGAGGTAGGTGCCTTCGGCAATCGACCAGTCGAGTTGGAGATGGGTGCCATCCGTGACCTGTGCGCTCAATTGGTAGGCCTGTTCCGGTTCAAGTAGCTCATCCTCCTCACTGTTGTCGAACAGGGTAGCCGAGTCATCTGTAAGCAGGTTTGGAATCGCAGTTTCGGCTGCAGCGTACTCCTCGGGCATCGGCAGCAGCGCCAGGCGAACCTCCTGCATGTGCGGGGGAAAACAGATGCCTTGATCGGCGCAGCCCTGGGAGCGTGCTTTGAGCAACAGGGTTTCAGCGGCGCCTTGAATCCGTTTGAAAGGAATTTCAGCCACCGCTCTGTCGCGGTAGATGGCAACCTCGCCAAAGAACTCATCCTGTTTGATTTTCGCCTTTGAGAGGCTGGGTTCGCCCAGCTCGATGCCGATCGCCTCCGTATCGAAGTGGATCTTGTCCCGGTACATGTAGTAGCCGTCGGCGATGCGCCATTCGACTTTCAGTGTGTCCGTTGCGACGCTCTGTGCGGAGATCTGAAATGCCTGATCCGGCATCAGCAGGTCATCTTCGTTCCACTCGGCCTGGGCCGTGACCGCCACTCCTGTCAGCAGCAGGAGCAGGACGATTAAGTTGATTGGTTTGTGCATCTCTCCACCCAGTTTATATAGTCACCCAGCCCCTGCTCTACAGGGACTGCAATGATTTCCGGAAGTTCATAGGGATGTTCCGTTCGGAGTGCCGACTCGCAGGCGTGATAGCGCTCCTGTGTGGTTTTTATCAGTAACAGGATCTCTTCAGACTGCTCGGTTTTCCCCTGCCAACGATAGATCGAGGTCATTGGCGCAGAGAGATTGACGCAAGCAGCCAATTCCTGTTCTACCAGCATTCCGGCAAGACGTTCGGCAGTGCCGTGGTCGGGGGCAGTACAGAGGATCAGCAGGAGTGGCGTTGGCATTCGCGAAAAATACACTATCCAGCCTCGGCAAGCAAAGATAAACCGCGCTTGTGGATCTTGCTGTTGTGGCGGTAAACCCTTGTATATTTTCGGGTAAAACCCTAAGTCTGCGGATGCAAGCCAGAGTGGCTCTTGTGGGAGGAGGTAAGATGGCTGGAGGCCTGCTCGTGTGGTGTCCTATATCAAGCGTGCATTTAGAAAGCCACTCAAGCCGCGAGTGCAAGGCGCAGCCCGCCGGGAATGGCTGTTCCCTTTCCAAGGGGTGTAACGCCGCAATCGTGGTTTAAGGCATAGCATTTCGTCACAATATATTCGTGCGAAATCGACTGTTGCTTGTGTGAGTCATTGCTGCGGCGTAAGCTTTCCCGCATGAATCCATTGTTAATTATTGTTCTGTTATTCGTCGGCATCCCGCTTGTCGAACTCTATTTTCTGATCAAGGTGGGTGGGCAGATCGGCGTCTTTGCCACCCTGTTTCTTACCCTGTTCACGGCGGTGCTGGGTGGTTGGATGGTGCGTACTCAGGGTATCTCCACCTTTGGCAGGGTGAGGGGGGCCATGGATCGAGGCGAGGTGCCGGCCATCGAGATGATGGAAGCGGCCGTCTTGCTGGTCTGCGGCTTTCTGCTGCTACTGCCAGGTTTCGTCACCGATATTGTCGGCTTCATCTTTCTCATTCCCTGGGTCAGGCGCTGGTTATTGACGGTGGGTCTACAGAGTAGTGGAGTCATGCGTCCGATGCAATCGAACCATGATCAGCCCCAGGGTAGCGGCTATGAAAAGCGGATCATCGAGGGTGAGTATCGACGGGAGGATGATTGATTCGATGGCCGTTGAGATGGGTGGCTTGGGCAGAGCATAGCCCCACCCTGATTATGCCCGACACCCCGGCGTGTCGGATTGCTCGCTCATCGGCTTAGGGATAGATGTCCGGTACAAAGGTTTGATCTGTGATGGGTGGTCTCACATAGCCGGTGTCTTCCGTTCTATGAGGCAGCTCGATGGGCTCAGGCGTCAGATCCTCATAGGTTATTTGACTCAGCAGGTGGGCAATGCAGTTCAAGCGAGCATGCTTCTTGATATCTGAGTGAACCACATACCAAGGCGCCTGTTTGATATCGGTATGGGCGAACATTTCGTCTTTGGCTTTCGAATACTCCAGCCAGCGGGAGCGGGACTCCAGATCCATGGGGCTCAGTTTCCAGCGTTTGTGGGGTTCTTCCAGGCGGCTCTGGAAGCGGCGTTCCTGTTCTTCATCGGAGACTGAAAACCAGTATTTGAGCAGGATGATACCTGAACGCACCAACATCCGTTCGAATTCCGGGCAGGAGCGCATGAACTCCTGATAGTCATCCTCAGTGCAGAAGCCCATAACCTTTTCTACGCCGGCGCGGTTGTACCAGCTACGGTCGAAAAGTACCATTTCACCGGCGGCTGGCAGATGGGGCACATAGCGCTGGAAGTACCATTGGGTCTTTTCCCGCTCGGTTGGTGCAGGCAGCGCGACAACTCTGCAGATACGGGGGTTGAGGTGTTGGGTGATGCGTTTGATGACACCACCTTTGCCGGCGGCATCGCGACCTTCGAAAATTACAACGACCTTCAGGCCCTTGTGTTTTATCCACTCCTGTAGCTTGACCAATTCCAATTGAAGCTTAAAAAGTTCTTTCTCGTAGACTTTGCTGTCGATCTTCTTCGGCTTTTTACTTTTCGCTTTTTTCTCTGGTTTTGCGTCGGCCATGATGATCTCCCGGAGTATGGCTCATTAGCTGCACTGAGCTGAGCCGTAGTGCAAGCTGATGGTGTGGTGGTGGATAGTTGATAACAGTATGGCTGGCCCTGGTGATCGGGTCACTCGGGCTTGCCTGAATTTGCCTCCCCTCTGGTGCTGCGGCTTCTAATATCCTAAAAAAATCAGTTGACCGCTCCATTACTGATAGCAGGTGTTTGACTATTATGAATAATCGCTTCGATGATTATGGTCACCTACTGGGTGAATCACGCTGTCCAACTGATCTTTTTAGGATTATCACACAGATTAGCGGTCAATTAATTCAGAACTGTACCTGAAGCGCAAAATATTTCCCCATGGTCTTGACTCTCCGAGTTTTGCCCCTATTATTAGCACTCAGTGAAGGCGAGTGCTAACAAGCTTGCCAGCTAACAAGCCAAATCAATCGATAAAAAACACCAAATACAGTTAGGAGAAACAGTCGATGAATATTCGTCCGCTGCACGATCGCGTAATCGTTCGTCGTATGGAAGAGGAGCGTACCAGCCCAGGCGGTATCGTGCTCCCTGATGCAGCTACTGAGAAGCCCGTAGAGGGTGAAGTGCTGGCCGTGGGTAACGGCAAAATAACCGACAGCGGTGAAGCCCGTCCGTTGGATGTCAAAGTCGGAGACAAAGTCCTGTTTGGTAAGTACTCCGGTACCGAAGTGAAAGTGGGTGGCGAGGAAGTTCTTGTCATGCGCGAAGAAGACATCATGGGTGTGATCGAGGGCTGATTCAGCATCAGTGATAACCCGATCAGGCAAAGCCTGATGACGAATCTCAACATTTTCCAAGGAAATTTAAGACATGAGTGCAAAAGAAGTACAATTTGGTGATGACGCCCGCCAGCGTATGATCAAGGGCGTTAATACCCTGGCCAACGCGGTCAAAGTAACCCTGGGCCCGAAGGGGCGTAATGTGGTCCTCGAAAAGAGTTTTGGTGCGCCGACGGTGACCAAAGATGGTGTCTCAGTGGCCAAAGAGATCGAGCTCTCCGATAAGTTTGAGAACATGGGCGCACAGATGGTTAAAGAGGTCTCCTCTCAGACCTCCGATGTGGCGGGTGACGGCACCACCACAGCGACCGTGCTGGCTCAGGCGATGGTTCGCGAAGGCCTCAAAGCGGTTGCCGCCGGTATGAATCCGATGGATCTGAAGCGCGGTATCGACAAAGCTGTCGTGGCGGCGGTTGAGGAGCTGAAGAATATCTCCCGTCCCTGCTCCGACGACAAAGAGATCGCCCAGGTAGGCACCATCTCCGCCAACTCCGACGCCAATGTGGGCGACATCATCGCTGAAGCGATGCAGAAGGTTGGTAAAGAGGGTGTTATCACCGTCGAAGAGGGTTCCGCACTGCAGAACGAACTTGACGTGGTTGAAGGCATGCAGTTTGACCGCGGTTACCTCTCTCCCTATTTCGTCACCAACCAGCAGAATCAGGCGGCCGAGCTGGACGAGCCATTCATCCTGCTGCACGACAAAAAGATCTCCAATATCCGTGATCTGCTGCCGGTACTTGAAGGGGTAGCCAAAGCGGGTAAGCCACTGCTGATTGTTGCTGAAGATGTGGAAGGCGAAGCGCTGGCTACACTGGTGGTCAACAACCTGCGCGGTATCGTCAAAGTGACTGCGGTTAAAGCGCCTGGTTTCGGTGATCGTCGCAAAGCCATGCTGCAGGATATCGCCATCCTGACCGGTGGTACGGTGATCTCAGAAGAGGTTGGCCTGTCGCTGGAGAAAGCTACCCTGGATGACCTGGGCAGCGCCAAGAAGGTTACTATTACCAAAGAAGAGACCACTGTCATCGATGGCGCTGGTGTCGAGGGCGACATCAAAGCCCGTGTCGAGCAGATTCGTTCACAGATCGAAGAGACCTCATCTGATTATGACCGTGAGAAGCTGCAGGAGCGGGTTGCCAAACTCGCCGGTGGTGTTGCGGTAATAAAAGTCGGTGCTGCCACTGAGGTGGAGATGAAAGAGAAAAAGGCGCGTGTTGAAGATGCGCTGCATGCGACCCGTGCCGCTGTTGAAGAGGGTGTTGTTCCAGGCGGTGGTGTCGCGCTGGTTCGTTCTCTCTCTGCTCTTGACAGTCTGAAGGGTGAAAACCACGATCAGGATGTGGGTATCAGTATCGCTTGTCGCTCCATGGAAGAGCCTTTGCGTCAGATCGTTGCCAATGCCGGTGGTGAGCCTTCAGTGGTGCTTGACAAGGTACGCAATGGTGAGGGTAACTTCGGTTTCAACGCCTCCAATGACACCTATGGTGACATGATGGAGATGGGTATCCTGGATCCCACCAAGGTTACCCGCTCTGCGCTGCAGAATGCCTCTTCTGTTGCTGGTCTGATGGTTACCACCGAGTGCATGGTCGCCGAAGAGCCAAAGGATGAGGCGGCAGCCCCTCCAATGGGTGATATGGGCGGCATGGGTGGTAT
>JARRQD010000126.1:0-9169 GCA_037382205.1 Candidatus Thiodiazotropha sp.
CTATCGGGTAAGCCCGAATGAGGTTGAAACCATTTTTCAGGCGACAGGACTGTTGAGCGAAGTGGTGGCGCTGGGAGTACCCCATCCAGTACTGGGCCAATCGATAGTGTTGATCGCCGTAACGAAAGATGGGCAGGAGGTGAGTGAAGAGCAGCTGATCAATCGCTGTAAAAAGCAGTTGACAAGTTATATGATTCCCAACCAGATCATATTTCGTCGCTCAATGCCAACCAATCCACACGGGAAACTGGATCGAAAGCTGCTGGCCAAACAGTTATTGGCCGAAGAGCAAAATCAATGGGTCGATGAATCCGCCTGAAACAAACCGCTGACATGAAAGATAAACAGAGATTAGCCACTGGCCAGCTTATCGCCGGGGTCGATGAGGTTGGCCGAGGTCCCTTGGCCGGTCCGGTTGTGGCCGCGGCCGTCATCCTCCATCCGCAACGGCCGATCGAAGGCCTTGCTGATTCCAAGAAGCTGAGTGAAAAACGACGTGAGTCGCTTGATCAGCTGATCCGCGAAAGAGCTTACAGCTGGGCGCTGGGGCGTGCGGAGGTGGAAGAGATTGATCGCATCAATATCTTACAGGCCAGCCTGTTAGCCATGAAGCGGGCCGTTGAAGGATTGATCGCAGTACCCGATCACGCCTTGGTGGATGGCAAACATCTTCCTCAATTAAGTTGCAGCGCCGAAGCGGTGATCGGTGGTGACAGTTGTGTTGAAGCGATCAGTGCGGCGTCGATCATCGCCAAGGTTGCCCGGGATAGGGAGATGGTTGAACTGGATCGTCAGTATCCCGGCTATGGGTTGGCCAAGCATAAGGGCTATCCCACCAAACAGCATCTCCAGGGGCTGATTGATTTAGGGGTCTCTTCCATACACCGGCGCTCATTCGGACCGGTGAAGCGTCTGCTGGGTTGAGAGGCCATCTTGACTCGAATCACCGTGCAGAGTGGAAATGGCGATCTTTGAATTGGTAAGTTCTACAGGGAGGTTATTCTGAGGGGGTGTCAAAACCAACTTCATTTTTGGGCAATTAGTCGATGTTCCTGAAATATCCAAACTGGTTTCTGTATTAACAGAAACATTCTAATATTTATTTGGAAACGACCCTGATTGCCGAACTGTGTCTGTTTTTACTTGCATATCGGTTTGGGAAATCTCAATGTTGACTACAGATATTCATGTGGTTGAAATTCTCGGACTATTCCAATTTTTTGCTATTGTTGTTTATGATGATTCTTTTAGATAGTTTATTAAACCTAAAAAATCAGTTGACCGCTCCATTCTAATAGCAGGTGTTTGAACATGATGAAAATCGCTTCGATGGTTATGCTCACCTACTGGGTGAATCACGCTACAGCGTGAATTGCACGCTGTGCAGGGATGCACAAGTGTCGCGGGCACATGGATGTGCATGAGCGACCCTTGCCCTGCACCACCACAAGCGTACCCTTCACGCTGTCCAACTGATCTTTTTAGGTTGAACGATTCATAATTCATATCAACAGAAGAGTTAGTGCTGCAATCTTTTTAAGGAAGATAGCTCTCATTTACAATCTTTATTTTATTTCTCCTGCTCTATGATGTGGATGCTAGACCACGTTTTACGCGCTGAGCGTAAACGATAACGAGAGGGTAAATACGAGAAGATAACTGTAGTAAAAGGAGCGTTTCTATGAGGCTCATAACGATTGTATTTGTAATTTTAGCTACAAGCTTGGTTGGCTGTAATAGCGATTCAAAGAAAGGTGAAATTATTGAAATTTTTGTTGATCACTACAAATCTGAATGTTCTGGGTCGCTCATATCGCTTTGCTTAAGAGTAAGGTCGAGCCGTGAAGAAGAGTGGAGCCAAATCGCTGAATCGATTGGTGGCTTTGAATATGCATGGGGCTATAATTACAAATTAAAAGTACTTGCTACAGATATTAAAAATCCACCGGAAGATGGATCAGCTCAAAAGTATACCTTGCTTGAGATATTGAGTAAGGAACTGGAGCCAATCTCTGCTACTTTTGATATAGCTGCCAGTCGTTCATCAGGCTTGGTTATCCAAAAATCTTCCAATATATATGAGCTCTATGGTGAAAAAGAGTTTTATTGTTCGGTTCACCAAAGCTTATTCCTGAGCTATCTGCTTGCCCAAGATTTAGCCATATTATTTGAGTTCAGACATGCGACGCCACCAAATGAACCAATGCGACTCAGTCAGCTTAAGTGTAGTGCTTCAAGGGAAGCTTTTAGAGATTCATGTCTATAAGCACTGCTGTCTCACATAATATATTCGGTAACCTTGTTATTGTTTTATCGAAAAAGTATCTGACACCAGATACCGCTGATTGTGTACCTCTCACAGAGAACGACTGCTGACTCGTATAGAGTTTACTGCCAAATTTATACAACAATAGGGTTCACTTCATCGTTTACACACTGAGCTCGCCATGAACCCATCGATTCAGGTTGAATTTAGAGTGTCCCATGAGTTGCCGCCGGTAGCGTAGGCCTCGCCGGATTCGGCTTGGTTTGTTACAGCTGAGGTTTTTTCCATCTTTATTCAGTGTGGTGACAGTAAGATAGGCCAACTGGCGGTCAGTGCCTGAATTAAGCCAGACGATTTTGCCAGCCTGAAATTCTTAGCATGGTACAGATAGAGTCCGTATAGACGAGTATCTCAGGTGTATGAAGCCTACGCAGTTATTTTATGCATCCCGTTGAAAAAATAGAAGAAATTGATTCAGTGTACGATTCAGTATTGATTGGTCTCTGGCCATCTACGGGCTCTCTGTGTGTTGAAAATGGTCAGCAAAAATAAAATGCAGACTCATATTTTGAGTCCGATTCAGGTTAGAATATCTACGCCTGCCGGGCGAAACATCAACCCAGATTTCAAGTGAGTGATACAGTGATATTGACTGCTATTTTTTGTCATCAACAGTTTGTTGGTAAGACATGACAGCGAACTTCGTACATCTTCGTGTGCACTCCGAATATTCGCTGGTGGATGGCCTGGTCAGGGTCAAACCCCTGGTCAAGCAGGTGGCGGAGCAGGGCATGCCTGCGGTGGCGCTGACCGACCAATCCAATCTGTTTGCCCTGGTGCGCTTCTACCAGGCGGCATTGGCGGCTGGGGTCAAGCCGATCGCCGGGGTGGATGCCTGGATACGCAATCCCGATGATGTGAATACCCCCTTTCGATTAGTGCTGCTGGTGCAGAATCAGCTCGGATACAAGAATCTTACCCGACTGGTCTCCCGCAGCTATCGGGAGGGCCAGCACCTGGGGCGGCCACTGATGGAGCGGGAGTGGTTTGAGGGCAATACCGAGGGGTTGATTGCCTTGTCAGCGGGTCGACATGGTGACTTGGGCCGGGCGCTACTGGCTGAAAATCCCACCCTGGCACAACAGCTATTGAAGGGTTGGCTTGAGCTGTTTGGCGATCGCTACTATCTCGAGTTGCATCGAACCGGTCGAGCGGATGAGGAGCGCTGCCTGCATCAGAGCGTGGCGCTGGCGACGGAATTCGGGGTGCCGGTGGTGGCCACCAATGACACCCACTTTCTGCAGCAGAGCGACTTCGATGCCCATGAAGTGCGGGTCTGCATCCATGAAGGCCGCACCATCGACGATCCAAGGCGGCCGAAAAACTACAGCGATCAGCAGTATCTGCGCAGCCCACAAGAGATGGAGGCGCTGTTCTCCGATATTCCCGAAGCGCTGCAAAACAGCGTCGAGATCGCCAAGCGCTGCACCATTGAGCTGACCCTTGGCAAAAACTTCTTGCCCGATTTTCCAATCCCGGAAGGGATGACCATCGAAGCGTTTCTCGAAGCGGAGTCCCGCAAAGGCCTCGAATGGCGACTCAAGCATATCTTCGATACCGAGTCGGAGACGTTTGCAGAGCAGCGCAAGGTCTACGACGAGCGTCTGCAGGTGGAACTCGACGTTATCAACTCAATGGGATTCCCTGGCTACTTCCTGATCGTGGCCGACTTCATTCAGTGGGCCAAGGATAACGATATTCCGGTGGGCCCGGGGCGTGGTTCAGGCGCCGGATCCCTGGTTGCCTATGCCCTCAAGATCACCGACCTCGATCCGATCGAGCATGAACTGCTGTTTGAGCGTTTTCTCAATCCGGAGCGTGTCTCGATGCCCGACTTCGATGTGGATTTCTGCATGGATAAGCGGGACCAGGTGATCGACTATGTGGCCGATCGCTATGGCCGGGATTCGGTCTCGCAGATCATCACCTACGGCTCTATGGCGGCCAAGGCGGTGGTGCGGGATGTGGGACGCGTGCTTGGCCATCCCTATGGATTTACCGACCGGGTGGCGAAGATGATCCCCTTCGAGATCGGTATGACCCTGGACAAGGCGCTCAAGGAGAGTGACGACCTCAAGCAGTCCTATGAGACCGATGAGGAGGTGGGTGAACTCATCGATATGGCGAAGAAGCTGGAGGGTTGTGCGCGTAACGCGGGCAAGCATGCCGGTGGTGTGGTGATCTCACCGGGGCTGCTCACCGACTTTACCCCCCTCTACTGCGAGGCCAATGGCGAGGGGCTGGTCACCCAATTCGATAAAGATGATGTGGAGAAGGTCGGACTGGTCAAATTCGACTTTCTTGGCCTGCGCACCCTGACCATTGTCGATTGGGCGCTGAAGGCGGTTAATGCAGAGCGCAGCAAACAGCGTCTTGAGCCGATCGATATCAACACCATCCCGATGGATGACGCAGACTCATTCAAACTGCTTAAAAGCGCCGAGACCACCGCCGTATTCCAGCTGGAATCCCGCGGTATGAAGGAGTTGATCAAAAAGCTCCAGCCCGACTGCTTCGACGATATCACCGCGCTGGTTGCTCTGTTTCGACCTGGGCCGCTACAGTCGGGCATGGTGGATGATTTTATCGATCGAAAACATGGGCGTGCGGAAGTCGCCTATCCCCATCCGGATCTGGAACCGATTCTGAAACCCACCTACGGGGTTATCCTCTACCAGGAACAGGTCATGCAGATTGCTCAGGTACTGGCCGGTTACTCCCTCGGCGGTGCCGATCTGCTGCGGCGGGCTATGGGTAAAAAGAAGCCGGAGGAGATGGCCAAGCAGGGAGAGATCTTTCGAAATGGCGCTGTGGCGCGTGGCGTCGAGGAGCAGACCGCTACCTACATCTTCGATCTGATGGAGAAGTTTGCCGGCTACGGCTTCAACAAATCCCATTCGGCCGCCTATGCTCTGGTCTCCTACCAGACCATGTGGCTGAAGGCGCACTACCCGGCCGCCTTTATGGCCGCAGTCTGTTCGGCGGATATGGACAATACGGATAAAGTGGTGCCGCTGATCGAAGAGTGCCGACGCATGAAGCTGAAGGTGGAAGCGCCCCAGGTTAACCTCTCACACTACAAGTTCACCGCAATCGACGATAAGACCGTGGTGTATGGTCTTGGCGCCATCAAAGGGGTTGGTGAGTCCGCCATCGAATCGGTGATCGATGAACGGCAGAACAACGGGGTGTTTGAGGATGTTTTCGAGTTCTGTCGACGGATCGATCTGCGCAAGGTCAACCGACGTGTCCTGGAATCGCTGATTCGGGCCGGTGCTCTGGATGGTCTCGGCGCCAATCGGGCGACCCTGATGTTACAGCTGCCACTCGCGTTGAAACTGGCCGAGCAGCACCATGCTATGGAAGCGGTTGGGCAGAATGATCTGTTCGGTATGGGCGAGCCGCAACCGGCCGAGGCGAGTCACACCCAGGTGATTCCCAAGGATGTGGAGGAGTGGGAGGAGGAGCAGCGCCTGCAGGGCGAGAAGGAGACCCTTGGGCTCTATCTCACCGGTCACCCCATCGATCGTTATCTGGCTGAGTTGGGCTACATCTGCAGCAGCCGTATAGGTGACCTGAGTCTGGATGGCGCGCCCGCCGGGGGACAGCGCCGCCGGGGGGTTCCGGTCGTGATCAGTGGTCTGGTGGTTAGCGCCTCCCACCGTCAGACCCAACGTGGCCGCATGGGTACCTTGCTGTTGGACGATCGCAGTGGGCGTATCGAGTGCACCCTGTTCAATGAGAACTACGAACAGCACCGGGAGCTGATATCGGCGGATAAGATTCTAGTCGTCTCAGGCATGATGAGCTATGACGAGTTTCGTGGCGGATTGAGTATACGCGCCGACAATCTACTGACCATCGAGCAGGCCAGGTCCCACTATGCCCGGTTTCTGAATATTCAGATGCGAACCGTTCGAATGGAGCCCGGACTGCTCTGTGAAAAACTGCAACAGACGCTCACTCCCTATCTGGGAGGTACCACTGGGGTGAGATTTCACTATCAGAATGGGCAAGCCCAGGGGGAAATTCAATTGGGCAAGGATTGGCGGGTTAATCCAACCGATGAACTGTTGAAACGCCTGGAACAGCTGTTTGGTGTAGGAGCCGTGAGTGTGGGATACCGGCAATCCACAGCGCAGCCAACATTTACCAGAGAGCCACCAGCGTCAGCCAATCGACAACGACCGGCCAGTGGTGGTTGAGTCGGCAATCAGGGCCGTTGCGTCTGTTCTCGCTTGGTAGCGTTGTTCGGGGTGCGGTCAGATCGAGCGTAAGCTGTAGCGATTTAAAGTGGCGGGGAAGGGGGGCGCTTGCTTCAATGAGAAGCTTTAGCGTGCTGAGGATTCAATTTATTTTCAGCAATGACCTAATGCGATCTTTGAATATATGCCCTTTTGTATCATCGTTGATATCAAGTACGATTATGTCAATCAGTTTGCGTAGGCTATTCAGGCTGATCTCATCGGGTTGGGATTTCATATAGTCTGCGCAGACTATTTTGGCGATCGGGCCTATGTATTCAATCGACTCTTTAACGACGATTTCGCATATCTGATTTTTATCGAATGTCGTTCCGGATGTGGTATGAGTTGGATTTGATTTTTCGGTAGTCTGATGAGAGACCTTTGGGCGACTCTTAAGCTCAATGCCTCTGGTGTTGATCATTTTCAGAATTTCAGGGGTGCTCGGTAAATTCTGCTTGCCTATGGTCAATTTCAGAGAGGGATTGAAACTCATCCTGCCATTCTCGATTACGCTGATTTCCTCAATCGCATCGATGCCCCGATGTTCGCCAAAGGCTACCCAATTGATCTCACCCCGATTCATGACGATTCGAACCGATAGGCCACTGCTCAGGTTATAGAAGACAGTTCCACTGGATCTTTCCCTGCATAGGCTCACCAGAGACTTAATAAATTGTCGATGATCTAGTATGCCGTCATCAATCATATCGTTGTTCCATATTAATCGGGTGATAAGAATGAAAGCTTGTCACCTGGTTAGTCGTTCTGAATTGTGGGTACCTCGTTTTTTGATCAACAGACTTGATTATCTGAAAGTAGGTCAATAACAATGCTGTGTGTTGAGAAACTGTTAGATACATAATACTTCGGCATCGCAGAAGCGCTCAGACGATAGTCTGAGCTGAATGATAAACTGTGTCTGGTCGACTGATTCATGCATCATCAGTTTGCCAGTAGATTGAGAAGATACCACCTCCATGATTATGCTTCATCTATCTGCTGAATCGATCGATTGCCACTCTAACGCTGCTGCCTAGACGTTCAACGGCTCTTGCCAGAGAACCTAATTCATCACTGCGATGAATATCTTCGATCTTATAATCAAAATCACCACGGCTGATGGCATCCGCTGCTAGGGTTAGGTGCTGTATTGGACGTGTGAGTTGGCGGGAGATCAAAAATGAGACCAGAACAACAATAATAAAACTTGCTGCCATCAACAGTTGGGTTTTTCGATTGTAGTCGGAGAGTGCTGAGAAAGCTTCGTCATAATTTTGCTGTACCAGCAGAATCCAGCCATGTTTTGATCTGCGTACTTGACAGAAGATCTTCTCTCCCTGCTCATCGGTATAGATCAATGAATTCTTGTTATTGAGCATCAATGCGTTATACCCAGGATGGTCTGTTAAGCTGGTTCGCTTGGTCGTGAACTCATTGTTGATATGTGAGATGACTTTACCTTCCTGATCCAACAAAATTGCATAGCCTGTCTCTCCGAAACGGGTGGTAGACACCTTCTTTGAGATATCATCCAGTGTCATGCCGATGGCTAGGACACCCTTAGTATGTTGCTCTTCACTCTCAATAGCGGTTGAGATGACTAAGGCCGGTTTGCCATTGGTCTTGCTGATTAAGACCTGTTGCCCCAGATCTTTACCACCCAGCACCTGCCGCACATAGTGGCGATCGCTGTAGTCTTTGAGATTTTTATCGTCACTGCGGGATATATTCTGACCATTGATATCTGTGGTGAATGCCAGATAGACCCACTCATAGGTATCGACGATGGTAGTCAGGCCTTTTTTCTGCAGCTGACCATCCATGCTGATCATATCCGGAAATTTCGCATTCTGCCGGATGACACGGGCATTCATGTCAACCCAACTCTCGATATAACTGCGTAATTGATTCGCTGTCGAGGATAATCGGTTGTCGATGTCCTTGCTTATGGCCTCTTCACTGGCCGAATGACTGATATACCAAACCAGCAACAGTGGAAGTGTTGCGATGAGTATCATAACAAGAGACATTTTAAAAAATATGCCATATCGTACCGGACTGCTTTCTGCCATCAAGTTTCTCCTGCCTTCAAGAAATCAATTTGTTGTTATATGAAATCCATATCAATCGATGTGTTTACTGGAAACGTATTTGAAATATGGAAAGGATGGATGCTAGGGCCGTTGTTCTCCTGGTGCTAAGAGAATGCGCACTCTGTGTGGTTCTGTGTGCGTGTTACAGCGATGCTGTCTGGCCGAACGTGGTTGGGGAGAAAAGATGCTGAAATTGCAAGAGACTGAAGTTGGTTGCACTTTTCCAAAGTCGCAATGAATTCCTGTAAGTTCAATAGAGTTTCTCTGTGTATGGGGGAGTGGTGTGTAACTTGAGGAGTAGTGCATGCGCATTTGATCCGACTATAGATCCTTCTAGTTCTCCGTTAATAGTTTGCGGTCTCCCTACACGCAAGTCTTAAGAATCACTTAACTATCGATAGATGTTTGCGCGTATTGTCAGTACAGAGCGCACATGAAAGCAATAAAGTCACTGTAACGAGTAATTACAACATCCATTGAACACCATTTCACTATCCAATAAG
>JARRQD010000127.1:0-10470 GCA_037382205.1 Candidatus Thiodiazotropha sp.
GGTATGTTTATATATTAAGATGTACTGATGATACGCTCTATACTGGCATAACAAATGATCTCAATCGACGGGTCTCAGAGCATAACCGGGGTGTTGGCGCGAAATATACGCGGGGCAGAACCCCCGTTGAGTTGGTCTTTGTTGAAAACATGCCAAATAGAAGTGCAGCTCTGCGTCGGGAGCTGGTAATCAAAGGAATGAAAACAGCAGAAAAGCAGCTGCTTATTCTAAATCGGGGTGATTAGCCCGACGCCTTCAAAACCAGGTTGGTGCCGCAGATACGACAGAGATAGGTTACGCCGGATAATATGCGGTTATGTCGGATGGCACTAATTTGATGACACTTGCATGCACACTGGTAGTCGAAATAGCGCATGGTGCGGTAGGCTGTTCTCGTGGTGTCAAAGTTGTGGCAGCGATTTGCCGGTACATTGAAGTAGGCCATGATTGCTTGCCACTCTTTACCATGTGGTTTGATGGCTTTTCCAAAGAGTCTGCGGGCAATGAGATGCGCCACTTCATGCGGTACGGTCTGCTCAATAAACTTTGTACCGTAGAGTTTAAGTAACTCCCCGTTGTAGCGGATTTTCGTATGGCCACTGCTGTGGATCACCAACAGACCGGCAGATTTTCCCTTCAGATCGAACAGGATATCTGGAAGGTTTGGTTTTAGGTTGAATTTCTGCTCAGCAGCAGACAGTAATTGCAGGGTTTTATTGGCTGCTGCAGCTTGGCCTGGCTGTTCAGTCATTTGACCCCGATCTCCAAGTTACTAATGACCGTCGTTTAATTGGCCTGGCTAAACTCATTTCCGAGTCAATAATCATAAAAAGATCAGTTGGACAGCGTGATTCACCCAGTAGGTGACCATAACCAACGAAGCGATTTTCATCATAATCAAACACCTGCTATTTAGAATGGGGCGGTCAACTGATCTTTTTATGATTATTGACTCGGAAATGAGTTTTGCCAGGAAAAAAAGCCCCTGAGAGCAGGGGCTAGAGGGGTTACATATAGTTTTTGGCCTCTTCGCCAGGATTGGGGAGACCGGATATGCGCCAAGCCTCTCGACAGCCACCAAACAGACGGGTGACGCCATGTTCACCGAGATGCATGATGCGACAGATATGCGACATCACGGGAAGTCCACCTGACTCCAGGTGCTTCTCGCGAAGATAGAGGATCACAGACCAGTGGTCCGGGGTTAAGTCGATGCCGTCCATTTGAGCAATAACCCGGCCAGTCTCTCGTGTCCAGACATCAGTGTTGATGAGAAAACCATCTTCATCAAACTCCAAAGGTATATTGCCTCTACCTTTCAGGGTGGAGCGGGGGGAAATCTGATAGCCCGAATGTTGTGCCATTCAAGTTTTTGCTGTTCTGTTTGGGATCCGTTCACTGATCGAACCTTAGGTTGCTCCCATAGCGCCTTGTGATATGAAGGATATCAAGCGAGTGATCACAAGTCATAGTTCGAGAGGTTCGTGTCGAAAAGCAAAACGAACTGCAGGAGTGTGGTTGAAAGAATTTCAAAAGTTCATCGAGTCGGTGCCCAAAGCCTGGCTGCTACCTCATGAGTCAAAAAGCCGTCGCAGATCACAATCCATTTCTGTTAAAGGGTTTAGTATACGTCGATCTTTTTACACTGCTCTCATTATGTTACGTCCCAATCTGGTAATTACACTTGTCATAGCTTTGCTGACCTTGATGATCTGGAACCTGCTTGGCGGAAGCTCAAGTGAGCCGCCCTGGCCAAAGCGTATCCAGGGGTTTTCATTTTCCCCGGTCAGGGCCTGGCAAGATCCAAGTCAAGGCAAATATCCGAGTGTCGCAGAGATTGAAGCGGATCTGTTGCTATTGTCTGATAAAACCTATGCTGTGCGCAGTTACTCTGTGAGTAATAACTATCAGGAGATACCCAGGCTTGCAGCGAAATATGGCCTGAATGTGGCGCTCGGTGCCTGGATTAATCGTGACCAGGAGGCAAATTCAAAAGAGATCGAAACGCTCATCTCCTTGAGCAGGCAATACCATCAAAATGTTGTACGGGTGATGGTCGGCAATGAAGCCATCTTTCGTAAAGATATCACCGTGGGTGAGGCAATCGAAAACCTAGATCGGGTGAAAGAAAGGGTATGGGCGCCAGTCAGTATTGCCGAACCCTGGCATATCTGGCTGGAGCACCCTGAGCTGGCGGAACATGTGGATTATATTGCCGCCCACATACTTCCATATTGGGAAGGGCAGTCTATTGATGCGGCTGTCGACTTTACTGTGCGTACTTATGAGGAATTGCAGCAGGCATTTCCTGATAAACCGATTGTAATCGCTGAAGTGGGTTGGCCAAGTAATGGTAGACCAAAGCGAGACGCAACGCCTTCACAAGCAAATCAAGCGAGTTTTCTAAGACGTTTTTTACAGGTGGCCGAACAGCGGGGTTTCATATACTACGTGATGGAAGCGTTCGATCAACCCTGGAAAGACCGGCAGGAGAGTGGCGTCGGAGTCTACTGGGGGGTTTACGATGCCGATAGAAACGCCAAATTTACTTTTACAAAGCCTGTTGTCAGGGTGCCCCATTGGCGAGAACTGGCGGCTATTTCGATTCTGTTTGGTCTGATTGCGCTACTGTTTCTGTTTCGTGACAGTGAAGGTTTACGATCCAGTGGGCGAGGGTTTCTGGCACTGGTTGCCTATGGAGCTGCGACTGGCTCGGTATGGATGTTTTACGACTATACCCGCCAATATATGACCCTTAATACTGTACTAGTGGGTATTTTTCTTTTTATCGGTATGCTCGGTGTCTTGGTTGTGTTGTTTGCTGAAGCCCACGAATGGGCTGAGTCTCTGTGGCTGAAGCATTGGCGTAGACAACCTAAACGTTTGCTCTTGACTGATGCCGAACTGCCAATGGTTTCCATACATGTACCGGCCTATAACGAACCGCCAGATATGATGATTGAAACCCTGGATGCGTTAGCCAGATTGGACTACCCCAACTATGAAGTGCTGGTGATCGATAACAACACAAAAGACGCTCAAGTTTGGCAGCCAGTGCAAGCGCATTGTGAACAATTGGGTGAAAAGTTTCGCTTTTTTCACCGTGCCCCATTGGAAGGATTCAAGGCTGGGGCACTGAACTTTACCTTGCAGGAGACCCATCCTGATGCCCAGGTGATTGCCGTTATCGATAGTGATTACCAGGTTGAGAGCAGTTGGTTGCGTGATTTGGTCCCACTGTTTCAACGCCCAGAGACGGCCATTGTTCAGTCGCCACAAGACTATAGGGATGGCAGTGAGAGTTGTTTTAAAGCGATGTGTTTAGCTGAATACCGAGGTTTTTTTCACATTGGTATGATAACCCGGAATGAACGTAATGCGATCATTCAGCATGGAACCATGACAATGGTCAGGCGTTCAGCGCTGGATCAGGTTGGCGGTTGGGGAGAGTGGTGTATCACCGAAGATGCTGATCTTGGATTACGGCTGTTTGAGCAGGGGCATGAGGCGGTTTACATCCCGAAAAGTTATGGCCGGGGCTTGATGCCGGACACCTTTCTAGACTTCAAAAAACAGCGCTTTCGTTGGGCTTATGGTGCTGTGCAAATCCTTAAGCACCATTTGGGTATGCTGTTCGCTACAAGGACCAGTCAATTGAGTCCGGGCCAACGCTACCATTTCATCGCCGGTTGGTTACCTTGGTTTGCAGATAGTTTCAATCTGTTTTTCAATATGGCGGCAATTGCCTGGTCCGCCTGTATGTTGATCTGGCCTGTGGATTTTAATGCACCCTTACCGCTGTTCGCTGTACTACCGGTGACTCTATTTGTCTTTAAGCTATTGAAAATGTTCTTTCTCTATCGACGCCGTGTTGAGGCAACGGTGCGTCAGAGCCTTGCTGCTGCACTGGCTGGATTGGCGCTATCCCATACGATTGCCTTAGCCATCGTTCAGGGGATCTGGACCAGTGGTCTGCCTTTTTTCAGAACCCCCAAGCAAGCAAACAACTCAGGACTCGTTCGCGCTCTGCTGGATGCCCGCGAAGAGGCGCTGTTTTTCACCGCGCTGATACTGTCTGCCATCACAATTAATTTTCAGCAGGGTGCTGAATCACCGGATGCGCAGATTTGGTCGATTGTGTTGCTACTGCAGGCGATACCCTACGCAGCAACAATTCTGGTATCCATGATAAGTGCATTTCCCCGTCTGTCCGCCAAGATCGTGGGCCCGATGGGCCTGATGCCCGACAATATTGAGGAGTCTGGCAGTGATGTAACGAATGCGTCTTTGCTTCAGCAAACCAAGGAATAGCTGCTGCAGTGTTTACCGAGAGACTGCTTGTAGCAGATTCGCAGGCCCGATATCGATCAACTTCTCCAATCCCGCCTGATCCTTCACAAACAGTGAGCCTACAAAGCCCATGGCATTGATGGATATTCCCTCACAGAACTCTGTTGTTCGTGGCACCAACAACATCCATTCGGTCGTCATCAGCAGATTGTAGGGGGCTGATTGGATGTCGCCTGGGTGATCGGTCAGTGGCGGGATGGTCAACTTGTTGAGCATTTCCCGATAGAGTTGGTGGCAGTGAGCGGCCCCGTGATCCGCTGAGTCGAACAGGCCTGGGGGTAGGTTGGTAAAAGTATTCCGGAATGGCAGTTCAGAGAGCTGTCGGATGCTACCACTGTTTGTATTGCGGTAGAAAACAGGCGAGAAGGGGAAGGGCTCTCTCTCCCCGTAGAGGGGCAGTGGCACCAGTTGCAGATGCTTATGTTTCTGACTGGCCCCGGCTTCTTCACCTCCGTTGTAAAAGCCTAGGCTGGGGTATTCCGGCAAGCAGTGGCAGAGCGCTGAAAAATCGGCTCTATCGAGTAGCTGTTGCTGAGGTAGGAATTCACGGGTGACGATCAGCAGATGGTGTTCAACCACATTGAACTTATTCAGTACTGCGAGATGGGAAGTCGATAGTTCAGATACGGTTAACGCTGGCTCTGGTGGTAGAAACGGATCAAAGTCAGGGCGCGCTTTTTTCTGAGCGCTTTTTCGTTTGATGTTGTTCGCTATACGCACAATGAAGTTTAAACCCTGCTGCTGTAGATAATGGGACTGGGTCGCAATGGTGTGCAGACTTTGATCACTGATCGCCTGTCGTGTCGTGGTAACGACCTTATCCCATAGAGTGCCTTTCTCGAGTTCAACAGACATCTCTATCCTGACAGGTTCGTGCTCATACGTTGATAGAGTTCTGGCAGCAGGTTTGTCACCGTATCGACAATCGCCTGGGTCTGCGGATCGATCTCAATGTTTACACGGTCGCCGATTTGACGCCTACCAATGTTGGTACGCTGCAGGGTCTCCGGGATCAGATTGACCTCAAATTCATTGCTCTTCACATCACCGATTGTCAGACTGATGCCGTCGATGCCGATATAGCCTTTGGTGAAAATGTACTTTGTCCAGGCATGCGGCAGTGAGAATCTGACTTGATGATTATTCTCCGATACTTTTACAGCAACCACTTGTGCGGTACAGAGAATGTGCCCCGACATGGCGTGTCCGCCGATCTCATCACCATATTTTGCAGCGCGTTCGAAATTAACCGCATCACCAGGCTTGAGATCACCCAGGTTGGTGACGTTCAAGGTCTCCTGCATCAGATCGAAATCAACCAGTTCACCATCAATTCGGGTTACGGTCAGGCAGCATCCATTCTGGGCAATCGATGCCCCTGGCTTTAATTCTGTGAGTGCTTCTAATGGAAAGCGGATTCGGTGGGTGCGGAAGTTCTGTTTCTGTTCGATGGCAACAACTTCTGCGGTACCTTGAACAATGCCGGTAAACATCGAGAACCTCCTTAGCGATTTGTGTTCAGTTCCTGGTGACCGTAAAGGGTGCTATAGAGGCCGTTGTTTTCAATCAGTTCGTCGTGCTCTCCCTCTTCGACAACTTGGCCATCTTCAAACACCAGCACCCGATCCGCCTGTTTTACCGCGCTCAGTCTATGCGCGATGATAATAGTGGTGCGCCCATTGAGGAATGCCTGCAGGGCGCTGTGCAGATTTCCCTCGGTGGTGGTATCGAGTGCCGAGGTGGCTTCATCGAGAATCACCACCCGCGGATCAGTCAGTACCATCCTGGCAATGGCCAGACGTTGTCGTTGTCCACCGGAAAGTCTGACACCAAAGCGGCCGACCAGGGTTTCCAAGCCCTGTTCCATCTCCATCACGGTGTTTTTAAGCTGCGCGATCTCCAGCGCCTGCCAGAGTTTTTCGTCGGCAATATCCCGGCCCAGGGTGAGATTGATTCTGATACTGTCATTGAGCAGTGCAGGGTGCTGCAATACGGTCGCCACATGGTCACGCACTACGTCCATACCGATCTCTTCAACGGCAACATCATCAAAGAAAACATGCCCCGACTTTACCGGGTAGAGACCCAGAATGATCTGTACCAAAGTGGTCTTGCCGCCACCACTGGCGCCGACAAAGGCCACTTTCTCTCCCGCTGCGATGGAAAGATCGACGCCATTGAGAACTGGAGGGCCATCACCGTAGGCGAATTCAAGAGCCTTAAGACTCAGACTGACACTCTTTTTGCCGAGGAAGGGATTTTGGTTATGGGGATAAGCGGGTTCCAGATCGACCTGCATCAATGCATTGATACGCCCCAATGCGGCCTGGGCGCCATTGTAGGCATACTGAATGTTCAGTACCTCCTGAACCGGCCCCATCATAAACCAGAGGTAGGCGTAGACGCCGAGCATCTCGCCAATGCTCAGATCGGACCAGAGCACCATGAACATCGTGACACCCCGAAAGATGTCGAAGCCAAATAGAAAGATCATGAATGAGAGTCGATTTGCCGCATCGCTTTTCCAGGTGAATGCAGCGGAGTGTTTGCGAATATTGTCTGCTTTTTCGATGATCCGATGGATGTAGTGCCGCTCCCGGTTACTGGCTCGAATCTGTTGGATGGCATCCAGGGTCTCTTCCAGGGATTCTTGAAACGCCTGGAAGGCTGAGTTTTCCCGTTTTTTGAGATGCTTAACCTTACGCCCGAATATCGTGGTGAAATAGATTACCAGAGGATTGAGAAACAGAATAAACAGGGCCAGTTGCCAGTTGATCCAGAGTAAGACCACCGCTGTGCCGATGATGCTGAGTGCGGCGACCAGAAATTTACTGGTCGTGACACTGACAAACGTATCCACGGCTTCCAGGTCGGTGACCAGATGCGAGGCGACCGTGCCACTACCTATGGTTTCATAGGAAGACATGGAGATCCGTTCAAGTCGATGCAAAAGATCCCGACGGATGCGAAAAATAACGTCTTTGGCGATCCGGGTGAACTGCCAGGTCTGCCAAACCCCGAAGATCAGAGCCAATATGCGTAGAATCAGGGTCAAGGCCAGAATCGCCAGGATGTAGAGAACCGGGCCATGCCACTGCTCTGGAAACAGGCTGTTCATGATGCCGACGGCAGTGCCAGGTTGATTGAGCAGCACTTCGTCAACCATCAAGGGGATCAACAGGGGAACCGGTACTGCTGCAATAGCACCGAGTATGGCGATCAGGTTGGCGGCAATCAGCTCTTGCCGATGGCTGACGACCATCTGGATCAGTTCACTCCAGCGATAACACTTCTCTCGAATAGCAGGTGGTGAGGCTTGATGATCTGTTTCACTACTCATAACAGCGTAATCTGGCCTTGATTCGTCGTAGGGCTTCAATACGGTTCTCGGCTTCACTCACCCGATCCTGTTCGTAGAATTCTGCTGCACCTGAATAACCCAGATAGGCGAGCGCGCCCGGTGCCCAGACAGCACCGACAAAAATCGAAGCGCCGGCATAGGGGTCTTCATAGAATCCGGGTTTGGCGCTGTAAGTTTCTGTTTCTAAGCTGGCAAGCTGTTGATCCAACTGGCGGCAACTCAGCTGCTTATCGCCTGCTTCAAAGACTGGCCCCATTGGGCGAGGGTAGAATCGGCTGCCGCTGCTTTTCGCTGGCGCGGCTGAGGCCTCTTGTTCTGCCGGCTTTGATGAGCTCTGCAGCAGCGGGTCGATCGGGCTGGGGTGGTTTTCAATCTCGGCCAGTAGCATCTGAGTGGAGAGTGCCAGAAAGGTAAAGACCATGATTTTGTTCTGGATGGTTTGCATGATAAATCACCTCCGGTGTCGAAAATGAGCCGAGCTTAAGGCCTGATTATGTGAAATAACATGCATTTTACGAGCCAAAAAATGAAGTCAATTAACCGATTGAACTGTTTTTATCTGTCAAAAAGTGGCGCTTACAACCACGTGCGGAAAACAGGGAGATTGATAGAGCGCCAATTTAGCTCCCCCTGTGGTTTCGATGCCGAATCGAGCGCAGTCTGTCTACTGGAAACAAGCCAGTAGACTAGAGAACGGACTCATTGAAGTCGTAGATGAGGTTACTCTCCGGTCTCTGCACAAAATTACCCTGCACGTAGTCTGCTCCGCTACTCCAGAGCAGAGCGATGCTTCGCGGATCCTCAACTTGGGGAGCAATGACCTTGATGCCGCGCTCATGAACCATTTCGACCAGCTGTTTTACCTCATCGCTGGCATCCAGCAGCAGACTTTTATCCAGTTTGATGTAGGTAATTGGTAAATGTTGCAATACCCGCTCGGTTTCCGAGCTAAGAGAGACTCGTGTTAAAAGCGTAGATATGCCCATTTTTTTCAACACTTCGAAGCAGATCTTTGCCGATTTCATCGATTTAGCGATTTCATGAATATTGAATTCGAAGGTCAGGGTGTTTTTGGCTAACTGGCCGCTTTGGCGTTTATTTTTTAGCCAGGTCAGACGCTCCATGTTTTCCAGTAGATCGGCTGATTGAGAGACGAACAGGTGCAGTGGTGTACCCTGTTTTCGGTGCTCATTGATTACCGCAACAGCACGCCGGGTAGTCCACTGATCCACCTGGCTGATTAGATTGGCCTTTTCTGCAATGGGTATGAACTCGGCAGCGGCATGCAGATTTCCATCAGGTTCCTGCAGTCTCAACAGTGTCTGATAGTGGGCGAGTGAGGATCCCTGCAGAGCGACAACGGGCTGGAAGAAAACTTCAAAATAGTCCTCATCAAGGGCTTTTTTGATCAGTACCTCCATGTCCTGGCCACTCTCCTCTTTGCCACCACTCTTTATTTCGGGCACAAAGACTTTGATCTGATTGCCGCCCGCTTCTGCGGCCTGCCGGCTGGCGATCTGTGCATGTGCTATGATGGCGCGGGAGTCCTGATTGCCTGGCTCTACCGGGTAGATGCCGATACTAACGGTTACCCCAAAGGTACTATTTTCAACTTCAATGAACTGTTGGCTCAGGGATTTACAGAGGGTTTCACCGAGGGTAGTCAAGTTCGCCTTGTCTTTGCGGATTGCAAGAAGACTGAGACTGCTGTTGCCAAATCGGGTCAGAATATCCTGTGATGTGAGCTGGTTTTTGAGATGCTTGGCTACTTCCGCAAGCGCCACATCGAGACCACCAATGCCAACGGATGCCACCAGATCTTCTGGCTTATCGATTTTCAGGAAAAATACCCCAGTAACCTCATTGAGCGCTGACTCTGCCAGCAGTAATGCGTCCAATCGCTCCAACAGGTAATTTCTGCTGTGTAGACCAATCTCTTTTTCACTGCGGAAGTGGCCCGGCAAACGGCGACTCAGCTGGCTGGCTCGGCGTATTCTGTTGGTGACTGTACTGATCAAATGTTTGGGGGCAATCGGTTTGGATAGAAAGTCCTCACCACCAAAGCTCAATGCGGTCAACTGTTTGTCTAGATCCTGCTCCCCGGAGAGAAATACAATCGGGATATCAACATACTCATTCTGTTCTCTGATCACCGCGGTCAGCTCAGAACCGCTCGCTTCCGGCATATAGAGATCCATCAGGATCAGATCTGGCTTGAAGTCGTTCAGGGCTTCCAGCACCTTTAGGGGGTCGGTAACGCTTCGACATTCAAAATTCGCTTTGCTGAGTATCGCATCGGCAAAATCTGCCTGAGCAGGATCATCTTCCACAATCAATATACGGTAGTTCTTATGTGCACCAGAGGTGGATAGCTCTTCAATTCGTTTGGCGACCAGGTAGGGGTCAACTGGCTTAGACCAATAGCCACTGGCATCGACGCGCATGGCTGCCAGTCTTGTTTTGAGGTCAGGTGTATCCGCGATAAAGGCCACTGGGAGGCCGGGTAGATTGTTACTTTTATCCCATAAGCCGCCAGTTTTCGACTCGGGAAAGAGCTCATCAAGCATCTCGACATGGCTGATGAGAAAATCAGCATCATTGGGATTAATGTCGTATTGGTGGATGATCTCAGCTGGGGTGTCGATCAATATCGCTTCCAGGTTTTTCGCCTGAAAGTTTCTCATCAGGCCTGCAGCAAGAGATTCTTCAATACCAAGAAGATAGACTTTATGCTCACCGTTAACTCGCTGCGGTTCATC
>JARRQD010000128.1:0-23477 GCA_037382205.1 Candidatus Thiodiazotropha sp.
CTGACCATCCAAGACTAGTGTGGTGTCCTATACTGTTTGACGATTTCAGTGCGACGAGAAGCCATCAGCCGCTCGGCGCGTTGCGCAGGGATCGGCGCGCCCTTTCCAAGCAACGCAACAACGCGGATGATGGCTTCTCATCGCGCCCGAAGGGAGGCCCGCAAAGGACGCACCATACGCATCGATGATGAAAATGTTATGATGTAACTCTATAAACTGCCAATCATGAAAGAACAGGGTGGAGATCTGGGTGGGAAACGATAATCGATGAGTTTCCTAAAGATGAAACACGGAACGTCTAATTTTCACGACGGCCAATCTCTCGACTCAATAGTTCCAACATTTTTCTACCGAGCAATTGAATAATGCCTGATCAACACGACACCCCACTGACCAGGAACGATCATCCACTTTTAAAAAAGCTGGGAGGCCGCTCTGATCGATATGGATTCCAGGTCTAAGCTGGTTAGAGGGAGTAACGGCAAGAACCGCCCGAAAGCCATCAAGCGCTTTCGCCTCGACGCCCGAAGTCAGATGCTTACTGCCCAGGCCGAGATAGAGAGAGTGAGTGCGCCATGTTAAACGACGCCTATGGCCGACATATTGAGTACCTGAGACTCTCTGTCACCGACCGTTGTGACTTTCGCTGCTTCTACTGCCTACCGAGCAGCCACCGAGGCTTTGCAACACCATCGGACTGGTTGACTGCCGATGAGATGGTACGGCTGGTCATGCAATTTGCCAGCCTGGGCGTCAAGCACGTACGTCTCACCGGTGGTGAGCCGCTGGTGAGAAAAGAGATCTGCGAAATCGCCCAGGGAATCTCCAACATTCCCGGAATAGAGGAGCTGTCACTCAGTACCAATGCCTCTCGCCTCGCGCAGTTTGCATCACCACTGCACCTGGCAGGCGAGATGATTGATTATTGCATCGAACAGGGAGTGACACTACGCTTTATCGAAACCATGCCAGTTGGTGAGGGTGGGCGTAACGCCAGCGAACACTACCTACCCCTGACAGAGATCGAGTCAAGACTGCGTAACCGATACAACCTGCAACCTGCAACACAACGTGGTAGTGGCCCGGCGCGCTACTTCCGCATTGATGACACGCCCCTGGTAGTCGGATTCATCACACCAAAATCTCAACATTTCTGTGACACCTGCAACCGGGTTCGCCTCTCGGTAACCGGTGACCTGCACCTCTGTCTTGGGCAGGAAAACAAATTGGCACTTGGCTCCTTAATACGACAAGATGCATCGGATGAAACCCTCCAACAAGCCATAACATCTGCGATCGCTTTAAAACCTGAAAGACACCAATTCAACGACAATCCACCCGATATACTTCGACCAATGTCATCCCTGGGTGGCTAATTTACCTAGTGACCATAGAGTTCCATTGCAGCAGCATGTACATCGCCCTACCCCACTCGTCAGAAAGCAACGCGAGACAATGCTTCCGGGCCAGATCCATCGCGCCACCTGCAAGCTAGTGTGGTGTCCTATACTGTTTGACGATTTCAGCGCGACGAGAAGCCATCAGACCTGAAGCAAACAGCCAGACTGTTGCCGGTAGTGGAACCGGATTGGGTGAAGAGGTATATGGATCGAGTTCAACCACCATCGCTCTACTCAGAAGAATCCATATTTTCCCATTGAAGCCAACGCCGAAACCAGTAGACCCAATATCAAGTTCACCAAAATCAGTTGGCGAATGAGCGTGATGGCGGCGACGGCTCTTGGCATATCATCGCCTTTTAATGCCGTACTTAGCTGATGGTAGGGGATGGCATAAATAAAGATAAAGATTGCTGCCATGAGCGTACCCACCATCGTCATCAAACTAAGCCACCAACTGGTATCATTTTCATAGCGGGTAAACAACATCCAATAACCACTGGCCAGTATGGTAATTACCGATCCCCATACCCAGGGAAAGAAGCCATCGAAAACCTTCAACAGCAGCGGCAACCTTTGATGTGGCTCCAGCGCTTCATTCAGCACTGGCCTTAGAACCATGTGGGCGAAGAACATCCCACCGACCCAGATGATCACAGCCAGCAGATGCAGTGTCAGTGCGATTGACATATTGATTTTCTCCGATTCGTAGACAACATGGATGCATTGTGCCGAAACTTGGAATGCAGTCCAACCAAACAAAACAAACGACTGAGTATTTTATTTGTTACATCTGTGATAGATAGGTTGTCACAGCCACTGCCTGATACCGATCAACACAATCCTGCGATAACGTCAAATGGTGACGATCGAGAACCAGCAAGCACAAATTGAATTGATGCCTATTCAGGCGGAATCGACTGATTATTTGAAAAAAACCAGATGACTAGGTAGACTAATTGATTCCCTGACGACTGAGCGCACATTAAGCGGGCTGCTTATTGACCACAGGGCTGAATTGAACCGGCGTCCTTTTTAGGATGCTTTTTTGTTTTATGGGGCTTGAGAATGGCCGACTCACTGATGACAACCTATCAACGACTGCCTGTCGCTTTCGAGCGAGGTGAGGGTGCTTGGCTGTGGGATACCGAAGGCAACCGCTATCTCGATTCAGTAACCGGCGTTGCGGTCTGCGGACTCGGCCATGCCCATCCAGAAATCGCCAAGGCCTTGTGCGATCAGGCTTCCAGCCTGCTGCACACCTCAAATCTCTACAGAATCCCCCTGCAAGAGCAGCTGGGAGAGCGACTCCGACTCTGCTCCCTCGCCGCCATGGAGAAGGCTTTTTTTGCCAACTCAGGCGCTGAGGCCAATGAAGCCGCGATCAAAATAGCCCGCCTCTATGGCAACAAGAGAGAGATCAAGAATCCAGCCATCATTGTTATGGAACAGAGTTTTCATGGCAGAACCCTGGCGACCCTCTCCGCTACCGGCAGCCGTAAAGTGCAAGCTGGTTTCGATCCCCTGGTACAGGGCTTCATCCGAGTGCCTTACGATAATATCGAGGCGATCGAGGAGATAGCACAGCACCAGAAGAATGTGGTTGCCGTGCTGGTTGAGCCAGTCCAAGGTGAAGGCGGGGTAAATGTACCGGCAAGCGACTATCTTAACCGAATCCGTGAGATCTGTGATCAGCACCAGTGGCTGATGATGCTCGATGAGATCCAGACCGGAATTGGCCGTAGTGGAAAACTTTTCGCCCATCAGCACAACAGCATACTGCCTGACGTAATGACCCTGGCCAAGGGTTTAGGCAATGGCATGCCGATCGGCGCCTGCCTGGCCCAGGGTAAAGCCGCTGAAGTTTTGGCGCCCGGCAATCATGGCTCCACCTTTGGCGGCAATCCACTCGCCTGCCGGGTAGCAATGACCGTACTGGATATAGTGGAGTCTCAGCAGCTGGCCGATCGAGCCGCTAAGCTGGGCGAACGCTTCCAATCCGAGTTCATAGCAAAACTCGCCGATCTACCCGGCGTCACGTCGATTCGCAGCAAGGGGTTGATGATCGGCATCGAACTCGATCGCCCCTGCGGCGAGCTGGTCGGCAAAGCACTCGAACAGAAGCTGCTGATCAATGTGACGGCAGGCAATGTCATTCGCCTGCTGCCGCCGATGATCATCAGCGACGACGAGTGCAAATTAATAATCGATAAAGTCAGCGCCCTGGTTGCCGACTTCCTCTGACAGTCAACGCAAAGGCGTACGTACCACAATGACCAGGCACTTTCTCTCCCTTCTCGATCTCAACAGCGATGAATTGCACACCCTGATTCGCCGGGCCTCGGAACTGAAACGGATGCAGCATCGAGGTGAGATCCATACCCCGCTGAAAGGCAAAAATCTGGGCATGGTGTTTGAAAAGTCATCCACCCGCACCAGAGTTTCTTTTGAGGTTGGCATGTCCCAACTGGGTGGCCACGCACTCTTTCTCTCACCCCGGGATACTCAACTCGGCCGAGGTGAGCCGATTGAAGACAGCGCCAAGGTACTTTCGCGGATGGTCGATATCATCATGATCCGCACCTTCGAGCAGGAGAAACTCGAACTCTTTACGGCGCACTCCCAAGTCCCGGTAATCAATGCCTTGACCGACAGGTACCACCCCTGTCAGCTACTGGCAGATATGCAGACCTATGCCGAACACCGTGGCGATATACAGGGTAAGACTGTTACCTGGGTTGGCGATGGCAATAACATGTGCCACTCCTATCTCAATGCCGCCAGACAGTTCGACTTCCATCTCAACATCGCCTGCCCTGAAGGCTATGACCCTGATCCGCAAATCCTCGAGGCGGCCGGCGATCGGGCCAGCATCATCCGCGATCCACTTGAAGCCGCCAGCGGCGCTGACCTGGTGGTTACTGATGTCTGGGCCAGCATGGGCCAAGAAGAGGAGCAGGCACTACGAGAGAAAGCCTTCTCCAAGTACCAAGTGAATGATGAATTGATGGCCCAGGCTGAAAAAGATGCCCTATTCTTTCACTGCCTGCCAGCCCATCGGGGCGAAGAGGTTACCGCCTCGGTAATAGACACGCCTGAAAGTGTCGTCTGGGACGAAGCGGAAAATCGTCTACACTCTCAAAAAGCTCTAATGGAGTTTCTGCTGCTTGGTCGTTAATCAACAAACCTGAGATTAAGTGGTTTACAGATGTATCCAAGGGGTGCAAGATCCACAAAAACGTGACATTCTGTGGCCTATTTGGCAAGAATGAGAAAACAGTTGGCTTTCGATGCCCCGGTTGTTCCAGAAAAATACCAGATATAGTCATGAAGAAATCCTTATTGCTGCTCACCCTGATGCTTCTGTTACCGCTATTGGCTGAGGGTAAAACCCTCTATGTAACCGATACTTTTCAGATCACTATGCGCACTGGGGAGAGCACTTCACACCGTATCATGCGCATGCTTAACAGTGGCACCGCACTGGAAGTCCTCTCCACCAATGCGGAAACCGGCTATACCAAGGTTCGGGTTGGCGGCAGCCAGGGTTTTGTCCTTACCCGACAGTTAATGAATGAACCCAGCGCCAGAACCCAACTCACCGCACTGCGCAAAGAGATCGACGAACTGAAAGCGGCGCCAGGTGAGTTACGCAGCAAACTGATCGAACTGCAGAAGAGTCACCGCGAACTACAAACCAGCTACAACAGCCTGCAGAAGGTAAAAGATAAACAGGAGCAGGAGCTGCAAAGTATTCAGCGCACAGCCTCCAATGCGATCCGCATCTCCAATGAACGCAATGAACTGGTCAAGCAGGTCGCTGCACTGACCCGGGAAGTGGAAGAGCTGAAGCAGGATAACCGGGATCTCAGCAATGAAGCGACCCGCGACTGGTTTCTGATCGGTGCCGGGGTGATCATTGCCGGTATCCTCATTGGACTGATTCTCCCCCATCTGAGATTTCAACGCCGCCGTAACTCCTGGGGAACCCTATGATGCTAGTGTAGTGTCCTATATAAAGCGTGCATTTAGAAAGCCACTCAAGCCTCGAGTGCAAGGCGCAGCCCGCCGGGAATGGCTGCTCCCTTTCCAAGGGGTGCAACGCCGCAATCGTGGCTTGAGTGGCTTGCCGCAGGGCGAGCCAAGGGATTTAAGCTCAACTTCATGATAGGCCTCGTCTAAATGTATGATTTGTATAGGACACTACACTAGGCGCACAAAGGGGAGCATAGCCGCTCTACCTGACCCTTTGAGCAACAACCAAGCCGGGGCAATAGACACGCAAGATTGGATGATTATTGATTTCCCCGGCCCTTACCTGCCGGCGCGCATCAGGCCGCCCAGCCCCATCTCCTCCAAGGCGTTTGACAACAGATTGGAGACTTCAACCGCCTGCTCACAGCGCAGAGCCTTCTGCAACAACTCTCTTGCGCGACCGCTGGAAAATGAGCGTAACACCCACTTAACCCGTAGCAGACTGCCCCCATTCATACTTAAACTGTCGACCCCCATGCCGAGCAGCAGCACCGCCGCCGCCGGATTCCCCGCCAGTTCGCCACATACACTGACCTCTTTGCCATACTGACTGGCGCCATTGACAATCTGGATCAGAGCCTTTAGTACCGCCGGATGCAAATCATTGTAGATATCTGCAACATGCGCGTTATTCCGATCCACAGCGAGCAGGTATTGGGTCAGATCATTGGTACCCACAGAGAGAAAATCGATCCGCTGGGCCAATACCTCTACCTGGTAAACAGCAGCCGGCACCTCGATCATCACACCGACCTTTGGCATCTGCACCTGATACCCCTCCTCCAAGAGTTCGTCATGCGCCCGCTGAATCAACAGCATGGCATCATCGACCTCTTGTACGTGACTGATCATCGGTAGCAGCACTTTCAGATTGTTCAGATCGATGGCCGCTCGAAGTATGGCGCGTACCTGGGTAATAAAAATCTCCGGATGGTCTAGGGAGATCCGAATTCCCCGCCACCCCAGAAATGGATTTGACTCCTCCACCGGAAAATAGGGCAGCGGTTTGTCGCCACCAATATCGAGTGTCCGGATGATCACCGGTCGGGGATGAAACATCTTCAACACCTTTCGATAGTTGGCAACCTGCACTGTCTCACCGGGAAAACTGTCTCTCACCATGAAGGGCAATTCGGTGCGATAGAGACCCACACCTTCTGACTCAGAAGTACCATGATTACTCAGCTCAGAGAGCAGCCCGGTATTGAGATAGAGTGGAATACGGATCCCATCGGTCGTTTCACAGGGCAGATCTTTATCCGCCTGCAGCTCCTGAAAGAGCGCCTGATCCTCGCTGGCGAGCCGTCGATACTCCTCAATAACCGATGGCGCCGGTGAGATATAGATCCGCCCAAGATAACCTTCGACAATCAGAAAATGCCCCTCCATGCGGCTTACTGGTAGATTGCTCAGCCCCATTACAGCGGGTACTTCCAGAGCTCTGGCCAGAATCGCCACATGGGAGAAACTGGCGCCTCGGGCCGAGACCACACCAGCCAAGCGCTCTCTGGGCACCTCAGCAAGCTGCATGGCGCTGACCTCCTCACCCACCAGAATGGTATTTTCTGGAAACTCATCCCGACTGGAGACCTTCTGTTGCAGATGCATCAAAATACGTCGCCCAAGATCAAGTACATCGGATGCCCGCTCCCGAAGATAGATATCCTCCATGTTCTCGAATATCCGGGCATGCTCCTGAAAGGTCTCGCGCAATGCGCCTGGCGCCCAGTTACCCTGCTGAATCCGTTTCACCGTATTGCCGATGAGAGAATCACTGCCCAGCATCATCAGCCAGGCATCAAATAACGCCCTATCCTCTGCAGGCAAACTTTTTTCAAAACGATCCTCGATGGCCATCAGATCCTGAACCACCGCTGCGACAGCCGTCCTGAAGGCCTCTTCCTCCACATCAGGATGCTTAGCTGGCCGGTCTGGCACGGCTTCCAAGTCGGCGGGAGGATAGACCACAACCGCAGTACCCAGAGAGACCCCTGGCGAACCAGGCCGCCCCTGCAGAAACCGTTTCGGTGGCGCCAGATCGCTCTGGGTATCCAGATTGCCGCTGGCCTGAGCATGGGTGATTGCACCGGCAAGCTGCGCTGCCAGGGTAAACAGAAAGGTGACCTCCTGATCCTCAAAACTGCGCTGCTCGATCTGACGCGCCACCAGCACGCCCAGGACCTTACGGTTCTGGATGATTGGCACCCCCAAAAAGCCTTTGTAGGAAGTCTCGCCGGTCTCGTGAGTAAAGAGATAGCGCTTGTGACTTGGCGCATCGGCCAAATTGACTGGCTCCGCCCTTTCGCAGACCAGGCCGATCAGTCCCCGATGGTAGGGCAATCTGACTTTGTCGACGGCCTCTCGATGCAATCCATCTGTCGCTTTCAGCACATGATCCCGACGTTCAAAATCGGTGAGATAGACAGAGCAGACATCGGCCCCAATCGCCTGCTTCACCTCCCGCACAATGATTGCCAGAGCCTGTTCCAGGTCCGTCGCGGCATTAACCTCTTTTACGATGCGGTGTAGAGTCTCAAGCATGGTCTCAGCCCCCTCGGCTAAGCCGGGAAAAAATCTCGCTTCGGTTTACCGCAAACTTTCGCCATCAGAAGTTGCAAATTTAGAGGTATTTGCAGTGATTGGCGCTCATTTTCGACTTTGTTTGTCAGGGCTGATAAAGCGACTTGAACAGCCCCTGCGCCAACCGGGTAAGCATTTACGATCAACGACGATTCTGCCGAAGATAGCTGGTCAGAGAACGCCCGGGAACCCCCTCCGGATAGAGCAGCGGCGCCAGCTCTTCCAATGCCCTGGTATAGACATTTCGTTTGAAATAGATCACTTCACGAACGGGATGCCAATATTTTACCCAACGCCACTCCTCGAATTCCGGCGTTTCCGTGTGATCCAAACAGAAGGCATCCTCACCACACTTGGATTTCAGCAGAAACCAGATCTGCTTCTGACCGATACAAAGTGGTTCGCTGTGACGGCGGATATAGCGATCCGGCAGGCGATAGCGCAGCCAACTGCGTGTCGCGCCGATGATCGAGACCTGGTCAGCGTTCAAACCCACCTCCTCGTTCAACTCCCTGTACATCGCCTCCTCAGGGGTCTCATCCTGCTTTATCCCACCCTGAGGGAACTGCCAGGCATCCTGACCGGTACGACGCCCCCAAAACAGGAGACGATCATCATTACAAATGATGATACCAACATTCGGTCTAAAGCCATCTGAATCAATCAATTGAGCCGCCACAATATGTCATATTCTAAGGCTATGATTCTTCCATATTCCATGTAGAGCAGCAAGACAGCAAACATAAGCCTTTGCATAGTATGGAAATTCTTAGCGCGGACAAGAACACTTTGCCGCTCCACAGCCAGAGCCGTTCATCGGATCGGTCTTGAGGTGGCCTATCTTGAGCCGTTTTACCACCGCTTGATTAGCAGGCCGAATGGATCAATAAACAATCCCTTAACAACATTTACGGACTAACCAGGTAAAATAGCCGTATAGACCACAGACAACCTCATTGAGTAAACGAGCAGGGCAGACACATGGCATTGGCAATCTTCGACCTGGACAACACCCTTTTGGCCGGTGATTCCGACTACCTCTGGGGCCGTTTTCTCGTGGAACAAGGTATCGTGGATGGTGACCATTATGAACCGATCATCAGTGAACAGGCCCAGCAGCTTGTTGAAAAACACCGCCAAGCCGGTGACCAGCTACTCATCATTACAGCAACCAATGCCTTTGTCACCTCGCCCATCGCCCAACGTTTCGGCATTGACCACCTGATCGCGACCGAACCGGAACAGATCGACGGCCACTACACCGGGGAGGTTTCTGGTACACCCAGTTTCCGTGAGGGTAAAGTCAGTCGACTCAGCGACTGGCTGGATGAATTTGAGCAAACCATGCAGGGGAGTTGGTTCTACAGTGACTCCCACAATGACCTGCCACTCCTGGAGCAGGTGGAGCACCCAGTTGCTGTTGATCCTGACCGGACCCTCGAGGATGTAGCAAAACAACGAAACTGGCCAATTCTGCATCTACATGACCGATAACCCCGACGAGGAGCTGATATAATTCCCGTTATAAGCTTGCTGGATTCGGCAGCAGGCAGCCTCCGGATCCTACAGAGTGGCAAGCAGTGATTCACTTTTTCGAACTAGGGAACAGACACCATGTCCAGGACAGCCTTTTTTGTAGTATTCATCGCCCTAATCATTGGCATAACCTATGTCATGCTGGGCAGTGACAATCCACCACAAACCAGCATCAATCAAACGCCCAAACAGTACATTGAGCTGGTCGAGCAAAAAAAGGCCGCCAGGATCGCCGTAGAAAAGGCCCTCAATGAATCAAAACGAAGAACCGATCAGGCACTGGATAGATCAAGTGAAAAGAGTCAACGCTGACAGAGTGACCGCTCATCGCCCCGCTCAACCGCTTGAGCAATGGCACTGACAAATTCACCCAGCTCCTCGATTGAAACAACTTGCAGCAGCCGATTGATCAACCGCGGATCAACCTCGGCCTGCACAACCCGACCATCCATCAGTTTCACGTTAATCCCAGCAGTCTCCACATGGGCCTCGCCCTGCTGCTCGGCAATCAGCCGCTCATTCATCTCGAGTAGAATTTCATAGCGCGCTTCAACCATCTCGTCGATCTCATCATCCAGCTCCTCTGGGAGGTAGACTAGCCACTCCTCATCATCCTGGGCAGACTCAACCGGAACCCCCAAGCGTGTCACATAGTCGATGAAGTCCTGCCAGGGACGTTGATCGAAAAAAATATATTCCAACATTAGCCACCATCCTTATCACGGACTCACGGAATGAGCCTCTTCGAATGTTATTCTCATCCACTCCACCAATCCGGAGCATACCGATGAAACAGAACCCTATGCTTGCAGCCCTATGGCGCTTTCCTGCCAGACACCTGGCCAGAAAAATCCATAATACAACCACAATGCTCCCAAATCGGAAAAAAATCATCCTGCAGGAGTCGCCACTGGCTGGTTTTCAATACCACCGGGGCCCAGCCATCTGGCCGTTTCTTCAGTTGGGAGAGAGCCTCCACCTGAAGCGGGAACCGAGCAACCCCCACGATCGCTACGCCATAGCAGTATGGTTTAAAAACGAGCACCTGGGCTACATCCCGAAGCGGGAAAACCGCACATTGGCTCGCCTACTCGACCAGCGAGAGCGTCTGGAAGCCAGCATCGTACGTCTGCTTGAAGACGAGAATCCCTGGCGCAGAATCCGTTTCCAGGTAACCTGGATAGGTGAACGCACCTCAGAATGGGTCGCCTAGTGAGGCGCTTCACTCGGCCAACGATACAGATATAGTGCGACAGGGATATTAAGGGCCGGGGAAATCAATAATCATCCAATCTTGCTTGTCTTTTGCCCCGGCTTGGTTGTTGCACAAAGGGTCACGTCGAGCGGCTATGCTCCCCTTTGTGCGCCTAGAAACCAGGACAAAATCCAGCGCAATCTTTGGGTGATTATTGATTTCCCCGACCCTAACGTGGTTTTCTGGATCCACTCTTCGATTTGGTACGGATACCTTCGATACCCAGGATCAGTTCCATCTCTTTAGCGGCATCACCAAGATACTTGGTGATGCCAAAATCCGCCAGCACCAATTTGGTCCTGCCTGTAAAACCACGCCGATAGCCACCCCAGGGATCAATCCCAGCCCCGACATGCGCCACTTCGATATCGATCGACCGGGTCACCCCCCTGAGAGTCAGATCACCTGTCAACAACCCACTACCATCCTCCCGTTCAATATATGAACGACTGACGAATCGAGCCTCTGGAAACTGCTTTACATCGAGGAAGTCATCATCCCGCAGATGTTTATCCCGCTCGGCATGATTTGAATCGATACTCGCCGTCTCCACCAGTACATTAACCGACGCCGCCGAAGGATCATTTTTATCATAGACAAACTCCCCGGAGAATCGATTAAAGCGTCCAACCAACCAGCTGTACCCCAAGTGGCTGATACGGAATTGGATAAAAGCATGACCACCTTCGGTATCGATGATGTAAGAAGAGGCAATACTCTGCTGTACAGAAAAGTACAAAATTGTAAAGGCCAACAAATAAACTCTGTATAGTTTTTTCATTCCATCCTCACGTTAAATCAATTGATTTTTCAGCCAAACAACATGTATATTTCCGGCGCTCCAAAAAAACAAAATAGCATCGCTCAATTTACGATAACTATCGCTTTTTAAACACAGTTTAAACAGTCAACTGTCGATGAAATAAATCCACTGAAAACTGTCTCTCTGACGAAAAATCAGCGCAGTTAGAAAGCTAAATTGTGAACTCTTTCTCGTCTATTTTCGAGCTAATTCACACTGCAGCAAATAAGGGTAAATAGTGTGAATTCCGTCCGTCAAAACTGTGACACTGTGTCTGCGTAAAATCCTACTTTGAGAGCCATAGTGAGCATCAAAATTTTAGGGAACACTCATTTCGAGGCAAAATGGTCATGCAAATAACACGCAAACTCATTCCGTTGATTCTTTTCCCAGTGCTGTTTTCTGCTGAAATCAACCTAACCCAAGCTGCTGACCTATCCGTTTACAAAGCAGTTTGGAGAAACGGAAGAGCTAAACTGGTTATCAAGGGACAAGGAACGCCCGGCGCAAAAGTCAAAGCCTATGTCGCCGATTCGACTCTACCAGTCGGCACAGCAAGAGTAGACAGGCGAGGCATCTGGCGGATCAGAAAAGTGAATCCTGAATTCGTACCTTGTGCGGTTGATGTGGAATCCGCTGGAGAATCAGCGAGCGCCACCATCCGCCGGGCTCCTAATGACTGTCTCGTTGCAACACCTGAGCCAACGCCTGTGCCAACGCCTGTGCCAACGCCTGTGCCAACGCCTGTGCCAACGCCTGTGCCAACGCCTGTGCCAACGCCTGTGCCAACGCCTGTGCCAACGCGCCAACGCCTGTGCCAACGCCTGCGCCAACGCCAACACCTGCGCCAACACCGGTAAATACCCCTCCGGTGATCAGTGGTTCACCTAACACCCAGGTGGCAGAAGGCCAGACCTACAACTTCCGCCCGAACGCAAGAGATGCGGATAACGACTCCCTGAGCTTCTCTATTCGAAACAGACCCGCATGGGCCCGCTTCAACAGCGCCACTGGTCAGCTCAGCGGCACCCCAGGTATGGATGCGGCCGGAACCACCCGCAACATTGTCATCAGCGTTTCTGACGGCACCGATACAGCATCTCTCAGAGCCTTCAGCATTACGGTAACCGACACCAATCGGGCGCCCACCATCAGCGGTAGACCAGCCACCAGTCTGGATGAAGGCAGCACCTACAGCTTCACGCCCACCGCCAACGACCCCGATGGCGACGCGCTGAGATTCAGCGTCCGCAATCTGCCCAGCTGGGCCAGCTTCAACACCAGCACTGGACGACTGAGCGGCACCCCTGACTCAAACTCAGCAGGCAACTACGCAAACATCGTGATCACGGTCTCTGACGGCACCAATCAGGCAAGCCTGGCGCCTTTTGCAATTCGAGTTGCTGATGTCGCTGAAGAGGGCGGTAGCTTCCAGTTCACCAACAGCGGTTACGATGTGGATGAAGGCAACACCGTCACGCTGACTGTTACCCGGAGCAACAGCACAGGTGCAGCCAGCGTCAACTTCGGCACCTACGGTGTCGAAGCAAGGCATACTCAAGACTATACCGGCTATGTCTGGACAGCCTTGAACTTCCTCGATGGCGAAACCAGCAAGACCATCCGCATCAACACCTTATCGGACTCAACCGATGAGAGTGAAGAGACCTTTGAAGTTCATCTTAACGATCCAAGCACCGGTTACAGCCTGAACAACTCATCTGTCAGCATTGTCACCATCCATGATGCAGAAGCATCTAACAACGCACCGGTCATCAGTGGAACACCGGATACAAGTGTGGTAGCGGGTGATGCCTACATCTTCTCACCAAGCGCATCGGATGCCGATGACGATACACTCACCTTCAGAGTTCGCAACCTGCCAAGCTGGGCTCACTTCAACAGCAGCAACGGTACCCTAAGCGGCACACCATCAGCTGCGGACGCAGGCAGCTACAGCAACATTGTAATCAGCGTATCCGATGGTACTGACAGTACCTCGTTGAGCCCTTATAGCGTGGTCGTAGAAGCCCCCCAGAACACCCCGACCACTGGTGATATCTCTCTCTCTTGGGTTGCGCCTTCTACCAGAACAGATGGTAGCCCTCTGCCACTGAGTGAAATATCTGGCTACAGACTCTACATGGGCACCAACCGCAATAACCTCTCACCAGTCGTAGAAGTCTCCGGATCAACCACCCATACGGTGGAGAACCTGGAAACCGGCACATACTACTTTGCAATCACGGCCTACGATCAAACTGGTAATGAGAGTGATCTCTCCAATGTGGTAGAAAAAGAGGTCATGTAGTACAAAACTCAAGCAAAAGGATTTGCAAAAACAACCGATTGGTTGGCAAACCGCACCGGGTTACAGCGTAAAAAACTGCAACCCGGTGCTTTATTTCAGGGCTGTAAAAACTGACTCTCCGCATTTCAACCTAAAGCTTGTTTAAATACAATCCGTTAATGAACGCATACAAGCACTCATAAATTCAAGATCTCACCGCAAGCACGATCTGATTCCGCAAAGACTTCAAAAGATTCAATCGTTTTTTATCGATAGCCAGCCCATGAGGCTTGGTATGATCTGCATAGATCAAACCAACCGGACGCTTATTGACCACGATAGGAAAGATTAAAAAAGAACCTGCCTTGGAGATTTTTTTATACCAGCTTGGAATGTCTCCCTGAATTTTCTTATCTGTCGCGTCGGCAATGTAGACATCAACCGCATTTTTCATCGCACCATGAAACACATCGACACTGTACTTGGTGGAGAAGTGAAAGGCCTTTACAAATTCGTCAACTGAGTCGCCGAACCCAAGCCGACCCACCATCTCACCCTGCTTGGGGTTCAACAAAGCAAGAATGACCCGCTGAAAACCGACCGCCCGATACATGGTCTCCAACACCACATTGAAAATCTCAGAAACACTATGATCCCCGACCAGCATTCCAGTAACTTCCTGCAGACCATCCATCAATAGCGCTTCAGTATCCTCTGGATTATGCAAGGCATCGTCTACAATCCCCTCATCCAGCGTTTGCGTACCCTCGTCGAGTATCTGTGTCTGATCCAAACCATCTTGAGCAATGGTTCCAGTTGTTTCTCGTTTTTTAGCACTGGCTTTTACTGCTGCCCCCTGACCATCTTTCAGTTTTTTCACAAAACTGCTGGATACATCTGCGGCTATGGCTTCTGCAAGTTCTTGATAATCCTCAACTGATTGTTTGGTCAACTTGGTCACTTTTTTATTGCCAAGCTTCAGATTTTTTGCGTATTTTTTAGCCAAACTATCCAGCGCGGCCTTGTCATCCGAGCCACTCTCTACAATCACCTTCATCGCCTCATCGGCAAACTGGGCGACCAGACGACGCTTCTCCGTCCGGTTGACCGGAGCATGATCACCCTGCCAGGATTTCAAACTGTCGGTCAGCGGCTTGGGAAAATTCCACTGCTTGGCAATTTCAATACCGATGGTTTCAAAACTGACCCCAAGCACACGATGCTGCACCGATACGGGGTCCCCTTTCTCAACTTCGATCAACCGCTCAATCTCTTGCGACTCTTCCGGCAGATAGAAGGCGACCAGCACTTTGCCCAGATCATTGAGTAATCCGGTGAGAAAATACTCTTCAGCTTCCTGCTGGTCTATCTCATCAGCCACATTCTGTGCCAGGGTGGCGCGAAACAGTGCTGAGGAGACCAACTCCCTGAGATAGTCAGCCTGCTGTTTATTTTCTATATGTTCGAAAAAAATTAAAGAGGCCGCGAGTGAACGGATCGCTTGGGTGCCTAGCACCACAACAGCTCGAGAAACTGTACCGATGTGGCCTGAGAATCTACCGTAGTAGGCAGAGTTGACCACCTTCAGGATCTTGTTGGTTAAAGCAAAATCCTTCACGATCACACCCGCCATCTGATTGACGCTGCGATCGCTCACGTTCGACATGGCGTTGATGCTGCGGACCGATTGAGACAGGGCGGGAAAGTCGCTCTTTCTTTTCATACGCCGTAATAGAAAATCGACCGTGCCACTGGCCTCCGCATCGGTAGTCGGCTCAGTTTCAGCTGACTTGAAGATCGCTTTGAAAGCATCCCGCATCTCCTGGGCGTCGCTGTAACGCAGTGCGGGATCCTTCTGCAGCGCCTTGAGGATAAAACTGTCGAGCTTTTCATCCACAGCCGAATTGAACTGGGAAGGCGGCTTTGGCTCCAACTTGAGAATGGCATCGATTACGATCTGCTGATTCTGGCCGCTGAAGACCGGCATACCCGTCAACATCTCATCCAGAATCAATCCCATGGCAAACACATCCGCCTGTGGCCCCACTTCACCCGCCTGAATATACTCAGGCGCCAGATATCTTGGCGTACCAATCAACTGTTTATCAGGACCTTTGGCTTCAGAAAGCAATCTGGCAATACCAAAGTCCATAATCTTAGGCTGCTTATCATCACCAATAATGATATTCGAAGGCTTCAGATCCCGGTGCACAATGCCCGCCCTGTGAGCCTGACTCATCCCTTCCAGCAGACCCTCAAAAATTTTTAGCGCCAAAGGGAGCGCCAGCGGTTCACCCTGAATATAATCAGACAGCAGCTTGCCCTGCGCATATTCAAATACCAGAAATGGGGTAGTCTTATGTTCACCCGCTTCATAGATTGAGACGATATTGGGGTGCTGAAGCTTACTCATGGTGCGTGCTTCATCACGAAACGAAGCATCCTGCAAAACCTTATCAAGCAGCTTTATCGCCACCTGGCGCTCCAGTTGACTGTCGTGGCAGAGATAGACGGTACCCTGATTGCCAGAGCCCAGTTCCTTACCCACCTGAAAACGCCCGATCTGTTTCAGCCTCATCCACCAATCCCTGGGTCTTTTGACCCAACCTAACCATTAAACCTCTGGAAATCATAGCGGCACGAGATGTAATTTCTTCTGAACAGTTGAAGTCAATTCACCACAACTCTGGCGAATCACCGCCAATCTCTGCGCAAGGGCATAATGGCCTGCCAAAGGTCACCGTAGAAACAACCCCATGGGTTGGGCTGAGAATGGATCAGTCACCAGTATCTTCCAGCAGAGTTTGGATCTGCCGCTCAAGGGAGACTTTATCCAGCACAGGCACTCCGTTTTGATCCTCCCCGGTATGAATACCCAACAGCGAGATTCGTGGCGGCAACTCCCCAAGTTGATCGGCCAGCGCCAGGGCATCAGCAACCCCGAAGCCATGAGAGGAGGTTAGCTCCTGACATTGCGCCAGTTCTTCCCGCTCAAGGCGTTTTACGCCACCAGCCTGACCACTTGAGATCAGCGCGTCGATCACCACCACCTGATCCACATCCTGCAAATAGCTCAACAACCCACTACCAGGACGATCCAGCTTGATCAATTCACACCCTGCAAACTGGCAGCTCTGCAAGTGGTCAATCGCCAACCACCCAGCCTGATCCCCACCAAAGGGTGACCCGACACCGATGATCCTGATCATCGGCGATTGACTTTCAGCTTCAGGAAATGGGTCGCGCAGGAGATACACGGATCATAGTTGCGAATCACCTGCTCTGCCCTCAACCGCAGAGTGTCGTCGTCTTGATCCAGCCCCAGTTTCTGCAGGGACAAAGCGATATCCTCTTCAATACGTCCCTGATTCTGGCTGGTGGGTGGGACAATACGTGCATAGCGCACGATACCGGCCTGATCCACATCGTAGCGATGCCAGAGAATGCCTCTCGGCGCCTCCGTGCAACCAAAAGCATTCCCCTCCACCGGTTCGACTTCCTCGTAAGACTGAGACGGAACCTCATAATGCTCCAGCAATCGAATGGCCTCAGCGATAGCAAAATAGAGCTCAAGCGCCCTGGCGACGATGCTGTGAAACATATTATGACTGGGGAAGTTGATACCGCACCCCTCCATCAAGCCACGCACCTTCAGTGGCAACTGAGAGAAATTAAGATTCAATCTCGCCAGTGGTCCCGTCAGGTAGGGGCGTCCATCAAGCTCTGAATGCAGCGCTGTGGAGTGAGGGGCTTGAATCTCTTGGAAGTGGCTGTCGAAATAGCAGATATCGATGTCCAGCCCCTGACCTGAGATCAGTCGCCCCTGACCAATCGCATACTGATCGGGATCACTCAATGCCACACTGATGAAAGATTGATCGTCATCGGGAAAACTCAATCCGGCCGTCCAGCCGATCAGCGCTTCGGCTTCCGGCAGAGCCGCTTCCAGTCGCTTCAACATCGCCTCGACCGCAGAACGATCTGGCGCCCGATAGAAACCGCCCACCCTGACACCGACCGGATGGACAGAACGGCCACCGAACAGCGCAATCAGATCATTCCCCAACGTCTGCAACTGCAGACCGCGGCGAACCGCGTCTGGATAGTCCGCCGCCATGGCAATTGCCGATTCGAAACCGAGAAAATCGGGCGCCGCAAGCAGGTGTACATGCAACGCATGGCTCTGTATCCACTCGCCACAATACATCACCCGGCGCATCGCCTTAACCCAGGGGTCCGGAGTAAAACCCGAGAGGCGCTCAAATGCCTGAACGGCGCTCATCTGGTAAGCAACCGGGCAGATCCCACAGATCCTCGCCACCATGTCGATCACCTGGTTGCGCTCATACCCCTCGACAAACTTTTCAAAGAGTCTGGGGGGCTCAAAGATGCGCAGATTGATACGCTCGATCTCACCACCGACAATGTCCAGTTCGAGGGCGCCTTCACCCTCGACACGGGTCAACACCGGAACGTTGATATGGATATCGCGATGCTCAACCATCGGTATCACCTTGCAGCCCTTCGCTGGCTGCTTTGAATCCGTCTGCACTGTTGGCAATAAAACGAAAACGTCTCAATACCGCCTGTGCATCCAGACCAAGTTGTTCAAATCGAGCGGATATGGATTGGTCATTGAGCGTCTCTGCCGGCCCATAACAACCGTAACAACCCCGACCGATAGCCGGACACAGAGCGCCACAACCAGCCAGCGTGACAGGCCCCATGCAGGGCTCTCCTTTCGTCACCATGGTACAGATCAAGCCTTTGCGCTTGCACTCCATACAGACCGAGTGGACTTCAGGCCTTGGCGCAACCCCACAGAGCAGATCCCTCAAAGCCGAAATCACCTGCCTGGAGTTAACCGGACAGCCCTGAATCTGCAGATCGACTTTGACATGTTTTGCAATGGGATCGGAGCTACCCAGAACTTCAATATGCTCCGGATTGCTATAGACCGAAGCCATCCACTCCTCTCGGTTGGCAAAGTTGGCCAGCGCCTGCAGGCCACCACAGGTGGCGCAGGCACCAATACTGATCAGCAGTTTACTGTTGCGTCTGACCAGCTGAATCCGCTCAATATCTTCCGGCGTCGAGACACTGCCTTCCACCAGGGAGATATCCACCGCTTCATCCGGTGAGTTGGGACCCGCTTCGGCAAAATGGACAATATCTACCAGCTCCGGTAGAGCCAGCAGGGGTTCCCCCAGATTCAGCAGCGCCAGCTGGCAGCCATCGCAAGAGCTGAATTTATGTACAGCGAGTTTCGGTTTATCAGTGGCCATGTTCGTTGTCCAGGTCTAAGGATTCGCAGAGACGGATTATCCTTTGTCCCATCAAAAGCCTTTCGCTCCCATCAAATCTGCCAGTTCGGAGTATGCGAACACTGGGCCGTCCCGGCAGACATATTTAGCCCCGATCTGACAGTGCCCGCACTGTCCGATACCACATTGCATGTTGCGCTCCATACTGAACCAGATCTGATGATCGGCAATCCCCAGATCACGCAGCTGCGAGATACCCGCCAACATCATCACTTCCGGGCCGCAAAGCATGGCAATGGTGCGCCCATGACGCAGATTAAGTTGGCCGATCAACTCGGTGACCATCCCCTGCTGACCATGCCACTCCCGGGTTACCACATCGGCCGCCAGCAGCACATTGACATCAGGTTCCCTGGCCCAGGCATCATACTGCTCCCGCCAGATCAGATCGTTGGCGTGCTTGACCCCTTGCAGGATATAAAGATGACCGAACTGACTACGCCGCTTGATCAGATAACGGATCACAGAGACCAGTGGCGCGCAGCCCAGACCACCTGTCACCAGCAGTACATCACGCCCCACCGCCTCCTCGACTGGCCAGCCACGGCCAAAAGGCCCGCGGATCCCAAGCCGATCTCCTGGCTGCAATTTCGACATCGCCTCAGATACCCGGCCAACCACCCGAATGGTGTGGTCAAAGTAGTGGCTGTCCTTAGGATCGTTGACGATCGAGATCGGAATCTCTCCGGCAGCGTAGTGGGTCACCATATTGAACTGCCCTGGAGAGAATTCGAATATCTCCTGGGCGGCGGCATCCTCGAATCTCAACCTCAGAGTAAAGATGGTGGGCGACTCCTGAATGCGTTCATCGATAATCGCCGTGCGGGGCAGATGTAGATCACTCATCGAGGCTCCCCTCCCACAGAATAGCTTCAGTCTCCTTAGTGAGATCGATCCCCACGGGACACCAGGTGATACATCGACCGCAGCCGGTGCATCCAATCCGCCCCTGCTGTTCCTGCCAACCAGCCAGCTTATGGGTCAGCCATTGACGATAACGACTGAGGATATCGTCACGCACTTTGAAACCTCCCATACTGCTGTGATTGGCACTGAAGCAGGAGTCCCATTGACGCACATTTTGCGCCGATTCACCATCCAGCGACACTTCATGCTGGGTGTCGTAGCAAAAGCAGGTGGGACAGACCGCGGTGCAGTTTCCGCAACCCAGACAGCGATCGGCCACCTGCTGCCAATGGGTATGTTCCAGCCGCTCATAGAGACGCGCCAACTCTTCAGGTTTCGACAGTTTCCGCTGTTGTTGCCGGGCGGCCTGTTCCGATTGTTCGCGCATTTGCGCCAGCTGCTCAGCTTGTGCTGCGACCAGCGATACATGCTCCAGTACCGTTTTGCCCTTATCGTTAGCAGACCAAAGCAGAAACCCATCATCAAGCTCAGACAAACCGATGTCATACCCCTGATCCACACTCGGGCCATCCCCTGTAGAGACACAAAAACAACTCTCGGCAGAGTGGGCACAATCGACGCCGATCAACAGCAACTGCTCACGCCGCTGCTGATAGTGGGGATCCGCACCACTGGCATGTAGAAAATGGCGATCCTGAATCGCCAGTGCCGACAAATCGCAAGCTCGCACCCCCAGTACGGCCGTTGGCTTTACGTCGGGTAGACGGGTTGTAAAACTCAATGGATCCTTCTGTTCAACCCACAACACTTCATGGGGTGCAAAGCAGAGCGGCTTGAGGCCCTGTGGCCCATGATTCCAATCAAACAGTCGCTCACCAGCGGATGTTTCAAGACGGTAATGTGCAGGTTTCTGAACATTGGTCAGCCCACTCGCCAGTTGAGTGACATCGGTGACCTCCAAGAATTGGATGGCCCCATCCTTCACCACCGGCCCCAGAATCTGATATCCGGATTGCACAATCCCATCCAGCAATTTCTGCAAATCGGATCGAGGCAGAAAACCTGGTTGTCTTTCGATTTGAGCGCTCTGTTGCACTTTATCAGCCTCACAGTAGCGGCACTGATAATTCAGTTTGCCCGCCAATTATTGTTCGGCGCCCGGCAACCTCTGATCTTCAGAACAACATTTAAGGCAGGGTGAGTTAATCATCCAGTGAAAAGACAAGCCCCCTTATGAACGACAGTGAGCTTACTGTACAGCAACGACCTCACTGAGCTCACCCACGCAATCAGAGATCACCTTTACCATGCTTTACCCCCCTCATACACTCAGGTAAATTGTTTACAAGCAGCATGGTTTAAGGCTAATTAGTAATACCCTAAAATTTTACCTAAGCAAGATTGGCGATTTGTCAAAAAACGGTAATGGTTCACCTGAGCGGCCAACAGATTGTACAATTCATATGAAAAGCGCCAGCTGAGTTAAACTACTGCTACCGATCAATGCATAGGCAACCAGTCAGTGAGAACATTGCTTGAATATAATAGAGAGGGAAGCAAAGATATGTCTGAAAAGATGGTTACCATCGATGGCAACGAAGCGGCGGCGCATATTGCCCATATGACCAACGAGGTCATTGCCATCTACCCAATAACCCCAGCCTCACCCATGGGTGAATGGTCAGACGAGTGGTCTGCAAAGGGTATCAAAAACATCTGGGGCAGTGTACCGGATGTGATTGAGATGCAGAGTGAAGCCGGCGCCGCTGGTGCTGTCCACGGTGCGCTTCAGGCCGGTTCCCTATCCACCTCCTTTACTGCTTCCCAGGGGTTGTTGCTGATGATCCCTAACATGTTCAAGATTGCCGGGGAGCTGACCCCAACCGTACTGCATGTCTCCGCCCGCTCACTGGCCGTCCAGGCGCTCTCCATCTTTGGCGATCACAGTGATGTGATGGCCTGTCGCAGCACCGGTTACGCCATGCTCTGTTCCGCCAGTGTTCAAGAAGTGGCCGACTTTGCACTGATTGCCCAGACGGCCACACTGCAGACTCGCATCCCTTTTCTGCACTTCTTCGACGGCTTCAGAACCTCCCACGAACTCAACAAGATCGCCCTACCGGACCAAGCTGTGATCAAAGCGATGATCGATGACGATCTGGTCGAGGCTCATCGAGCCAGATCACTCTCACCGGACCATCCGGTGATCCGCGGCACCTCGCAGAATCCCGATGTCTATTTCCAGGGGCGTGAGACCGTCAATCCCTACTACAGCCAGGTTGCAGAAAAACTCCAGTCAGCGATGCAGCGCTTCGCTAGCTTGACAGGTAGAAACTATGAGCTGTTCGAATACTATGGTGCTGAGCAACCTGACCGACTGATCATACTGATGGGCTCAGGCATTGGCGCGGCCGAAATCTGTATCGATCATCTGTGTGATCAGGGGGAAGCCGTGGGCATGATCAAGGTACGGCTGTTTCGACCATTTGCAGCGGATAATCTGCTGAAAGCCATCCCACAGAGTGTGAAAAAAATCGCCGTACTGGATCGCACCAAAGAGCCTGGTGCGGATGGCGAACCCCTCTATAAGGATGTGCTTGGCGCGTTTGCCCAAGCCTACAGTTTAGGCCAACGGGAGTCACTGCCGCGGATCGTCGGCGGCCGCTATGGACTTTCGTCTAAAGAGTTTACCCCCGCAATGGTCAAAGGGGTTTTCGATGAGCTTAACCAACAGCAACCGAAAAACGACTTCACTGTAGGTATCATCGACGATGTCAGCCACACCAGCCTCTCATGGGATGCCAGCTTTCGCCCCTTTGCCGACCGGGATGTTACCTCCTGCGTATTTTACGGTCTGGGTGCGGACGGCACCGTTTCCGCCAACAAAAACTCGATCAAGATCATCGGTGGGCAGACCGACAACTATACCCAGGGATATTTTCAGTATGACTCGAAAAAGTCTGGGGCGATCACCATCTCTCATCTCCGTTTCGGCAGCAAACCGATCCATGCCACCTATCTGATCGGTGCGAATGAAGCCAGCTTTGTTGCCTGCCATCAACCCAACTTTCTCGGCCGATACGAGATGCTCGACAAAGCAGCGCCTGGAGGCACTTTTCTGCTCAACAGCCAGGCAGACCCTCAACAGGTCTGGCAGACTCTGCCACCACAGACACAGAAACAGATCATCGACAAGCAACTCAGCTTCTATGTCATCGACGCCTACAAGATTGCCGCTGACACTGGTATGGGTAGACGCATCAACACCATCATGCAGACCTGTTTTTTCTCAATCACCGGTCTGCTGGAGCAGAGCCGTGCCATCGAGTTGATCAAAGATGCGGTGAAAAAGAGCTATGGCCGTAAAGGCGCGCGCCTGTTGCAACGG
>JARRQD010000129.1:0-9105 GCA_037382205.1 Candidatus Thiodiazotropha sp.
TGATCCACCAGGTTGTCGTGAGCCTGATTGACCGATGAGATATCGGTGGCTTCGCCACCGGGTTGAAAATAACAGTCAATAACCTTTTGGCCATTTTCCGCAGGCAGATTGATCGGCAGACACTCTTTGCCAAAGCTCTCCTGGATATTTTTCAATAGGGCGGTAAGGTCAAGATCCGCTGCATCGATCTTATTGATGATAATAAAGCGACAGAGGTTACGCCGTTTTGCTGCATCCATCATGCGGATGGTAACCGGTTCGATACCAGTTGCTGCATTGATCACAACCATGGCCGATTCCACGGCAGGTAGTATGCTAATTCCCCGTCCTAGAAAATCCGCATATCCGGGGGTGTCGATGATATTGATCTGTTTGTTTTGATGGTTGAGATGGGTGATGGCGATATCGAGGGAGTGTTGCAGTTCTTTCTCCAGATCGTCACTGTCACAGACAGTATCGCCCCGTACAATTGAACCTTTGCTGTTGATCATGCCGGATCGGTGCAACAGACTTTCGATTAAGCTTGTTTTACCTGAGCCGGCATGCCCGACCAGTGCGATATTGTGGATATCATGGGTAGAGTAGTTGACCATCGTGACTCCTATCAGCAGAACATGCCGGGTTGTTTATATAGCCAACAGAGATGTCGGCTAATTGTTTTTGGTTATGCTTGTTGCTTGTACTCTTTCAACAGGGCGTATTGGATTCGTGTTAACAGGCCCTAGTATATCAATCAATAATCTGAAGTTGTTGAGTTCAGGCAGTAGATTGACAAAAACTGCCTGAATTTTCAAAAAATCATGATACCGGTCAGCATCGATCTGCGGTGAGGCCATCTGCGGCCAGCTTATCGGCGAAACAAAGTGGGGGGGAGTAAGGCGGCAAAGACTTGAATCAAGCCTTTGCCGCTTGGTGTCAGGGGTGCACTGAGTTGATGACAAGCTGAACTGTCTCAGTAGATCCAGGCGTGACCGACTTGATCTCACCTTCGAGATCGCCAGTTTGTGCTGTCGGGGTGCCTGACATGGAGATCCGAGCACCGACAACCACCTCATTGAATCCTGAGAGCTTCATTTGCGGCATCATCGCCATACTGTCATCCAGGCTGATTGAGACCGGCAGGTCACTGACCCTTTTTCTCACCGCTGCCAGCGGCATGGGTGGACCACTGACCGCTTTGGCATAGATAAATACCAGGTCATTGGGCTTGGCTTTGGCCTGCAGTTCCGGTGACAAGGATACCGCTACCTTGATGGCCTCTCCCGCAGCGACTGGTTGGGGCTTGGTTTTGGGTTTCTGCTTTTTCACAATGCTCGGCAGCTCTGCCTCTTCGGCAGGCAGCCCCAGCTGGGAGCGGGCATCGTCAATAGCCTTGTTGATAGATTCCAACTCCGCACTCTGCGGCGTGAGGCTGTTACGCAGTGTGTCCCAACGCAGGATCGCGGTTTTGAAATCGTTGGATTGATAGGCCAGGATACCGGTCAACCAAAGCACATTAGGATTCTCCGGCTCCAGTTGATAGGCCTTTTCAATCAGAGCTGACGCTCGGCCAGTGAAATCGTTACTGGTGGTTGCGGCGATGGCTTCAGAATAGGCCAGTAGCAGATCGACTCGCTGGTCATTCATCTCCATAGCGCGCTGGTATGCATTGATCGCCGCTGAATGGTCATTGAGGGCCATATAACTCCGGCCCAACATGATCCAGCCGTCCAGGTTGTCTGGATTCTGCTCTAATTTTTCCGCCAGCCTTCTGACCAGCTCATCCATCGGAGGAAGATTCTCCATGCCGCCGGCAGCTGACTGAGCGGCCTGCTGGTTGGCAGTAGCTGGTGGCTGTTGAGCCAGGCGATCGATGATCTCCGGTGAGCCGAGTAGATTGTAGAGCAGCCAGGCGGTAATCGGGATCAGTAGTGCAGTGGCCGCCATCAGTCGTCCCGAGGGCTTGTTCTGTTTGGTGTGCTCCGTGTCTGTCGCAGAAACATCGGTTAGCAGGGATTTCTCCAGATCTTTACGCGCCGCATCATAACGGTTCTGGTCAAGATTGCCTGCTTCAAGGTCGCTGTCCAACTCCTCCAGCTGCTGTTTGAAAACAGCCAGATTGAGTTCATCAGCGGAGATTTCGTCGGCCACCTCTTTTCTCAGTAGCGGCAGGCCGACAAAGGCCATTGCCAGGACCGTCAGTCCGGCAACAATCATCCAGAATAGGGTCATTGATTCGTGTCTCTCTGTTCGTTCGGCTGATTCAGCAGTTCTTTGAGTCGTTGTTGCTCTTCATCACTCAATTCTGTTTCACGGCTCTGGTTTTTACGTTTGATGATTCGAAACAGAACCACGCCGCCGATCAGAAATACAATCAGTGGGCCGAACCAGATTGGATAGGTGCTTGGCTTGATCGGCGGGCTGTAGAGGACGAAATCCCCATAGCGGGCTACCATGAAGTCGATGACCTCAGCTTTACCCTGACCACTTTTCATCATCTCGTAGATTTCGTTTCTCAAATCTACCGCCAGTTCCGCATTGGATCCCGCCAGCGATTCGTTCTGACAGACCAGACAGCGCATCTCTTCAATGATTGCACGGAAGTCTTCATGCTTTGCCGGATCTTCGAAGGTATATTCTGCCAGAGTTGCGGCTTGCAACGAGGTCAGGCCCATAAGACAGATTAAAGCGAATAGAGTTTGGCGCACGTTATGATCCTTTGGCTTTTAAATCATTGATCATGGGAAGCAGAGTGTTGTTAAACAGCTCCATGGTCACCGGGCCAGCATATTTATAGTGGATAATGCCATCGCCATCGACCAGAAAAGTCTCAGGAGCCCCATAGACGCCAAGATCGATAGCGGTACGCCCTTTCTGATCAAAGATATTGACCGTATAGGGGTTGCCCAGCTGCTGCAACCAGGCCTGAGCCTTGTTCCGTTCATCTTTCCAGTTCAGGCCAACGATCTCCACTTTGCCGGAGCGGGCGAGACGAACCAGGGTCTGGTGCTCCGCACGACAGGAAACACACCAGGTTGCCCAGACATTCAACAGGTAGATCTTGCCTTTAAGATTTTCATCGTTGATCAAGGTGTCGGCGCTTTCCACGCTAGGCAGGGAGAACTCCGGTATCGATTTACCGATTAAGGGGGAGGGGATCTCCCTGGGATTCATCCCCAGCCCCTTGAGCAAGAAGGCGGCAATTATCCCGAAGATGATCAGCGGTACGGAATAACGCAGATAACGATTCATGACAACATTAACTCCCTGAAGCAGCTGCCGCCGATGCGGCGTTGTTTACCATCTCTGCCGAACGCACTTTGGCGGTGCGATAGCGTCGGTCGGTGACAGCCAGTATGCCGCCCAGTCCCATTAGTATCCCTCCGAGCCAGATCCATCTGACATAGGGCTTGTAGTAGAGACGCAGGCTCCAGTCGCCATCGCCAAGGGGCTCACCCAACGAGACATAGAGATCCCGGGTGAAACCCCAGTCGATGGAGGCTTCTGTCATCGGGCGGGTCTGTACGAAATAGGTGCGTTTCTCCGGCTCCAGGGTGGTGAAGTGTTGACCATCGCGGGAGACCTGGAAGCGACCTCGGTCAGCGTTGTAGTTGGGTCCGGGAATCCGTTCTACGCCATCAAACCTGAACTCGTAACCGGCGATTTCACTGACATCCCCAGGGCCCATGCGGACATCGTTTTCCTCACCGAAGTTCGACACCAAGGTGACCCCGACAATAAACATGGCGACCCCCAAATGGGCCAGAATCATGCCATAGTAGCTTCGGCCACCGGTTTTGAAATCCTGCCAAAAACCGTTGAAGCCCTTTTTGTTTTTCAGTCGATCTCTGAGATTGACCAGGTGCGAGGCGGCAACCCATAGGGCCAGCCCCATACCCAGACCTACCAGCCAGTTTCCACCGGAGAACATAGGTAGCAGAGTGATCAGACCAAAGGCCAGACTGACGATGAAAGCCACCTTCAGCTGTTTGACCAGCAGCGCGGGTTCAGCGTGCTTCCATCTGGACAGGGAGCCGACCCCCATCAGCAGCGCCAGGAAGGGGGTGGTGAGCAGGAACATCTTATTGAACCAGGGGAAACCCACTGAGATCTTACCGAGTTGCAGCGCGTCATAAATCAGTGGCGCCAGGGTGCCCAACAGCACCAGAGCGGCAAACACTGAGAGCAGCAGATTGTTGCCGAGCAGAAAGGTCTCGCGGGAGATCAGATCGAAGCGGCCGCCGCTGGAGATGTAAGGAGCGCGCCAGGTATAGAGCAACAGGGAGCCACCAATCACCACCAGCAGAAAGATCAGGATGAAGATACCGCGGGCCGGGTCCGAAGCGAAGGAGTGGACTGAAGTCAGCACCCCGGAACGGACCAGAAAGGTACCCAGCAGACTCAGCGAAAAGGCAGAGATGGCCAGCAATACCGTCCAGCTTTTGAAGGCGCCCCGTTTTTCCGTCACAGTCAGGGAGTGGATCAGTGCCGTACCGACCAGCCAGGGCATAAAAGAGGCGTTTTCAACCGGATCCCAGAACCACCAGCCGCCCCAGCCCAGCTCATAGTAGGCCCACCAACTACCGAGCACGATGCCAAGGGTTAAAAACACCCAGGCGATGGTTGTCCAGGGCCGGGACCAGCGGGCCCAGGAGGCGTCAAGCCGACCACCGAGCAGGGCGGCGATGGCAAAGGCGAAGGCGACAGAAAAACCCACATAACCCATATAGAGCATCGGTGGGTGGATCGCCAGGCCTGGATCCTGCAGCATGGGATTGAGCTCTCGCCCTTCAAAAGGCACCGGGAAGGTCCGGTCAAACGGGTTGGAAGTAAGCAGCATGAAGAGCAGGAAGCCGATACTGACCATACCCATCACGGAGAGCACCCGGGAGACCATCTCCAGTGGCAGATTACGGCTGAAGGTGGCGATCGCCACGCCCCAGGCTGCCAGCAGAAAGGCCCACAGCAACAGAGAGCCCTCATGGGCGCCCCACACAGCGGATATCTTATAGACGTCTGGGAGTTTGGTGTTGCCATGCTGTGCCACATAGATCACAGAAAAGTCGTTACTGAGGAATGCATTGGTCAGTATCAGTAACGATAGGGCGAGAAATACAAACTGTCCCCAGGCGAGGCTGCGGGAAGCCGCCATCCAGGCATTGTTTCGGGTATAGGAGCCAATCAGCGGTACCACAGCCTGAGTGACCGCCAGACAGAGTGTAAGTATTAGGGCAAAGTGTCCGAGTTCTGGAATCATTGAATACTGGCCTGGGGTTGCGGGTTAGCTATGCCTTCTTCGTGGGCGGTTTTCAGGGAGTCGGCGACTTCCGGAGGCATGTAGTTCTCATCATGTTTGGCCAGTACTTCGCTGGCGATGAAGATGCCGTCCTGATTGAGTTGTCCCATCGCGACGATGCCTTGTCCTTCTCGAAACAGGTCGGGCAGAATGCCAGTGTATTCAACGGTTACCGTTTCGGCATTATCGGTGACCGAGAATGCAGTGGTGAGGCCGTCTGGTTTGCGTTTAACGCTGTTGTTCTCGACCAGTCCGCCAATCCGGAATGGGTGCGCCACAGGCGCTTTGCCTTCGCGTACTTCTGAAGGCGAAAAGAAGAACATCAGGTTCTCGTCAAAGGCATTCATTGCCAGCCAGGTGGCAACACCAATACCAGCAACCATCAGGCCGATCAGTGTGAGTCGTTTTTTACGTATGGGATTCATTTTCTACTTTCCTGGCCCGACGAATTTTGCGGGCAATATCGGTTAAGGCGCGCTTACGTTGAAACATCGGTGCGACAATATTGGCAACCAGCACGATGAACGCCAGGATAAAAGAGGGCCAGACATAGACTGCATAGCCACCCATTGCGAAAAATTCGCTCATTTCGCCTCCTGTTCAACCATTTCCTGAACCCAGCGACTGTTCCTTTCTCGTTCAATAATTTCAGCGCGCGCGCGCATTAAGACCACAGCGCCATAGTAAAGTTTAAACGAGATTGCCATGGTCAGTAGTGGAATCAACATACTGATATCCATGGAAGGTTTGTCGAATTTGGTGACCGATGCGGTCTGATGCAGGGTGTTCCACCACTCCACCGAATAGTGGATGATCGGGATGTTCACAACCCCTACCAGTGCGAGGATGGAGACAGCCCGAGCCGCCACTCGTTTGTCCTCGATGGCGCTATGCAGAGCAATGATACCGAGATAGAGAAACAGCAGGATAAGCTCCGAAGTCAGACGCGCATCCCATACCCACCAGGCACCCCACATGGGTTTACCCCACAGAGAGCCGGTAACCAGGGCGAGGAAGGTGAAAGAGGCGCCAACTGTGGCGCTGCTGATGACCATGATTTCTGCCATTTTAATACGCCAGACCAGACTGATCAGCCCTGATACGGCCATCACCACATAGATGAACATAGACATCCAGGCGGCCGGCACATGGATATACATGATGCGATAGCTCTCCCCCTGCTGATAGTCCGGTGGAGCGACAAACAGGCCGTAGTAGAGGCCAAATATCAAGGTGGCCAGAAAACTGGCCATGAACCAGGGCACCAGTTTGCCCGCGACATTGTAGAAGTAGCGAGGCGAGCCCATTTGATGAAAGAAACGTATGATCATATTAACTCAGACTGATTCGCAGTGAAGCGGCGGTGGCCATGGGCGCCAGCACCAGGGAACCGACCAGCATTGCGCCCAGGATAGAGATCTGTGCGGTGGTCGGTATGCCGATTATGGCTGTTTTGACAGCATCTGTACCAAATATCAACACGGGAACATAGAGGGGTAATACAAGCAGGGAGAGTATGACCCCGCCCCGTCTCAAGCCGACAGTCAGAGCGACCCCGACTGAGCCGATTAGACTGAGCACCGGGGTGCCTAGAATCAGGGTCAGCATCAGCGTAGGGATTGCATCGCCAGGTATGTTGAGTAATACCGCCAGGAGTGGTGCAACAATGAACAGGGGTAACCCGGTCACCAGCCAATGGGCCAAAATCTTAGCCAAAACGAGAATCGAAACCGGATGAGCGCTGAGCATAAACTGTTCGAGTGAGCCATCATCAAAATCCGAACGGAACATGCTGTCCAGTGAGAGCAATGACGCGAGCAGGGCGGCCACCCATACTACCCCAGGGCCGACCGCTTCGATCAGTTTTGGATCATTGCCTATGCCTAGCGGAAACATCGCGGTTACCAGGACAAAGAAGAGCATCGGATTGACCAACTCCGAGCGTCGTCGATAGGCGAGCAGCAGATCCCTTTTCAGGAGCAGGCTGAAGGCGCTTGTCAGAGAGAGTGTACTCATCGTTCAGAAAGATTGATTCTGACCAGCTCGATCTCATCTTTGAAACCGATCCGGTGATGGGTGGTCATTGCCGCCATGCCGCCTTTGTTGAGGTGACCTTCAAACAGTCGCTCCATATGTTCAATGCCTTTACGGTCGAGTGATGTGAATGGCTCATCGAGGATCCACAGTTTTGCATCGGTGACCAGCAGGCGGGCAATCGCGAGTCGACGTTGCTGACCGGCCGAAAGATTGCGCGTTGGTACATCTTCAAAGCCGTAAAGTCCAACCTGATCCAGCGCCTCTTCAAGGCCGATCTCTTGGCGCGCCTTACCGAGGCCTTTGGCGATGCGCAGATTCTCCAGCGGCGTCAGATCGAGTTTTGAACCATCCTTATGGCCGAGATAGGCGATGTGCTCATGAAACTCTGGCCCCAACTTAAAGATATCTTCACCTTGCCACAGCAGCTCTCCGGTCTCAGGTAGGCGGATACCGCAGAGAATTCTCAGCAGTGAGGTTTTGCCACTGCCATTCCGGCCTTCCAGAACCAAAGCCTGACCAGGATTGATGGTGAAATCGAGCCCTTCGAACAGCATTCGGTCATCCCGGATACAGGCCAGAGATTTGGCTTCAAAGGTCGCAACGGCGCTACTTGAAGATAGGGTTGTCACAGATTCAGTCGTTTTATCATTATCATCTACTTATATCCCGCCAACCATACCTGAACTCAGTTGGGCGTCTCAACAAAAAAATGCTAAAACACCCTGTTGTCGCATTTACAGTTAGGATTGGGTTGATATTCCCAAATATTGACAGTTGACGATAAAGGAATGTTCAATCTCTCGCCTGGTCTGTAAAGAGAAATCAGAAACAGATCACGAAATTGAGCAATTACCAACAGTGGCACGTCATGTGATTCCACAGGGCGAGTTTGATCGCTCACTGATACTTTTGGGGGGGCTTGAATTTATCTGAGATATGTCAGCTTACTGTTCAGGAGGCCTGAGGTTTTTTGATAATCACCTGTTCCTGCTCGAAACTCTGAAGGTTGGGGGTTCTGTCCGCGATATTGGATGTTTGCCAAAACAGAGTCACGCAAAACGCAATGGCTAACATTAATAGGTATTTCACCGGTTATACCCCCGGAACTATAAGTTTGGTGGTGAAATTATAGAGCCTAATTCAAGGCGGAATTTATTATGGGGGCAAATATATAGTAATTACCCTGATTCCGCTAGTGTGGGAACCAAGTGATTTTTGATCTAGATCACCTAAAATACGTGTTTAATTAATTTTTAGGCTGTATTAGGATCTGATTATCGTCGATCTTGATGGGATATGTACCTATCGGCTCGTCTGCCGGCGCTTCCAAGGGGCGGCCTGTTTTGAGGCAAAAGCGACTGCCGTGGAGTGAACATTTGATGTTGTGATCCTGAATGCAACCCAGATAGAGCGATACCTCTTCGTGACTGCACTGGTCATCAACGGCATAGATCTGATTGTCCACATTGACGATCAGATATCGATGTTGCTCAAAATTAAATCTTTTCATCTGGCCGGCAGGTAACTCAGTAATTTCTGCCACCTTGATCCATCGCGCTTTCATGATCAATCTCCAGCAGCTAAACCAGTCGAAGAGCCGCCTGGCCGGAATCAAGCACTTGGCGCACCTGGGTCGCCGCCTGTTCCAGTGTCGGATGGCGGCCGCAATGCCAGAGACTGAGGGCGCAACTGTAAACCAGTGAGTCATAGGCCGGACCCGCTTTACCTCGCAGGGCCTCGACGGCTGTTTCTGCAGCGAGTTCAGCGGCTTTGGTGATGTTGCCGATTTTTTT
>JARRQD010000130.1:0-13450 GCA_037382205.1 Candidatus Thiodiazotropha sp.
GCTTCATCAGCAGCTCTTCACGGCGGGTGCCTGAACGATTGATATTGATCGCTGGGAAGATGCGCTTCTCGGCAATCCGGCGATCCAGATGGACCTCCATGTTGCCGGTGCCTTTGAACTCCTCGTAAATCACATCGTCCATGCGTGAGCCGGTATCCACCAGTGCGGTGGCCAGAATGGTCAGCGAACCACCCTCTTCGACATTTCGCGCCGCACCGAAAAAGCGCTTCGGCCGGTGCAGGGCATTGGCATCCACACCACCGGTCAATACCTTGCCTGATGAGGGTATGACCGTGTTGTAAGCACGAGCCAGTCGGGTGATGGAGTCGAGCAGAATCACCACATCGCGTTTGTGTTCGACCAACCGTTTGGCCTTCTCAATGACCATCTCGGCAACCTGCACATGACGGGTAGCCGGTTCGTCGAAGGTACTGGAGATCACCTCGCCACGTACCGAGCGGGCCATCTCAGTGACCTCCTCAGGACGCTCATCGATCAGCAACACCATCACATAACACTCAGGATGGTTATGGGTGATCGACTGGGCAATGTTCTGCAGCATCATCGTTTTACCCGCTTTCGGGGGTGATACGATCAGACCGCGCTGACCTTTACCGATCGGTGCGCAAAGGTCGATGGTGCGGGCGGTAATATCCTCGGTGCTGCCATTACCGATCTCAAGATGGAAGCGCTGGTTGGCAAACAGAGGAGTGAAGTTCTCAAACAGGATTTTGCTTTTTGCATTCTCCGGTTTGTCATAGTTGATCTTATCGACCTTGAGCAGAGCAAAATAACGCTCACCATCCTTCGGCGGCCTGATCTTTCCGGTAATGGTGTCACCGGTGCGCAGGCTGAAGCGTCGGATCTGACTGGGTGAAACGTAGATATCATCTGGGCCTGCCAGATAGGAGCTGTCAGCCGATCGGAGAAAGCCGAAACCATCCTGCAGGATCTCCAACACCCCATCACCGAAGATACTCTCGCCTTTTTTCGCGTGCGCTTTGAGAATGGCAAAGATCAGATCCTGTTTTCGAGTCCTCGCCATCCCTTCAATCTTCATGCTGGTAGCGAGTTCAGATCTAGCTTTTGATTTCTTTGTCAGTTTTCAGCTCAAGCCTGAACGGAGCAAGGAGTCTACGAAGTCGGGAGTTGGCAGACAGTGGCGATACGTCCTGCGCCTGATATCTGTTTTTAGAGATTACTATCGATAAATGCCACGAGTTGTGATTTTGATACGGCACCGACCTTGGTAGCCTCGACCTCACCGTTCTTGAACAGCATCAGGGTTGGTATACCACGAATGCCATATTTTGGCGGTGTATTTGGGTTTTCGTCAATATTCAGTTTCGCCACCTTCAGTTTATCACCATACTCTTTGGCGATTTCATCCAGTACGGGTGCAATCATCTTACAGGGGCCACACCATTCGGCCCAGTAATCAATCAGCACCGGCTGACTTGATTGAAGTACGTCAGATTCAAAAGAATCGTCTGTTATATGAACAATCTGCTCACTCATCGATTGAGGATCTCCAATTGAATGATTGGGGATTTACTGAACGGAGTCGATCCCCGCTGATATTCTTCATGCAAAGCATCCAGTAATACGCCGTGTGACAAGATAACATTATCGAGGGGAAATAACTGGATAGGATTGAATATTGAATCTTAAAACCGAGATTATTTCAAGGCCAAATTACCCATTATCTACGAACAATTGTCACAAATTCGATTCTACAGCGTCAGATTAACAGCGACTCTATCTGGCATAGCCGGGCTACGGAGTGGATCGTTTCCGGCACCTCGGTAAAGACCACCCGGGCATCCCGCTGCGCAGCTTGGGCCAACCACTCGAGCATCAGCGCAAGGCCGGCACTGTCAGCCTTCTCCACCCTCTGCAGATCGACCTCCACATCCGGTAACTTGGCAAACAGCGCTTCAGACTGCTGCAGTAGCGACCTGGCGTGAGTAAAGGTCATCTCACCATGCAGCTGGAAATGGAAGGCCCCAACTCGCTCCAGTTTGGTTTCAGTCACGGCTTCAGGGCTCATCAGAGACCGCATTCTCTTCAGCTTTACTGAACAGAAACTGCCCTATGATCTCTTCCAGCACTAGCGCTGACTGAGTCATCATCAATTCGCTAACCTGGTCCAGGCTCTCCAGGCTGCCGCCTGGATCCAGACCAATGTACTGCTCCCCTAACAGACCTGAGGTGTAGATCTTGGCGATACTGTCATCCGGGATCTGATTGAATTGCGGGTCAATCGCCAGGGTCACTACGGCTTCAAAGCTGCTCTGGTCATAGCTGATATCAACAACGCGACCAACTCTTACTCCCGCCATGGAGACGGGTGAGCGCACCTTCAAACCGCCAATATTGTCAAAGCGGGCCGTTACCGTATACCCCTCATCGGACGAGATCGTAGCCGGGCGATCCAGGCGCAGACGAAACCGAACACAAAGCTCTTGATCACCCCGTTGATGACATCTTCACTCCAATCGATCTTGGCCTGCATCTGACTCCAAAAGGCGCCATCATCCACCCCAAGCAGCCCGACACTGACGAAATAGCCACCAATCACACCAATCGCGCTGAACATGGCCGCCAACAGGGGCATGGAGATAAATCCGGCATAGAATCTGGGTGAGAGGATGCGGCGAATCGGATCGACCGCCATCATCTCCAGACCGGAGAGTTGCTCTGTCGCCTTCATCAGACCGATCTCTGCGGTGAGCGCCGAACCGGCTCGACCGGCAAACAGCAGCGCGGTGACCACAGGGCCCAACTCACGCACCAATGAGGCGGCCACCATAACACCAAGACTATCTTCCGCGCCAAATTGAGAGAGCACATAGTAGCCCTGCAGACCCAGCACCATACCGACAAACAATCCAGAGACCACAATAATGGTGGTGGTGCGGACACCGATGCTATGAATTTGTGCGGCGAGCAGCCCCAGACGGGGCAGCAGACTGGTCAGCCCCAGTAGAATCTGCAGCAACAGCAGATGGCCTCGACCCAGCCGCTCCAGAGCGCCTAAGCCAACCCGACCGAATCTGGCCAATAGATCCAACACTACTTCGCCCCTCGCATGCTCAGCAGATCTTCAGACAGTGCCGGAGCCTGATAGTGAAAACCGACCGGCCCATCAGGCAAGCCCCCCATGAACTGCTTGACCGCCGGCGAACTGGAACCCATCAAGGTGTCTGGCGCACCCGACTCGATCACCTTACCCCCCGAGAGTACATAGATCAGATCGGAGATCCCCGCTGTCTCCTCAACATCATGGGAGACCAGGATACTGGTCACTCCAACCGCATCGTTCAAGCGTCTCACCAACTGGGCCAGCACCCCCATGGAGATCGGATCCTGACCAGTGAACGGTTCGTCATACATCACCATCATGGGATCCAGGGCAATTGCTCGGGAGAGCGCCACCCGTCTCGCCATGCCACCTGAGAGCTCAGAGGGCATCAGTTCTCTGGCGCCCCGCAGACCGACCGCTTCAAGTTTCATCAACACCAGTCGACGGATCATCGATTCCGGCAGATTGGTGTGCTCCCGCAACGGATAGGCCACATTGTCATAGACTGACAGGTCGGTCAGCAGGGCACCGCTTTGAAATAGCATGCCCATGCGCATTCGCAGTTTATAAAGCGCCTTGCGGGAGAGTTTATGCACATCCTGCCCATCGACCTCGATACTCCCCTTGGTTGGGCGCAGCTGACCGCCGATCAGTTTTAGTAGGGTGGTTTTTCCGGTGCCACTGGGGCCCATGATGGCGGTTACTTTACCGCGGGGGATATCGATATCCACACCGTTGAAGATGGCCCGGTTGCCATGGGAAAAGTGGAGGTTGCGGATTTTTACCAGTGGGAGGTGACTATTCACAATTGCCTTTTTGACCGGAGTTCCCTGCAATGATTCAAAGTTCGATGGCATTGTGGCGATCAGATTGTAAAGCGTCAAGCAGAGATCATGGACCTTTGCTTGAACCCAAGCCCAATACTGCTTTTAACCTAAAAAGATCAGTTGGACAGGGCCAGCCTCAGATATCACGCATTCGTATAAGACAGAACAGCCTAGGCGGGTTCACCCTTGGGCGATATGTGAAGCGGTAGAAATCGTTTTAATGATTAAGTGGGTCTTAGATGCTTTTGAAATGCCCCTGATTAAGTAGAATTAGGATCATTGACGTTGAATAGGTGAACCACCAACAGTCATTTGCGGTTTTATGCCAAGCACAAAACCGCAAATGCACACACAAACCCCCACACAGACCAATATCAAAACGGAGCTTAATCAATTAGTTACAGTGCTCACCAGATCTAGATAGCTAACTGTTGTGAGGCCTTCTGTTTCCACTGTTACAGTCAATGTACCTCTCTCATTCTCTTCAGATCCCTTCCATCTTACGAGCCAAGTAAATTCACCCTCAAGGGTTAAGGGGTCACCGCTACTACATGGCACTATTACTTCAGACACTGATGAAAGATCCCCAATATCGGCTTCAAAAGTAATTTTCGTGCCGCCAGGTGGCACTTGCCTGCTGCCATCATCATGAATGCCGTAGAAATGGAAGGTCGTCTCAACAATCCTCTGATTATTGCTCTCCAATTGGTTAGCATCAGATTCAATGGTTACGTTAGACCTCGCCATGATCAATACTTGACTACTTCTCACATGAACATTCTTCTCTTCACCACAGAGCAACTCTTCAAGTTCACCATCGTTATCCGTGTCTTCTTGATGGCTATTACAAAGCAACCCATTGTAAAGACCATCCGCAGGGGTAAATTCCCCATCAGAGTCAAAATCAACAAACTCATCAAGGTAGGGTGTGTATAAACCGTCCTCGTTGTCATCTCGGAAAGCTTCCGAAAGATCGGTATAAACTTCTCCCCAGTCAAGAAATCCGTTACTGGGTACACTATCGATAAAAGATTCTTCGCCCAGCATCGTCGCAAGAATGGTAACCCGTCCATTTGATGGCCGGGGATTGGAGCTTGTCCAGACAACCGAACAGCGACCATCTTCTGTTAAGCATTGAGGTTCAATCTGCCCACCTTCTGTGGTGAAATAGACTGCCGTACCATCAGGCACTGGGTTGTTAAAGTGGTCAGCTGCATAGATACTTGCTGTAACTTCTTTTCCATCACTGATCCATGCCTCTGGAGAGTGGCAGGATAGGCTGAGTGAGAAACTGTTCTGATCAGAGATACCCGTAGATACAATGACACCATCAGATTGGGTCGAAATTGCTGGATTCGAAACCAGGGTAGCCGTTACTCGCACGGAAGTAGGAATGTTTCCAGAAGTTACCGTTGCTATTGCAATACCCTCTGCATTGGTGCTGGCTTTTTGATTAATTAAGGAAATGCCACCCACTTCCGTATTTAGTGAAAAGGTAACCAATTCTCCGGAAACAGGGTTACCATTTGTATCCAGAACCTTAAACGCCACATCAGCAGACTCAACCAACCCAAACCCCTTCAGGCCGATACTCTCTGGGGTACTGGAGATAAATTGCATTGATCCCAAACCGGCAGAGACGATATTGACTTCGCCGGTTGCAGTCGTAGTCACCTCGTCGACGGTCGCATACGCTGTTATTGTATCGACTCCAGTACAAGATCCGGAGTCATAAACAGTACGAACAAAACCACCGGATAAATCCACCGGGCTCTCAATCGTGGCTATTCCATCCAGCACACATTCGGAACTGAAAGCCACACTAACACCAGTACCTTGATAGAGATTCCCATTGACATCTGCCACTGTTGCAATGACGGCTGTCTGCCCACCAGCCGAGAGACTTGAGACCGAGATGTTAAGCTCACCAGACTCAAAATTAGCCCCCGAACCACGTCCAAGTGTGTAAGCATCTACTATTGTACTGTCTGTCGTATTGTCATCATTTGTAGTGCCACTGCTATCCCAAGGGGTATCAGCATCGCCACCCCCACAGGCGACCAGCACGAACATCAGTAGAAAAGGGGTAGCTAAACGGGCTAAACCTGACATGGCAAACTCCAAAATCCCATACGAAACAGTCCATTAAGTGAGGAAACTTAGACTAATTTCTTAATAGTATACAATCACTCGGCTAATGCAAGGGATTATAAGCAATGAAACGGCTCTTTTTTCACCCCAATACCAACCCGCGTTACGCTTTAGCATCAGCAGTGGCAAGCCACTCTACACCACTCAATCCTCAACTTCTACTGAGTAGCGGCAGCATTGTTTGGCGCTTTAGCTAAATCTGAGGGGGGGAATCTTGAAAATAGGATTAGGTTTATAAAAATGCAACGGATTACACAATTTCCCGGCTAAACGGACAGCCGTTCTACAGTTTCACCCTCAATGATATGCCGCTGCAAGATCTCATCGACATCGTCCCGGTCCACATAGGTGTACCAGGTCGCCTCTGGATAGATGACCAGCACAGGCCCCAGATCGCAACGATCCATGCAACCAGCGGTGGAAACCCTTACCCCACCAGGACCAGCCAATCCCTGCTGCTTGACCTTGGCTTTCAGATAATCCCGCATCGCCTTGGCCCCATGACTGCCACAGCAGGGTCGCCCGTCCTGCCGCTCATTGACACAGAAAAAGAGGTGATGACGATAGTAAGACATGAGATGATCCTGAGGTTTGCGTACCGTTTACCGACCCAACTTGCCATATCATCCTAAAAAGATCAGTTGGACAGCGTGAAGGGTGCGCTTGTGGTGGTGCAACGCCGCCATGCGCCGCTACAAGCCTGCCATTCACGCTGTAGCGTGATTCACCCAGTAGGTGACCATAACCATCGAAGCGGTTTTCATCATAACCAAACACCTGCTATTAGAATGGAGCGGTCAACTGATTTTTTTAGGATCATGCCCAATCTTAGAGCCAAATCGGCCCACCGCCAAATCAGCTGAGAGTCTCGCTGACCAATCCCGACGGAGCCGCGCTTCGATGACATCTCCAACAAACCCAGGGATTCAGGTAAACTGTTCGACCTAATCTGGAAACACGACCCGCTGTGACGCCTGAAGACCTCCTTATTGAAGCGGACCGCTGCGTAAAATGTGGTCTCTGCCTTACTGTATGCCCTACCTATCGGCTGCTTGCCAGTGAAGCCGATTCACCTCGGGGCAGAATCAGCCTGATTCAGGCGCTCGTGAAAAACGAGATCGATATCAACTCACACGCCGAGAGGCATCTTGACCGCTGCCTCAACTGCCGAGCTTGTGAAGCCGCCTGCCCCTCAGGAGTAAAATATGGCAACCTGCTCGATGCAAGCCGCTCATCAATAACCACAAAATATCGAAGTAAGCCCCTGCTCAGACGACTCCTCAATCTATTGAGCCGGGCACGGAGTCTCAACCTGTGGATTCGCCTCTACCATATTGCCCGTCTATCCGGCTTGATTATGCTGGCCAAAAAACTGCCCTTCGCCCACCTCAGGCAACTGCTGAGCATGGCCGAGCAACTGCCTTCTGCCAGGGTAAATCGAGGCGGTTTTTATGCATCGAAAAAACCCACTGGAAAACTAGTGCAGCTGTTCACCGGTTGCATTGGCTCAAAGATTGATGACAAGCTGGTGCAAAATACCATCCACATGTTGAGCAGCCTGGGTTATGCGGTCGATATCCCTGCAGAGAGCGGCTGTTGTGGCGCACTACATCGACATAATGGCTTCGTCGAGGAAGCGGATCGGCAGTGTGACGCGCTACGCCAACAAACCGCTAAAAGCCGTGCTGAAAAGATGATTACCCTCGCCACCGCCTGCCACTTGGAACTGACTGAACAGCAGGCAAGCCATCTGCCGCTGATCTCGATCACCGAATTTCTGCTGCAGTTACCGGACGAAGAGATGCCTGCACTGGCGCCTTTGCCAGGCAAGGTTGCACTGCACAGACCCTGCTCTTCGAAGGGCAATTCAGATTCGCAGCTCCTCAAGAAAATTCCTCAGCTTGAGTTGATCGAACTGGCGGAGAATGAGATCTGCTGTGGCGCCGCGGGCAGTTACTTACTGACCCAACCTGAACTATCAGACCAGCTTGGTAAAATAAAACTGGCCCACCTGAAAACGACTAAGGCTGAAATCCTGATCACCAGCAATACGGGTTGCGCGATGCAATTTCGCCAGCAGATCAAACAAGCCGGACTGTGCATTGAAGTGCTCCATCCCATAGAATTGATCTACAAACAGTGGAACACTCAGACTAAAAGTTAATCATGCAGAGTTGAACAGCCCTACTATTTAAAGCTAAGGTTCGAATATGAGAGAAAGAGATTACAACATGGCTGACCAACTACTGATCGGCCTGGACACAGCCGTACGTACCCTGTTCGGCAGACCCCAGATCACGGAAAGGGCAGACCCGGCAGAAGGTATCGATGACACCGACCTATCCGATCAACAGCGAGATCTGACCGCCCGCCTGATGCGTATCAACCATACTGGCGAGGTATGCGCCCAAGCACTCTATCAGGGTCAGGCCCTGACCGCCCGCCTTCCGGAAGTCAGGGAGCAGATGGAGCGAGCCGCCCAGGAGGAGAATGACCACCTGGCCTGGTGCGAGAACCGACTGGTCGAACTGGAGAATCGCAAGAGCCTGCTCAACCCCTTCTGGTATGCCAGCTCATTCGCACTCGGTGCAGCCGCTGGACTGGCCGGAGACAAATGGAGTCTGGGTTTTGTAGCAGAGACTGAAAATCAGGTAGGCGCCCATCTGGACGAGCATATCAGCCGCGTGCCAGAGCAGGACAAACGTACCCATGCGGTGCTCCAACAGATGAAAACAGATGAAGCAGGGCATGCTGCCCTGGCGATGGAGGCAGGCGGCGCTGAGCTACCGACACCGATCAAACTGGCCATGAAACTGACCTCAAAACTGATGACAAAGTCAGTCTTTTACTTGTAAAGCTATATAAACAGCGCTTAACCGCCAGCGAGCGATCAAAGCCGCAAGCCACAACCAAGCATACTCGCTCGATGGATAGCCAGGGATTACCGATCTACCCAGCCTCAGCCTGGGAGACTTCGCTGTGCACTACCTCGTGCTGATCTATGGCCCCAACCTGAACAGCCAACGTCAAACCAAAGCCAATCATGACCAACACCACCACCACTGCGAAGAAGTCTGGTTTATGATGAGGATGTTGCCTTTTCATATCTCTTTTTACCAATCAATAACTTAATAACAATTATTCACGTACATTACGCTGTTTACTTAGACACGCATCACGTTGCATACAGGAAACATTGCAAAACATCAGGTATTGTGAAACACAGTTCTCACTTCTTCGCTTGCTTAGCGCCCTCGGTTGCACCCATTTCTGTCAACAGGGCGGACACCTCGGCTTGTCCAGCACGATTCGACAAGCTCAATGGGGTGTTACCCGCTTGATCCGCCGCATTCACATCAGCACCGCGCTGTATCAGTAACCGGACAATTTCAAGATGACCAAATGACGCCGCCTCCATCAATGGGGTAAGACCCGTCCCGTCGGCCAGGTTCACATCAGCACCAGCGGCCAGAAGCGCACGCACTGTCTGCAGATTGCCATTAAATGCAGCAATATGTAGAACCGCTCGACCCGATGGGTTCTTAGTGTTGACATCAACCCCTTGTGACAGCAAATCATTGACCCGCTCCACCTGCCCTGAGGTTGCAGCGGCAAGCATCGCCTGACTCTCAGGCGCAAGCTCGACCGCACTCCCCTGCGGGGCGATGAAGCAAACCAGGAGCAATAGGGCAACTCTCATGTTGGTGAATTCCTGATATTGTTTCCTGATCAGTGTATCGGCATCAGAATTAATTTCTTGACAGAATGATCAGACAGTCGTTAACAATTGGATTTCACAGGATCATCCCGGTCTGAATCTAATTTTGGAGCTTTGGCCAAATCACCTAATTGAGTGGATAATCATTGACCACTGATCCGCTATTGCACTCGCCACTGTGCCCCAGTACTCTTTAACCTGAATCTGAGGCTTCTCCATAAGCGCCATCAATTTCGAGTTTGGTTTCCCAGTGGAATCAAATTCGGTTCGTATCACCCAATGGTCAAGCGAACATTTTTAAGCACTGGATTGATAATAGTTTACGCTGCGCACCATTGACAGCCCACAGATTCAGCTTTAACCAGATAATATAGCAATATAAAACGACTAGGTTTGATGAAGATGGAAAAGGAAACGAAACACCATATCGAAGTTGATGTTGAGACTCGTTATATCGAGTCCCAATCGCTGCCGAAAGAGCAACGATATGTCTTTTCCTACACAGTCACCATTCGCAATGATGGCGAATCTTCAGCCCGGCTGATGAATCGCCACTGGATCATTACCGACGCCAATGGCAAAACCCAGGAGGTCCGGGGTGAAGGGGTTGTCGGAGAGCAGCCGCAACTCAACCCGGGGGAGTCATTTCGTTACACCAGCGGCACAGTGCTCGATACCCCGGTCGGCAGCATGCAGGGCAGCTACGATATGATCGATGCTCAGGGCAACCATTTCGACGCCCTGATCCCGGCGTTCTCGCTCGCTCGCCCGGGCAGCCTCCACTAAGCAAAAACCAGTATCGTATCAGCCATCGAATTCATACCACCCGAGCAGAAAGATCAAGAATGGCTATCTATGCAATAGGGGATATACAGGGCTGTTATGATGAACTGCAACAGTTGCTGGAGTTGATACGCTTTGATCCCGCCAAAGACAAACTTTGGTTAGCCGGAGATCTGGTAAACCGAGGCCCAAAATCACTCAAGGTAGTGCGCTTCATAAAATCGCTTGGTGACCGGGCTGTCTGCGTGCTCGGCAATCATGACCTGCACCTGCTGGCCATCTCCCAGGGAAACCATCGCCACCATAAACATGACAGTCTGACCAATATTCTCAAAGCTCCGGACAGTCACGAACTGATCGATTGGTTACGCCATCGACCGATTATGGTTCATCATGCCCAACGCAACTACAGTATGGTGCACGCCGGCCTGCCTCCCCAATGGGATCTTACGACGGCATTGGCCTGCGCCGGAGAATTGGAAGCAACCCTCAGAGGCCCAGGTTTTCACGATTTTTGCCAACAGATGTATGGGGACAAGCCGGACATATGGCGAGACAATCTTGAGGGGATAGAGAGATTGCGCTTTATCACCAACTGCTTCACCCGGCTTCGCTACTGCACTCGGGATGGCAAACTGTCGATGCGAGATAAAGGGGCGCCGGAGCAGCATATCAACGCCAGCATACCCTGGTATGCAGTACCTCATAGAAAAAGCCGACATGAGCGGATCCTATTCGGCCACTGGTCAACACTGGGCTTTCGACAGATCGATAACGTCTGGTCATTGGATAGTGTCTGCTTCTGGAAAACACAAACCGCCAAAGCCTTACCAGACGGACTGCCCATCCCGATAACCTGTCAATTGTTCACTACCCGCATCATTCCGCGGCGATTAGCAAACATTAAGAGCCACACCATTCACCTGATAAATCACTCCCCAACAGGTTTTGAGCGGCGGATCAGGTTAACAAACGTGTAGTCATAGGCATTCTTTTCGTCTGCCGAGTGGGCTTGTCGATCGACCTCCTGCCACTGCTGCCAATCGATTTCAGGAAAATGGACATCCCCAGTCACCTCCGCATCCACCAGGGTCAGATAGAGACGATCCGCCCTAGGCAGCATTTGTGCATAAAGCTGGCCGCCACCTACAATCATAATCTCAGACTCCCCTGCTGCTGCAGCCAAAGCCTGCTCCACTGAGTGCACAACTTCAGCTCCAGATGCTTGGTAATCCAGATTTCGGGTCACCACAATATGCCTTCTGCCGGGCAAAATACCTGGCAGAGACTCCCAAGTATTTCGCCCCATCAAAATCGGTTTTCCCAAGGTCAGAGACTTGAAATGCTGTAGATCCGCCGGTAGGTGCCAGGGCAAACGGTTATCCTGACCAATCACTCCATTCCTGGCCATTACTGAAATCAGGGAGATTATTGACACAGTGACTCCTTAATTATATGGATCAAACCGCCACCGGCGCTTTGATATGCGGATCAGGATCGTAATCGGTCAACTCGAAATCCTCAAAGCGAAAGGCAAAAATATCCTCTACATCGGGATTGATCCACATGCCAGGCAATGCTTTCGGCTCTCGACCGAGCTGCAGCTCTACCTGTTCGAGGTGGTTCAGATAGAGATGCGCATCACCAAAGGTATGAATAAACTCACCGGGTTCGAGGCCAGTCACCTGAGCCATCATCAGGGTCAGCAGCGCATAGGAGGCAATATTGAATGGCACACCAAGAAAAATATCTGCACTGCGCTGATAGAGCTGACAGGAGAGACGCCCCTCAGCTACATAGAACTGAAACAGACAGTGGCAGGGCGGCAGCGCCATATCATCAACCTGGGCCGGATTCCAGGCTGAGACGATCAGCCGCCTTGAGTCTGGGTTACCCTTGATCTGCTCGACCAACTGGCTGATCTGATCCACATGACCGCCACCCGGGGTTGGCCACGAACGCCACTGATAGCCATAGACTGGCCCAAGATTTCCCTCCTCGTCAGCCCACTCATCCCAGATGCTGACCCCATTTTCCTTCAGGTAGCGGATATTGGTATCGCCTTGTAGAAACCACAGCAACTCATGGATGATCGATCTCAGATGGAGCTTTTTGGTGGTCAGCAGAGGAAAGCCCTGGGTAGATATTGTTGCATGCTGTCGCCTATAAATCAGAATATCAAGCGGGCACAATAATAGCTCAAATCACGACATTGCGCCCATCATCCTAAAAAGATCAGTTGGACAGCGTGAAGGGTGCGCTTGTGGTGGTGCAGGGCAAGGCGATTTGGTTACAACTTCAGGTAGCCACGGGCGTTTTTCGGTAGGCAAGATAGAGCAGCAACACACCAAACAGAATCATTGGCACACTCAATAGCTGCCCCATCGTCAGCCAGCCAAAGGCCAGGTAGCCAATATGCAGATCCGGCAGACGTACTAACTCGATGGCAATCCGAAATGACCCATAACAGATCAGAAACAATCCGGAAACCGCCATCCTTGGCCTGGCCTTGGCTGAAAAGATCCACAGAATGGTAAACAGCAACACCCCTTCGAGCAGAAATTCATAGAGCTGATTGGGATGCACTGGCGGTGAATAGAGCGTATCCGGCGGCAGACCCAGCCGGGCACAGAGATTATCCGACTCGGCACAAGGCACCCGCATTCCCCAGGGCAGTGAGGTTATCCCACCCCAGAGCTCCCCATTGATGAAATTACCCAAGCGCCCCCCGCCTAGGCCGATGGTCACCAGAGGAGCAATGAAGTCGGTTGCATCGAAAAAGGTGCGGCCCTCTTTGTGGGCAAAGTACCACATTGCCAGCAGAACACCGATCAATCCCCCATGGAAGGACATACCACCCTCCCAAACCGAAAAAATCATCAGCGG
>JARRQD010000131.1:0-9084 GCA_037382205.1 Candidatus Thiodiazotropha sp.
CTATTCTTAGAATTCGACTCAAATAACAGGATTACAAAATGGCAACGATCACCCTTGAAGGCAACCCTATCAATACCAATGGCGAACTACCGACAGTCGGTTCAGATGCACCAAATTTCTCTTTGACTGCTGGTGATCTATCCGATATTTCGCTGGAGAACTATGCGGGCAAAAAGAAATTGTTGAATATTGTTCCTAGCCTGGATACCGGTGTTTGTGCAACGTCCACCATCACATTCAATAAAGCCATGGCCGACAAGTCCAATTCCGTTACCTTGGTGGTCTCTGCTGACCTGCCATTCGCTCAGGGTAGATTCTGCAGTGCAGAGGGCGTGGATAATGTCATTTCACTCTCCATGATGCATAACCGTAACTTTGCCAAAGATTATGGCGTATTGATCACGGATGGCCCTCTGGCCGGCATCTGCGCACGTGCCGTGGTTGTTGTGGATGAAAACAACAAAGTGGTCTATACCCAATTAGTGCCAGAAATTGTTGAGGAGCCGGACTATGATGCCGCCTTAGCTCATCTCGACTGATCGATGCATCATTGATCAGCACACAATCAATGTGCAAAAAACGGGTGTAAAGCCCGTTTTTTGAGTGCTATCTGTAGTTGTAATAGCCTTGATAGGGCCCTGGAGCAGGTCCGTAGGGGCCGTAGCCTGGATTCGGATTACGCCACATACGCGGTGGTGGTGGCATCATAGCTTCATGCAACTCCCTCTCGGCCTGCATTCGATTCTGCATCGCTTCCTGCTCAGCTTGTGCAGCATCTCTTAAATCATCAAACTCTTTAAGAATTTTTGTCACTGACTCTGACTTCGCGCCCTGGTTATCGGACTGTTCATCCTTGGCAGATGTCGCCTCTTGCGCAGCTTGCTGGCTATCGTCTGTTGCCTCAGCTTGAGCTTGCATCTCTGCGTCCTGAGTGGCGGCTCCGACAAAGACTTTGTTCTCTGGTGAAACCATTGAACCAGATACGAGATTTCCGCTCCTTTCGCTTGCCATATCATCTGTTGTAACTTGCTCACTCTGTGCAGACTCAACTTCAGCTGAAGCGACTTCTGGCTGATGATCAGCAACCGCTTCACCAGTAGTTGCCTCTGGCGCTGGTGAAGCAGCAGCTTCTGACTGGTCATCTGATTTTGATGCAGCGACCTCAACCTGCTCTGCTTCAGAACTTACACCAGCAGATCGATCTACTGGATTCTTCGCCAGCGAACGGATATACATGAATCCCAAAATGATAATAACCAGCCAGAAAGTGATTTTGATCCAAAAGCCTCCTGAGCTTTTTGATTGCGTCGACATGGATGTCTCCTCCGAAGTTGTATTTTTATCTTGTGATTGTGCTTGCACTACCGCGCTTGACGAAGCGGCCTTATTGGTCTCTGTGGCAGAGCTTGCTGCTGGTGATGGCGTTTTAGTATTGTCAGCCGCAGCAGTGGTTGATGATGAGGCTTGAGCACCAGCTGTAGCCACGGCGGTTGGGGTTGCGGCTTTTACTTCACTAACGGCTGTCGGTTCTTCCTTTTCCGCTGCTGTTGTGGCTTCTGTATTGGCCGCTTTCGGACTCTCACTCTCTTTAGCAGTGGCTTCTTTCTTAGCGGTGACTTTCTTCTTCGCGACAGCCTTCTTTTTGGCTACCTTCTTCTTCGCAACTTTCTTTTTCGCAGCTTTCTTTTTGACCGTTGCTTTTGTCTTTTCAGGTTGTTCTTCTATCTTTTCGTCTGAGTTGTTAGTCTCATCTGCCATCTTCACTCCCCTTATCACTACGAACTTGTCTATTGCAACATTGTACCTATAAACCGGCTAGACCGATTATTTTAACCTAGCTAATGGAGTAGTTAATACCATTAGTTACTTAGCTTTGTTAGCCATTCAGCAATCCAGGCCTGACTCAGGTTGTCCGGATCGATTGTAAGTAACCATTTACCGCTGCGATCGACAACCAATAACCGGCTTCCAGCACTGACTCTCCGCACCACAGGATGATCTTTTCCCGGGCCACCACGAAGGTTGACCAGATCACCCTGAACCAGTCTCTGTTCGCTCAGCCAATCGGCTGAAAGCACCGCTCTCAGTTGCTCTATCAGCGCTTTTTCTGGGTTCAGCAACTTGGCTTTTATAATGTCGCGAGCGTCATCGTGACCCTTTTCAGCGGCCTTACGATACCATTTGAAGGCTTCAAGTTGGTTCTTTTTAATGCCTTCTCCATTCGTATAAGCCAATGCAAGTGCAAACATTGCATCGGCATGCCCCTGAGAAGCTGATCGCTTCCACCAGTAGATTGCCTTATCAATATCAACCCTGAGCCCATTTCCATTGGCATAGAGCCAGCCAAGATGGTAACCGGCTTCCGCATGCCCTTGTATTGCCAACGGGCGCCATAAACAGAAGGCCTCTGCAAAATCACCATCCTTCAATGAGGACATTCCAAGTTCGAAATCATCCCCATACAGTATACGAGCATTTACTAGAATCAAAAGCAAAAAAACCCTGTAACATATTGTTATTAAAATACTATTACGCATATGCTTGAGATTCAATTCTTATCTGTCTCAGGATGCAGCTTATTGAGACTCCCTGAGTAAAAACGTCAACAGCTTTTTGGCTTGCTCCATCCCTAGAATCAGGTTTTTTTCGATCTCCTTCATGCTGATTATTTGCTCCTGCTTGCCAGCCCCCCAATTTGCCACGACAGCACAACAGGCATAGCAGAGCTCAAACTCCCTGGCCAGAGCGGCTTCTGGCATTCCGGTCATTCCTACGATATCACAACCATCCCGTTCCATCCGAGTAACCTCGGCTGCAGTTTCCAATCGTGGCCCCTGGGTTGCTCCATAAGTGCCTCGATCAACACAACCAACGCCGGAATTATTGGCCGCATCGACCAGCTGTTGACGTAATTCTTGACAATAGGGATAGGTGAAATCGATATGGGTGACGTGTTGTAGATCCTTTTCGTAGATTGTTTGATCACGGCCGAAAGTGTAATCGATAATTTGATCAGGAATGACGATCTTTCCTGGGGCCATTGACTGTGCAATACCGCCAACAGCGGCAACAGCGATTACCCTGTCGATACCGATATGGTGTAAGGCCCAAAGATTTGCCCGGTAGTTGACCCGATGAGGCGGCATGGTGTGGGCGGCACCGTGTCTGGGCAGGAAGACCACTTCACTTCCGTTGATCCTACCATGTGTCAGTGCCGCAGAAGGCTCGCCATAAGGTGTATGACAAACCTCCCGATGAGTTATTTCGAGATCGGGAATTTTATTCAGCCCGGTACCACCAATGATGGCCAGTTTAGTCATTCTTCTATCGTCTTTCTATTTCTCTGGATCCAGTAGCTGCCTGCGGCCGGCCTAATGCCGACCACATCAGACTATAGATTATGACCTGAATCTATCGATTCAGCCATTTCTTAAAGCGTATCACTGTGGTCTGCAAGATAGTTCGCCACACCCTCAGGCGTGCCCTGCATACCAGCATCACCCTCCTTCCAACCGGCAGGACAGACTTCACCATGCTCCTCATTGAACTGAAGCGCATCGATCATGCGTAACATTTCATCGATATTTCTGCCCAGGGGCAGATCATTGACGACCTGATGACGGACGACGCCTGATTTATCAATCAGAAAAGAGCCTCGGAGCGCCACTTTGCCATCCGCTGTTTCTACATCATAGGCTTTGCAAATGGCATGATTCAAATCGGCGACCAAAGGATAACCTACGGGGCCGATGCCACCATCATTCACCGGTGTATTCCGCCAGGCATTGTGGGTGAAGTGTGAATCGATCGAACACCCCACCACTTCGACTTGTCGCTTTTTAAACTCTTCCAGTCGATGATCAAAGGCAATCAACTCGGAAGGACAGACAAAAGTAAAGTCCAAGGGATAGAAAAACAGCACTGCATATTTGTTTTCAATCGTTTTACTGAAACTAAATTCATCCACGATCGAGCCATCACCAAGCACCGCTGCTGCTGTAAAATCCGGTGCTTCCCGTCCAACTAATACGCCCACAATGAACCTCCTAAAATTTAGGTTGTAATTAAATAAAATGGCTGTGCCCCAAAAAACATGAGTGCTATCTTAGAGACTCTTTATCCATGATGCTACGATTTGTCTCAATTTCAGCCATCTAAATTTCATCGATAACACATGAATCCATCAGTGGATCAATTAGTTGTCTAATCTACAAAAAATGCTGGCAGGAGAACAATATGATCGCCGGGTTAATTGTAAAGCGTTATCAGCTCAGCTGCTTGGCTGAATTGCGCCATTGCCATAATGATCAGTGACTCTGTTGCTGGACGGTGGATTTTATAACAGGCAAAAAAATAGGGGGTCTAACTACTGCCCCCCTGACACTTCTCCTCCAATGATCCTAACTTTATACGGCCTGGGCGAAAACCCCAGACTTTTCTAAGGTTGGTATCAGGATCGTCTCTTCGCGCTGAATCCGGTCTTCGATCATGTCGAAGATCTCAAATGTGTCAGCTATAAACTCCTCGGTGAAGTTGAAATCGCAGTTCTTCAACCACTTAGTATGATACGTTTCGAACTGTTTTCTGATCGGTTTTTGACCATTCAGAAATCCCCAGGCCATCGATTTCAATTTCGGATCTTGATGGGTTAGCAAGTCTGGATAGACGCCTCGGTCTTGTTCAGACATGTGCCCCTTCATCATTTCTGCCAGATCGCAAATCATCTTGTGGGTGGTCATTGCGTTCGGCCGAATACTCAGCTGTTCCCTCGTCATCATAGCTCTTAAATCACTGATAATTTGCTGCATATCAGTGTGGCTACCTCTCATGCTTTCCAATGTGCTCACACTAAACCCTCCTTAACGGTACAAACTCCGACTGTCAGCCGGAGAGACGCGAACTTGTTTGAATCTATCAGGGCTTTGCGGTTCTGTTGCCAGCTTTAGCCATGATGGTACAAGCTTGTACTATTTGTGGACAAATAGCAATAGGTGCTTAATATCTCTACTATTTTTCTAGGAAATCATAACAGGGTTTACCCTTGTATTGATTGATTCGATATTAGGGTATTTACCAATCAGGCCATCAGTATTTATACACACACCGGTCTGTCACTCACGATCAAAAGGTTAGTGGCGACAAGCGTGGCTCAGCTCGTGTTGCGCCTCTTGATAAAGGATCTGCTGCGATTATCTGCAAGCCGCGCCAGGTTCTGAACCACGCTTGTCGCCCTGAGTGAATTAATACTGATGGTCTGGTTAGCACGAATCATCAGCGAGGGCATAGATGGCTGGGGCGTTTCGGTGGTAACCCTTGTAGTCCATTCCATAGCCAAATACATAGCGATCTTCTACCTGCAGACCGACAAAATCGGCTTTGAAGCCGATGCCCCGATCATGACACTTTTCCACAAGTACAGCACTCAGCACTTCTGTTGCGCCGGCATCCTGGCATTTTTTGACAATCGCCGCCAAGGTGATGCCATGATCCAGGATGTCATCGATGATCAGTATCGTCTCCCCAGCCAGAGAGGCACTGGGGTGGCCTTTCCACTCCAGTTCGGAACCTGAAGTCTCCCCCCGATAACGGGTGGCATGAATATAGTCATGACGCAGTGGAAAATTCAGCCGGGTCAACAGTTGCCCTGCCGGAATCAAAGCGCCATTCATGACACACAATACGAGAGGATCCTTGCTGGCTAACCGACTACTGATCTCCGAGGCCATGCGATCCAGCGCGAGTGAAATCTGTTGACTGTTATAAATCAAGTCTGCATTTGCCAATACTTCGGCTGCATCCTGCGAGTTAATCGTCATGGTCAAGTTCCAGATTGAGTGGTGATTCCTGAGGGATTATGGAGAGCTGATTCACAGCTAGTTTCCAGCGTGAATCCAGATGGATTTGCTGCAGAGAGCGCTGTTTTCTGCCATGCATTCGCACTAATCGGACATGGGCAGCCGGATCGTTATAGGACGCCAAACGACTTAACACCTGAATGGCCGCGCTTCGATTGTTGCAGACCAACACCATATCGCAGCCTGCCTCAATCGCTGACACAGCACGATCCGCATAATCCCCCGCTTCACTGGCCGCCGCCATATCCAGGTCGTCGCTGAATATTACCCCCTGAAAACCAAGCTGTTGCCGAAGTACCTGTTTTAACCAAAAGCCAGAAAAACCCGCCAAATGCTGATCGACATGCTGATAGATTACATGGGCAGGCATAATCGCCTCCATACCCGCTTCGATCATGCTTTCAAATGGCCTCAGATCTTCCATTTTTAAATCTTCAAAACGTCTCTGATCAATCGGCAGAGCGAGATGGGAATCAGCCGCCACCCCACCATGCCCCGGGAAGTGTTTTCCAACCACCGCCATACCTGCTTCATGACAGCCGCGCATCCAGGCGTGAGCCAATCGGGCAACTTCATCAGGATTATTGGAAAAGGCGCGATCACCAATCACTTCACTAATTCCCATGTTCAGATCCAATACAGGGGCAAAACTAAAATCAACGCCGCAGGCGCGCAGCTCCGAGGCCATCAGCCAACCACCAAGCTCTGTCAGTTTCAGTCCCTGCTCTGGGTGTTTGCGGTAGTGCTGCCCATACCAGGCAGCCGGAGGCAGTTCTGAAAACCCCTGCCGAAAACGCTGCACACGTCCCCCTTCATGATCCACAGCAATCAGTAGCTGGGGGGTTCTGAGGTCATGAATGGCCTTGCAAAGCTCACTAAGCTGCTGCATTGACTGATAGTTTCGGGAGAACAGAATCACCCCACCTACAGCAGGATGCATCAGTAGCTCCCGCTCATCGGACGTCATCTCCAGCCCATGCAGATCAATCATCACTGGCCCGAGACTCATGGCATCTCTCCCCGATGCAATTTGGCTTTTGCTGCTATCAGGTCAGAGATTGCAAAGACCCGTATGTCATTTCTAAAACTGTTATCTGGTGCAATTATTATCATTGAGTCAATATTGTCCGCCGCAAACGGTAGGGCTTGTTAAGATGAATTCAATAGCTCGCATAGACTATTAATTTTTATCTCAGTATGCCGCAAACATAGATGAAGTGAAAATCAGGGTTTGAATCATGAAAAATCTCTTTTTGATCTGTCTTGTACTGCTCCTGCCCAGCCATTTTGTATGGGCCGAGGATGAAGCCGAGGATGGGGAAAAAGCACCGGCAGTCATCAGCTACTATCAGATCAAGCCTTCGCTGGTTGCCAATCTGGCAAAGGGGGGTAAATATATTCGATGTGATATTCAGCTGATGACCAAAGATGAGGCTTTTTTAGAAGCCTTGGCACTGCATGGACCCGCGATACGCCATGCCCTGCTGATGCTGCTCTCCGAACAGGATGGAAAAACCCTCAAGTCCTCTGACGGCAAAGAGGCTCTGCGCAAGGCCGCTCTGAATGAGGTTAAAAAGGTACTCAATGAAGCAACCGGTAAAGATGCCGTGGAAGCGCTACTGTTCACGACTTTTTTTGTCCAGTAGATGAATTTCAGAGCTGCCGGTGATCGAGCCAGTCCCTCAGCCTGTCGCCCAGTATATTCAGGGACAGCACAACCAGCATGATCGCTATTCCCGGCGCCAACACCATATGTGGCGCCATTAACATATAGCTGGCCCCATCTCTGATCAGACTCCCCCATGAAGCATCGGGCGGCTGAATACCTAGGCCAAGGAAGGATAATCCAGCCTCGGCAATCACCGTACCCGCCAAGCCGAAGGTCGCTTCCACGATCAGGGGAGCAGACAACAGGGGAAGCAGGTGTCGAAAGAGGATTAAATGACTGGGCGTTCCCAAGGCTATCGCTGCAGTAACATGATCCCGCTGTTTAAGTGACAATACCTGCCCCCGGGTCAAACGGGCAAAGCCCACCCAGCCTACTGCAGCCAATGCGATAATCAGATTATCCACCCCAGGCCCCATCACCCCGGCTAGTGCAATGGCCAGAAGGATGCCGGGGAAAGCCAGGAACAGATCCATAACCCTGACCAGAAGAAGATCCAGCCAGCCCCCCTGGTAACCGGCAACCAGTCCGATCACTGTTCCGATCAACAGGGAGAGCGTGACAACCCCGAAAGAGACCAACAAAGAGACCTGGGAGCCCACCCAAATCCGCTGCAGAATCGGACGCCCCAGATCATCATAGCCCAGGATGCCATGCTCCCCCGGTGCGATAAGAATTCGCTGAAGGTCTATCTGGTTGGCCGATTCCACAACCCAACCTCCACTGATGGCCGCCACGGCCCATAAGATCAAAATTGTGAGCGGAAACCAAATACGAGTCATACTCTACCTCTGAGGCGGATCCGTGGATCGATCAAGCCATACAACAGATCGGTGAGTGTATTGATCAGCACATACATCAGGCTGATGAAAAGAACACAGCCCTGCACAACCGGATAATCCCGTTTTTGTATCGATTCGATCATCAACGAACCAATGCCGGGCCAATCGAATACCACCTCAGTGACGACAGCCCCGCCAAGCAATGCACCAAGTTGCAATCCGAGCAGGGTAGCCACAGGAAGCCAGGCATTGCGCATGGCATGTCGCCAGACTACTTGAAACTCAGCAAGCCCTTTGGCTCGAGCGGTGCGGACAAAATCTTCCCCCAGAACCTCCAGTAGACTGCTACGAACCATACGGGCCAGAATCGCGGCAAAACCCGTGCCCAAAGTCACAGCCGGGAGGATCAGGTTGGCCAGCCCGCCTCGTCCGCTCACCGGAGTCAAACCCAACCAGAGAGAGAAACAGAGAATCAACATCGGACCCAACCAGAAATTGGGAATAGAGATGCCGAGCATGGAAAAGCCCATTGCCCCCCAGTCCCAGGCTTTACCCCGCTCCAGCGCAGCGAGTATGCCTAACGGAAGGGCAATGATCAGCGCCACCAGGAGGGCCGCAAGCGCCAGCTCAAGAGTGGCAGGAATTCGCTCGGCCAACAACTCGCTGACCGCGCGTTTTGAGTGGAGGGAGTGCCCAAGATCGAGATGCAGTAGACCACTGAAGTAGTTCAGCAGTTGAGTCTTAATGGGTTGATCCAGGCCAAGACTAGTGCGCAATGCCT
>JARRQD010000132.1:0-9075 GCA_037382205.1 Candidatus Thiodiazotropha sp.
CTGCTTCATGCCTCCAGAGAGTTCATGGGGATATTTCTTTAAAGCCTGGCTCAGCCCCACCTGCTCAAGTATCGTCTCAGCCGCTTCACGAGCTTCAGCTCGACTCGAACCGAACAGATAACCAGTAATGCCAGGGCGCTGAAATCCACAGGTCGCCATGACATTTTCCAGCACCGTCATATGAGGAAACACCGAGTACTGCTGAAACACAATCCCTCGATCCGATCCCGCTTCGTTCGGAATGGGTTTACCATCCAACAGTATCTCCCCTTTCGACGGCTGTTCGGTACCCAGCAACATATTCAGGAAGGTACTTTTGCCACAACCTGAAGCACCCACCAGGGTGACAAACTCCCCTTCGTCAACGGTTTTATTAAGACGTTCCAGAACGATGTTGTCATCGTACTGTTTCCAGACCTGATTCACCTGAATCATCGGTATCGATTCTTGATCTGTATCACTCATCACTTACCTCCCTGCGCATACCAAGGAAAGAGTTTTTTATTCAACGCCCGCAAACCCAGATCGATAAAGAAAGCAAGCAGGGTTATCCAGGCCACATAAGGCAAAATCACATCCATCGCCATGTAACGCCTTACCAGGAAGATTCGATAACCCAGACCATCGGTAGCGGCAACGGCTTCCGCTGCAATCAAAAACAACCAGCCGGCACCAAGGGATAAGCGCACCGCATCGAACAGTTTCGGCATAATCTGGGGCAGCAGCACCCGGATCATGATCTGTGGGGTATTGGCCCCCAAGGATTGGGCTTTAACCAGTTGCTCAACCGGTATCTCTTTTGTTCGTTGTTGAATATCTCTGGCGATAAAAGGGGTAATTCCGATCACGATCAACACTACTTTGGAAACCTCGCCGAGACCGAAAACGATAAACAGAATCGGCAGAATCGCCAGTGGCGGTATCAGTGAGACAACCGTTAGCAGTGGCGAGAGTGAAGCCGCAAACATGGGCAGTGCCCCAGTCACTAGACCGATGATTAAACCGAACAGCGCTGCGATCAGAATCCCCAGGCCAAGACGGGTCAGACTGCTGGCGGTATCCTGCCAGAACAGATACTCACCGGAACGCTTACTGGGCTCAAAAGCCATCCGCGCCAGGCCATCGGCAATCTGACTCATACTGGGCAGCAATTTGTCGTTTGGGTTGAGTTCCAGACGGGCATCCGACCCCATCACATAGAGCAGGATCAAAAGCACAAAAGGCGCGATACCCAAAAACAGCTTAAGTGCATTATTCGGGTGTTGATTGATGAATTTCTTCATAGGGTTTCTCAGAGCAAATCCCGTCAGCCTATCGGCATAGGTAGGAGTGGTAAGAACTGTTCATTGGTTCATCAGCAGGATCGATTGCCATGCTCAGCAAGCTAACGCTTTATTGAGGGAATCTCTGAGTAATCGTCATTCCGATGAACAGCAAAATCAATCGATTGATATCTCGAGATCCCGGCATCCGCCGGGATGACGATAAACAGAGCAATCCGAATCAGTAAGACAGAGAGTTTACAGAGCCCGACAGGCGCTTTTTAGAGCTTGCCTTCAGCCGCCATCTTCATGTAACTCGGATCGAAACGAAACTTGATATTGCCTTTATCACCAAATGTACCGGCTGGCATTTCGATACCGATAAAACCCGCATCCGGAGCGCCATCGCCCAGCAGGCCGTGATCGAATGAGAATTTGGCGACATGTTCCATGGTGGCCAGCAGCTTTTCACTGTTGGTAAGTTGCAAAGCAGCCGCCGGTGTAAAGAACATCTCGGTGCTGGCAAGTTGCGCCTCATAGCCCGCCAGGTCAGTACCTGAAGCCGTTGCCATATGGGTCTTCGCCGCTTTAGCGGCCGCATCAGAACCACTCATTGCAGCCATGATTTCATACCAGGCGCCGACCAGAGCCTTACCCAGCTTTGGATTGGCTTTGAGGGTTTCAGTGTTGATCACCAACAGGTCGATGATCTCACCCGGAATCATCGAGGAGTCGAATACCTTGGTACTGTTAGGCATCGCCGTGATCTCACTGAGCAGCGGGTTCCAGGTGGCTACCGCCGTAACATCATCGGTGCCATAGACCGCCACCATATCCGCATCGGAGGTATTCACCACGGTCAGATCTTTTTCACTCAGACCGACCGTTTCAAGGCCACGGGCTAGCAGATAGTGTGAGACGCTCAACTCAACCAGATTGACCTGCTGCCCCTTGATCGCCTCAAGCTTGCTTTTGCCTTTCAGCACAACCCCATCGTTGCCATTGGAGAAGTCACCCACCACCAGTGCGGTGCTATCCACACCACCGGCGGCCGGAATGGTCAGGGCGTCCATATTGGTCATGGTACAGGCGTCGAATTCACCCGCCGTGTATTGATTGATCGATTCGATATAGTCGTTGATCTGCACCACTTCGATGTCGATGCCATATTTATTGGCCCATTTTTTAACAATACCCTGCTCTGCCCCATAGGCCCAGGGCATCCAACCAACATAGATTGACCAACATATTTTGAAACTGTCGGCGGCCTGAGCCACTGAGCTAAGAGAAAGTGCGAGAATTAAAGCGGCGATACGTTTCATTAAGAACCTCTCAGTTACCTGTCTACACGGAGCACCCTTGGCAGTCAGACCAAGCTAGTCTCCCGGGCTTTTATCCCGCCGTGTAACCCATGCCCTGAACTGAGGGGGAGAGGTCGAAGGCTCTCGGACCAGGCATCGCAGCTCACCACCCTTTCTGGTATTGAGCCGGATCGGAACCCTAGCCTTCTATTTCGGTTAAATTGTATTGTCCTGATAACAAGGGCACGGACACACTTCAATTTGCAAAACCCGGGCCAAAGAAATTATTTCAATGCTATTCAATAGGTTACCAGGAATTACATTTTGCAATGGATCCACTAAGCTTACCATCCCGTAACAGAATGGTGCACAACAGTGCACTTCACGCACCAAAACCACGCATCTCTAGCCATTCGGACACACCAACATTGCCATCGGATTAAGCCACAATAAAGGTAGCAATCATAAGATCTAAGGAACATCGATTCTTACCTGCCATCCAAGTTACAATCTTGTATGACGATAGATGATTGTCATGAATAGTACGCGCATCACGAAACATAAAGTCAGGAACTTTATACAGACCTTGTTACTCCTCGGTGGCATGTCCATGCTACTGGCTCTGTGTGTGGAGTTGCTGTTTGGGCATGCCTTGTGGTTGTGGGTGTTCATTGGTGCAGCTGTGATTATCTTCTCCCTACCTGACATGTCGCCCCGTTGGCTGCTACGCCTCTATCAGGCCCAGCCGATCCATCCCAATCAGGCGCCACAACTCTGTATGATTGCCGAAGAGTTGAGTCGTCGCGCCGAGCTAGATTTCACACCAGCCCTCTACTGGATTCCAAGCCAGACTAATAACGCCTTTACCGTAGGTCACAGAGATAACGCAGCCATCGCTTTGACCGACGGTCTTTTGCAGCGGCTGTCACTGAGGGAGCTAACGGCGGTACTGGCCCACGAAACCGCCCACCTCGCCAACCATGACATTCGACTTATGGGCATCGCTGATCTGATCAGCCGCTTGACTCATCTGATGTCCAGCTTAGGCCTTTTATTATTGCTGATCAGCTTACCGCTGCTATTCCTTGGCGACAGCCCCTTCTCACTCTGGGGCATACTGCTGCTGATTATCTCCCCCTCACTGAGCGCGGTGATGCAACTCGGCCTCTCCAGAATCCGGGAATTCGATGCCGACCTGCTGGCTGCAGAATTAACAGGTGACCCGAAAGGCTTGGCATCTGCATTAGACAAAATTGCCTATCCTCATGGCAGATTCTGGCAGAAGCTGCTTTTTCCAGGCTACCGCAGACCAGAGCCCTCACTGTTACGAAGCCATCCGGATACTGAGCAGCGCATCGAACGGCTTCTTGAGTTTGACAATACTTCAAATAACAACGCTATCACACTGAATAACCTAGATAATCAGTCTGTAAGCCTGCCCCACACCTATACCATCAGACTATCCCCAAGACACCGAACACTGTTTCGTATCTGGCGCTAGTGTGGTGTCCTATATAAAGCGTGCATTTAGAAAGCCACTCAGGCGCAGCCCGCCGGGAATGGCTGTTCCCTTTTCAAGGGGTGCAACGGCGCAATCGTGGCTTGAGTGGCTTGCCGCAGGGCGAGCTGAGCGATTTTAACGCCATCTCAGGATAGTCCTCGTCTAAATGTATGATTTGTATAGGACACTACACTAGAAATCGGCCACTGACTCTATCTTCATTGTTGAATTTCTGACATTATCTTAGCCAGATCATCTGTTTGCAGAGCCATCCGCATTAATTAAACAGTAATCTATTTGAAAATTTGGTTTTTAGTGGCTCAAGGAAAGAGCCGCACAATGGTTTTCTGAGTAAAACGAAATGGATACAGGATCAGGGGCTGAATTGGTACAACTCACCAGCCCAGTAGGAAACAAATCTCTGAGGTGCAGCAAACAGATGCTGACAACAAAAATAAAAGATGTCCGAATACACTGATCCATCGCTCAGCGACCCACCTGATTTTACGGCTCGACTCAGGGAAAGCCAGGTAGAGCTCTCATTCACCGGCCTTCCAGCCTCTCTCGTTGCAATCACGATCAACGCCATCATAATTGCGATTGCCCAGTGGACAGCGATTGATCGACAGATTCTACTGGGCTGGGTTGTCGCGATGCTTGGTTTGAGCCTCTATCGCTACTACACCTACCGGGGCTATCAAGCTCGCAAGTCAACCGAGGGCAGTCTTAAGGTCTGGCATAAGCATGCCGTATCGGGTGCGCTTTTATCCGGTATATTCTGGGGGAGCGCCGCCTTTTTACTGGTACCGTTGGGTGAGTCATCATTTCATCAGACCATCATAATCGCCACTCTGATCGGCATGGCGGCGGGCGGTGTGGTCAACCAAGCCGCTCTGTTGCCAGCCTCAGTGGGTTACATGTCATGTGTTGTCATCCCGCTGATTATCAGACTCTTCACCCTGGGTGGCCCCGCCAACATCGGGCTCGGGTTGATGCTCTGTATCTATATATTTGTATTAGGTTCAGGTGCAATAAGGATTAATCGCAGCTTATCTGATTCGCTCGCGATGAACATTAGACAGCGCCATTCCCGCAAGATTATTGAACATCTCGCCTACCATGACGCACTCACCGATCTGCCAAATCGTCGTTTACTTAGCGAGCGTTTGAGTAAGGATATTGCCCGTTCGATCCACCACCAGCATATTGGGGCTTTGATCTATCTCGATCTGGATAACTTCAAAACCCTCAACGACTCAATGGGGCACCAGCAAGGTGATGAACTGCTTAAGCAGTTGGCACTCAGGTTAAACAGCTGCCTAAGTGAAGAGGATACAGCCACACGCCTTGGTGGGGATGAGTTCGTGCTGCTGATGCCAGAACTGGCAGACCATGAGAGTCAAGCTGTCAGGTTGGTGGAGCAGATAATCCAAACGGTTCAGCGGCACCTGGCACAACCCTTTATGCTGAGAGATAGAGAGTTTCATATATCAGCAAGTATTGGTGTCGCGCTCTTCCCACTGCATGGAGATAACGCCGATGACGTTTTGAAACGGGCTGATTTCGCCATGTACCGGGCCAAGTCCATTGGGCGAAACACCATGAGCCTCTACAACCCGGATATGCAAGAGCGAGCCAACCAGTTGATGACTCTAGAGCAGGGTCTGCGCAATGCCCTGATCAATGATGACCTGGTGCTCCACTATCAACCCTTAGTGAGCATCGATGGCAAGATAATCGGAGGCGAAGCGCTGGTTCGGTGGCGTCACCCTCAAGATGGCTTGGTTGCACCAGATAATTTTATCGAACAGGCAGAACAGAGCGGTCTGATCATCGAACTGGGCAAACAGGTCATGGAGCAAGTCTGCCAACACATCAACAGACTGGAGCAATCAGGTCTACTGAAAAGCGCCTTCAAAGTTTCAATCAATGTCAGCCCGCTGCAGTTCTCAGATCGTAATTTTGTCAGTGACATTCTGGACACCACAAACCGCTATGGGATTGAAGCCAAACACCTGCTACTTGAGATAACAGAAAATGCCCTGCTACCTGACTTGGTCGAAACAATCAATAAACTGGAACAGTTGCGCGGTGCGAATTTCAGCCTGGCCATCGATGATTTCGGTAGCGGACAATCCTCGCTCGCCTACATCAAGAAGCTGCCGATCGATCTGATCAAGATCGACCGGATTCTGGTCAAGGACATCACCAGAGAAAGCACCGATGCAATCATTGTGGAAGGCACCATCAATATGGTGAGGAAACTTGGCCTGAAAGTGGTTGCCGAAGGCGTCGAAGAGGCATCGACATTTGAGCTACTCAAAAGCTATGCCTGTGATATCGTACAGGGCGATATCATTGCCAAACCTATGGAACTGGATCGATTCATCGACTTTTGTCAACAGCAAGAGATGGCAGCGGTTGAAAACCTGAGCTGACAGACCTAGCGCAAAGTAAAAATCTTCTAGGCCACCATATTGCACTGCGAAATAGTGTTAGACTGTAATCGGTCAGCGCGAAACTGAAAGCGGAGTAACGATGAGTGCGAAACATTTTGATGTCGTGGTAATCGGCAGTGGTCCTGGAGGTGAAGGGGCCGCCATGAAACTGGTCAAGAGCGGCAAACAGGTTGCCGTCATCGAGGCACACGACAAGGTGGGTGGTGGGTGTACCCACTGGGGCACCATTCCATCCAAAGCGCTCAGGCACAATATTCAACTGTTGCGGGACTACCGACGCAATCCTCTGTTCCAACACACCCATGACCAGGTTCAGGTTGAGTACTCTGATCTATTGAAAGCGGCCGGCAAGGTGATCAACCAACAGGTTCGCAGCCGTTTGCGCCACTATGCCCGCAACCGAATTGAAGTGATCCATGGCCGGGCCAGCTTCATCGACACTCACCGGCTTGAGATTGCCCAGGAGCGTGGGGTCAGCGAAGAGATTAGCGCCGATCACTTTGTGATCGCCACCGGCTCACGCCCTTACCACCCTAATGATATCGACTTCGACCACCCCAGAGCACTCGATAGCGATTCGGTATTACAACTCGATACCACACCGGACTCGATTACCATCTATGGCGCTGGTGTCATCGGCTGCGAGTACGCCTCGATCTTCAGCAATCTGGATGTCAAGGTTAACCTGGTCAATACCCGGGACCGCCTGCTCTCGTTTCTCGACGATGAAATTACCGATGCGCTCAGCTACCACATGCGCAACCAGGGAACAGTAATACGCCATGACGAGGTCTATGAACAGGTGGAGGCCGTGGATGACGGTATTGTACTCCACTGCAAATCGGGCAAAAAGTTCAAGACAGACTACCTGCTGTGGGCCAATGGCCGTAGTGGTAATACCGAACAGATGGGATTGAATGAGATTGGGGTTGCAGTCAACCACCGGGGGCAGATCGAAATCGACAAAAACTACGCCACCTCCCAACCCCACATCTACGCGGTTGGAGATGTGGTAGGCCCACCAGCTCTGGCCAGTGCCAGTTACGATCAGGGGCGTTTTGTCGGTGCCCAGATCGCCACCGGCAGCGCCGACTGGCAGTTAATCGACGACTTTCCAACCGGCATCTACACACTACCGGAAATCAGCTCAATCGGCCGAACAGAGAGGGAGCTTACAGCCAGCAAAATACCCTATGAGGTGGGCCAGGCCAGCTTCAGAACCATCGCCCGCGCCCAAATCACCGACCATGAAGTTGGCATGCTCAAGCTGCTGTTCCATCGGGAGAGTCTGGAGATCCTCGGCATCCACTGCTTTGGCGAACAGGCCTCTGAAATCGTACACATTGGCCAGGCGATCATGGCTCAACAGGGAGAGGCCAACACGCTTCTCTACTTCGCGGAGACCACATTCAACTATCCGACAATGGCCGAAGCCTATCGGGTGGCCGCCTTGAACGGGCTTAATCGAATCTTCTGAAGAGAGCCTCCTACTCTCTCTAAGATAGCAACATCCTCAATTTGGTGGGTTATTGCTAGGCCGGCAGCATTGACAGTTCTAACCATTGAACCTAAAAAAATCAGTTGACCGCTCCATGCTACTAGCAGCTTACTGACTTTAAAGAAAATAGCTTCGATGGTTATTTCACCTGCTGGGTGAATCACGCTACAACGTGAATGGCACGCCAGATAATACGCTACTCGGCAGCACGCTACCCAGAGAGAACCTGAATACAACAGCCACCTACACCTATGACACTGAAGGTCGAGTCGAAACCTGGTCAGAAACAAATAGTGAGTACAGCTTTACCACCACCTACACTTATGACTTAAACGATCTTATCACCAGAGCCGATACAACCTCACTGGACAGTGTCGGTGGTGTTACTGCGCAGTTTCATCACCTGCTTGAGTATGATGGTATTAAATTAGTTCAACATACTCATTATGTTGGCAGTGATCCATCACCAAATCAGACCTATCAGATTGAATATGATATCGACGGTAGAGTCGCCACCAACTCGATGACCTCAAACTCAGCTGCTGCTGATTCCCTTTACACCTACAGTTATTTCGCAAATGGTAATCTGCAAACCATTACTGCCACAACGCCGAGTACACCCTCGGGGGGTGATATGATTTTCAGCTTTACCTTCAACACGAACAACCAGCCAACAAGTTTTGAGTTCAGATCCGATCTTGATCAATTCACCGATGATTTTGGTTATACCTACCAATACGCCGGTAACACACTACTGTCCGAATCGCTGGTCGATCGCTATCTTGATGGTAGTACCGATGTAAGAATCACAACTGAATGGGAAACTGGCCCATGCACAGCGATGATTTTGTGGGAGGTTCGAAGCATTTTTCCAACCAACTCAGATCCCGCTTCTCCATACATTCCCGGCACTGGATATTGGCAAAGTGATTTTTGTGCGACAGCAACCGAGTAGAATTCCGACTGCGTACTGATTGGATTTGAGGAATACTCTCCAGCAGAGGTAACGCTTCAGGCAAGCTTCAGGCCGATGATTGAAGCGACTAACGTCGCC
>JARRQD010000133.1:0-9068 GCA_037382205.1 Candidatus Thiodiazotropha sp.
GTAAAAAAGCCATTTCCCAAGACATAGACGAAAAACTGTTTGGGCAACCAGGAGCGCACCAGCACCAGAGCAACCTGAGACAGGGTAATCGGTACGAATACCACCGTCAGAAAACTCACCACATACCCCTCCCAGCCATACCCGGCATTGAAACTGACCGCGCCAAGCGCCAGACTGGCGGCAATAATCGCCAATGACCAACCAAACATCAGGGTGATGACTGTCACCCCGAGTAGATGGAAGGAGAGACCGGGCTGAACCTGGCCACGCATATGCCAAAGCACGATCAAGGCAACCACGGCCCCTAAGAATACATGGAGCAGGTTTTTTTCTGTCAAGCGCTCCCATACCGCCAACTTGAGGGCGGCAATAAGTACCAGGCCGCATAGACCGACCAGCCAAAACAGCAGGCTCGTAGAGAACAGACCACCATCTAATTCCATCGATTTCCTTCCTTTCCTCTGAGCTGATTTCAGCTATGCTGACGGCTGTTGAGACAACAGACCAAGACAGGGGAGAACCCAATGATTTACCGATCACTCGGTGACAGCCAGCTCAAAGTCAGCGCCCTCTCACTCGGCACCATGACCTTTGGTGAACAAAACAGCGAAGCCGAAGCTCATAGCCAACTCGACTGCGCGCTGGATGCCGGTGTTAATCTTATCGACACAGCCGAGATGTATCCGGTTCCGCCGATGGCACATACCCAGGGCGAAACAGAGCGCCATATTGGCAGCTGGCTGGCACACCGTGGTCAGCGGGATCAACTGGTTATTGCCAGCAAAGTTGCCGGCCCGGCTGACTGGCTCAACTACCTCCGGGACGGCAATCTGCATCTCGACAGAACCAATATCGAGGCCGCATTGAACCAGAGTCTGCAACGTCTGCAGACAGATTACATTGACATCTATCAGCTACACTGGCCTGATCGCAAAACCAACTACTTCGGATCGCTGGGCTATCAGCACCCGAAGCATGAAATAGCCACCCCGATCGAAGAGACCCTGGAAGTCCTAGGGGATCTCAAAAAAGCCGGCAAAATCCGTCATATCGGCGTCTCTAACGAGACCCCATGGGGGGTAATGCGCTATCTGCAGATCGCGGAGCAGCAAGGGCTTCCCAGAGTAGTCTCCATCCAGAATCCCTACAGCCTGCTGAATCGCAGTTTCGAAATCGGTCTGGCTGAGATTGCTCATCGGGAAAGCTGTGGTCTATTGGCCTACTCACCAATGGCCTTCGGCGTTCTGTCAGGCAAATATCTGCATGGTAATAGACCGGCCAAAGGCCGCCTGACCCTGTTCGATCGTTTTACCCGCTATACAAATCCACAAGCCAGTGCAGCCACGGAACAGTATGTGGCGCTGGCCAGAGAACATGCTCTGGATCCCGCACAGATGGCACTGGCCTTTGTCACCAGCCGCCCTTTTGTGACCAGCACGATTATCGGTGCAACCACCCAACAACAGCTGCAAACAAATCTTGCCAGCATCGATATCACACTGAACCAGGTGCTATTGGACGAGATTGAAAAGATCCATACTTGCCATCCGAATCCCAGCCCTTGAACCTAAAAAAACCAGTTGACTGCTCGATTCTAATAGCAGGTGTTTGATTATGATGAAAATCGCTTCGATGGTTATGGTCACCTACTGGGTGAATCACGCTGTCCAACTGATCTTTTTAGGTTGAACGGGTAAGGGCCGGGGAAATAAATAATCATCCAAAGATTGCGCTGGATTTTGTCCCGGATTCTAGGCGCACAAAGGGGAGCATAGCCGCCGCTCTACGTGACCCTTTGTGCAACAACCAAGCCGGGGCAAAAGACAAGCAGGATTGGATGATTATTTATTTCCCAGGCCCTAAAAACCAGCAGCCAAATTTCATGACAAAGCGCATAGGATCAGCTGGAAAAATGGACTACAGTCAAGACAAAGAGGGCGAAGAAACGATCGCCGCCAAGTCGTTCTATAACGATTGGCTCAGCATCTTAATCCTAAAAAGTCAGTTGGACAGGGTGAAGTGGGCGTTTGTGGTGGTGCAGGGCAAGGCATCACAACACATAGACAACTGAGTAAAACAGCACCATCACTCTGTCAGATTAAGTTGAATCGCGGAGTAAAATGCAAATGAAAGTACCTAAAATCCGTATCGGCAGCTGGTTCAGAACCGTCAACGGTGACTATTTCGAGGTTGTCGCTCATGACCCTCAAGAAGGCGTTGTTGAAGTTCAGTTTTACGATGGCACGGTGGAAGAGTATGACCTGGATGACCTGGGGGAGCTTGAGATTGTCCCTTCAGCCCCACCAGAGGATTGGTCGGGCTCTTACGACCTGACCAAAGACGACTATGGCGTAGATCTTGATCAACCGGCCGGTGACACCCACTACAACCCGCTCGATCACCTGGAAGATACGGATTAGTCAGCAGATCAAGCATACCAGCTTTACCCAAACAAATGGGTAAAAGTAACCATGGATTCGATAATCTTGAATTACCTCGCTGAGTTAGGCAGAGTTAAGCCAAGCAAATTGTTCTGACCTAACAAGCCTGAACAGGTAATAAACGCCAGCCAGGAATCAGCTTGGACCGATACTCTAAAGTTTGCTTTTACAGGGCCGTTATAGAAAGTAACAGGACCTTGTTTCAACAACGATCTAGGAGGCACGAGATGAAGACAGTATACGACATGAGTACGGGGCAGATTATCGAAACCGGTCTCAACCGCCTGTCTGCGCCTCAAAGCGCCCCACAGATCGAAGCAGCAGCCGACTTGCAACTTGGCCTGCAACTAGTTACCTGCGAAACTGCCGCCAAGCGTACCCTACCACCTGAGCTGGTCCTGGCAGACTTTAACGCCTTTATTGAAGAGATGAGCTGACAGGGTCTGGCGTTTGGCGGCTGAAAGCCGGGCCACATGGCCCGGCTTAATTATGCCCGCTGTTAGAGTCCAGGACGCAGATAACCTGGCCATCCTGAACTTCCACGCCGACCGGCGTGAGTGCATCCCCCGAGCAGGGACCGCGCAGACAAAAACCATCTTCTATTCGGAACAGAGCACCATGCGTAGCGCATTGAATATAGCGCTGACTCAAATCGAGAAACTGATCGTCCTGCCATTCGAGAGTGATCCCCGTGTGCGGGCAATGGTTCAGATAGCCATAGAGCTGCCCTGACTTTCGAACCACCAGGATCTCCAGCGCCTGATCACCCAGCTGCAGAGTAAAGCCACGACTTCCCGGATCAAGGAGCTGCTCGATTCTACAGAGTCTATGTAAGAACAACATCGGCGTTTGCTCTATAATCCATCTCGACCACACTTCTCGCCGGCGATACGTATTGCATAGCGCAAAGCCTCCAGAGGCTCAGCCCACTCAAGTAAACCATGAATCACGCCGGCATTGAAGACATCCCCAGCCCCCAGAGTATCCACCACTTTCAGCGGTTTGAGCGCCGGCTCAAAATGGATCCGACCATCCCTCAGTTGCAGCCAACCACCAAGCTCACCCCAGGCAAGATAGCAAAGCGCCTGTCCTGCCATGGGACGGATCCACTCAAACAACGGTTGCGCCTGCTCATAGCCTTTTGCCTGACAATAGGCGCGAGACACCATCACCACATCGACATAAGCCAGACAATCTTCCAGCCCCGGCCTGTGCTTTTCCAGCTCAAGTGAGACCTGAAGGTCACTCCGTTGCTGCCGAAGATGCTTCAACATCTGCAAAGTCGCTTGTGGATTACGGCCTTCGAAGTGCACCCAGTCAAACCCCTGTAGATCAATCTTGGCAAACTGTTGCTGACTGAATTCGGCGAGCCGCCGGTGGTGAACAATGGTGCGGGAGCCACTCGCCTCACTGCAGGTGATATACGAAGTAGGCGTCATACCCGTTGACTCAAGCTGGGCCCAGCCGGTGTCGATCTGCTGAAGAGCCAGTTGATCGCGAATAAACCAACTCGCCTCATCATCTGCAAGCATTCCGGCCCAGCTACAGTCATGCCCCAGACGACTCAATACCGTCAAGCTGTTACAGGCATTGCCACCCCGTCGGCGGCTCTGTGAGATGGCCCTGATCTCTTGATCCTCTTGCGGATAGTCTGCAACACGATTGACGATATCGAGGGTTGCCACCCCCACGGCAAGAACTCGCATCAAAAGGTTCAACTCCCAGCATACAGTTGTAAAAAGATCACTTCAGGATAGCAGAGAAGATTCGCGAGGAAGAAGAAAAGCGCAGCAACCAGCGGTTGCCAATTGGTTTTATTCAGCGCGGCACTCGTAACCTGGAGAAGCCACTATTTTCTACGGAACAAGCGCCCCAGGGAGTTGCGCTTGGCATCACTGCTCGGATCTGCCCCTTCACCCAGCTCTGACATGGGTGAAGCCGTCTCAGGGGGGGCCTGCACGGTTGCGGTGTTGGTATCCAGTCCTCCGGCCTTTCTTAGCAGCAGTTCCAATTTACGCTTCAGTTGATCCACTTCCTTATCCCTGTCTTCAACCGAATCTTCCAGGGAGCGGCACTGACTTTGCGAGAGTCTCAGCAGATGGTCTTTTTCATTCAGTGACTGTTGCAGCGAGAGCATCTCCTGACGACTGGCTTGCAGAGCCGCCACATCATCCACATCTCGGCCACTGATGTGGGATTGATTTGATTTGGCGCGCTCCAGCTCATGCCTCATGTGTTCAAGGTCTTCATGAGCTTGGCGACGCACCATATCCAGCTCAGTGCGCAGCGCATTGACCTGCTCATCGACACCGAAGGATTGCACATCCTGTATCTGTTCCACGTAGGTCTCGATGACACTGCGCAGTTCTCCGACCTCTCGACGCATACGAGTCGCCTCATCATTCGCTTCATCCCGCTCAGTTTCGAGGTTCTCAGCCTTGATGCGCAACTCTTCCATCTGCACCAGCAGATCATCCGCCATGCTGGAATCGGACACCTGATCCCGGATGCCGCTCATCTCAGAGTTGAGATGGTCATTCTCATTCACCAGATCAGTAAATTGATCACGCATCTCGATCAACTGCTTGGCGAAGTTATCCCGCTCCTGTTGCAGGCGACTGTTCTCTTCAGTCAGCTTTTCGAGATCCTCACCGAGCATCTCGATGGCCGTCTCTTGTACATCGCGCTCCCGCTTCAGGACATCTGCCTGCCGCGCCAGCTTGTCATTCTTTTCACGCTTTCTCTGCTCGGCTTCGAGCGCTGAGCGCAGTGTATTTACCTCACTTTCTACATCGTCTGTGAGTTGGCTCTCCATCTCCAACTGCACTTCTCGCAGACCTTCGACCTCACGCTTCAGACTGATGATCGTCTCTTCGGATTCGCTCAGGGCACGCTGAGCCTTCTTCAGTTCATCATCCGAAGCGGCCCCGGCTAAAGCGTCGTTCGCTCGATTCAGCTCATCAGCAAGCGCTGCCTGCTGCTGTTTACTCTCATCCAGTTGCTGTTGCAGCGTCAGCTGCTGTTGCTGCAACGCTTCGAGTTGCTGATTCAGCGAATCTCGGCTTGACTCAGCCTCCTGCAGAGACTCATTGATGGTTTGTGCGCGTGCTTTTTCTGCACTCAGTTCAGCCTGAATCGACGTCAGCGTAGACTCATGCTCAGTTTGTTGGCTCTGTTGCCCCTGTTTGAGCTGCTCCAGCTCTGTGTTGAGTTGAGTAATCTGTTGCTGTAAATCTGCTTTTTCTTCGCTCAAGTGGTCCCGTGCCGAAACGGTCTGTGCCAGCTCATCACGAATCGACTGGATATTCTGTTGCTCAGCCGCTAGCTCAGCTTGCAGTGACTCGAACGCGGTATGCTGTTCAGCCAAGGCACCCTGATGAGATTGCCCAGCCTCTTCAAGCTCTGCGCGAATGTCATTGAGTTGCTCATCAAGCGCCGCCTTCTCGGCTTGCAATGACTCACGCTCGCTCTCCATTTGCTGTTGCGTCTGAGCGTGTTCCTGTAAAGCTTGGTTCGCTTCATCCAGTTGCCCAGACAGGCGTGCCATATCCTGCTGTTGTTGATTGTGCTGATCCTGTAGATCATCGAATTCAGTCTGCTGGGCGGTCAACTGCTCGTCCGCAGAGTACTTTGCCTGCTCCAGCTCGGCTAGCTGTTGTTTACTGTCTGCTGCTGCCTGCTCGGCGGTCTGCAGTGATTGCTTTAGAAATTGTACGGTCTGATGTTCCTGCTCAAGGCGCGCCTCGAACTCAACCCGCTTCTCTTTCTGTTTGCGGCTCGCATTTTGTGCATCCGCAAGCTGTTCACGCAGCGCCACCAGAGCTTCATCGCTGCCCAGGCGAGACTCTTCAAGCGATTGCTGCAGCTGCTCTTCACGCTCTTGGTATTGCGCTTTTTCCTGCTCTGCAGCGGCCAACTGCTGCTGCAGCTGATCGATCTCTTGGGACGCCTTATCCTGCTGCTCCTGCATCTCAGTGAGCACCTGACTGAGACTTGACTCGGCCTGCTCCAGTGCGGTTTGACGCTCAGTCAGGGTGGTCTCCTGCTGCTGCTTCTGCTGCTGCAGGCTCTCCAGCTCCCCTCGTAGCTGCTGCATCTCAGATTGCAGAGAGTTGAGCGCATCGGCGTGGCCAGCCTGAAGCTGCTCTGTAGAGAGCCGCAATGCATCCAGGTCACTTTCCAGCCCATGCTTCTCAGCAACCAGGCTTTCAATCTGCTGTTGCAAGCCTTCAATCTGGGCTTGCTGTTGCTCATTGTGTTGTTGCAGGTCTGTCTCAGCAGTCGCTTTTTCAGCCAACTGCCGCTCTAAATCTTGCTTCAGCTCCTGCAGACCGGCAATCTCATCAGTCGCCTGTTTGGCCGATTCAGTGAGACGATCAAGCTGCCCGTTGAGATCTTCAACCGATTGCTGATTAAGCGCCTGTTGTTGATGTAGCTCTTCCTGAGACTGGGCCAGGGATTGCTGCAACTCTTCCAGCTGCTGCTGAGAGCTGGCATCGGACTCAGCGGCTTGCTGTTGTTGCTGCTGCAACGTCTGCTGAACCTCTGACAGACTCTGCTGCAACGCTTCGATCTGTTGCTGATGCTGATTCGTAGCATCCTCAGCACGGACCTTTTCCTGATGCAACGCCTCTTGGGCCTGATTCAGGGACTGCTGCAGCTCATCAATCTGCCCTTGATATCCGGCTTCCGATTCTGTGGCCAGCTGCTGCTGTTGCTGCAACGCCTGCTGCGCCTGGCTGAGTGATGCCTCGATGGATTCAAGCTGTTGCTGATATTGGGATTCCGCCTCGGCGGCCTGTTCCTGCTGTTGCTGCAACGCTTGCTCTGTCTGCTCGGTGGTCTGCTGCAGCGCTTCGAGTTGCTGCTGATAACGAGATTCACTGTCGCTGGACTCCGCCCGATGCGCTGCAAATTGGCCCGCCAAACCATCATGCTCCTGGCGCACCTGACTCAATTCATTGTTTGCCTGTTCGAGGGACTGCTTCAGCGCAGCCGACTCCTCTGTCAGGTTATCCACCGATTCCGTCAGACTCTGATTCTGCTGTTCAGCGCTACTCAGGGAATCTTTCAGTTGATCCCGCTCTTGCGCAACACGCTCAAGCTCTTCTGTAAGCTGCTGTTGGCGGGCATCCATCTGCTGCTGCAGCTTGGCCAATTCATCCCGCTCTTTGGAAATTGTCTCCATCCCAGCTTCGGCCTGCTGGTGAAACTGATCCGCCTGACCTTTGAACTTTTCCATCTCTTCGAGCAACTGCCGGTTTTCCTGCTGCCGCTCTTCACTTGTTTCACGGATATTTTCAAGTTCGAATTGCAGTTCGGTAATCTGCTCCTTGAGCCGCCCCTCACTCTCCTCGTGGCGAGCATGAATCTGTTCCAGCTGTTTGTGCAGATCGTCGCTGTGAGACTTCACATCTGTAGCGTGCTGTCTGGCTATCTCTAACTCTTGTTTACTGTTCTCCAGGCGAGCCTCAAGCATCTCGATTCGCTGCTGCAGCTGCTGGCGGTCAGCCGCCATCTGCTCGCTGTCTGACAGCTTGGATTGAGCCTCCTGCAGAGCTTCGCGCAACTCGGATGCTTCCTGTTGCAGCCCCTCAGCCTCGGTGGCCTTCTGCTCACCACTTTGAATCTTCTCTTTTGCAGCAGCAAGCGCCTGGCTTAACAGCTTGATCTCTGTCTGCCGCTGCTCCAGCTCCTGTTTGAATTGCTTGCGGTCCTCATCCAGCTCCCGTTTCAAACGATTAAATGCAGCAATCTGCTCTTCAGAGGCCTCGGCCGCTGCCGTCTCATCGGCATCACGATTGAAATCGATCACATTGCTGACAGGCTGATCACCGCCATCCTGCTGCAGACCAGCCTGTTCCGCCAACTCCGCCCAGTTGACATCGACAACGAATACCTCGGCGCCTCGCTCGGTCAGCAGATAGGCCGCTGTGGCAGACTGCCCAACCTCTTCACCATAGACCACATAGGGTCGATCCAGAGTCAGGCTTGATACCTGAAAACGCAGTGAGAAGAAAGGCATATTAATGGCCCCGGGCAAATGTCCCTCTTCATACTCCTCAGGCGCTCTAACATCGAGCCAAAGTGCACCTTTCTCAACGTAACCGGTAGCCTCTGAGTAACTTAACGTTCTCGACAGGGGCTGTTTAACCAGCTCAATAAAGTCTTTTTTGCTGAGTCGCACCAACACACCATCCGTTGCCATTTCAACCGAACTGCCACGGGGCTTATCAGAGATCAGTGCCTCTTCACCAAAACCTTTACCCGCCTTCAGTCTGGCTAGCTCCACTGGCGCATGCCCTTTTTCAGGCTGTCGGGAAACCACACACTCTCCCTGACTGATCAGATAGAAATAATCACCTTCATCCCCTTGATTGATAACCAGATCACCAGACCGCACCTGTATCTCCTCCATGCGCATCATCACACGCTGCAGGTTGGCTGGGGGAATCTGTTGAAATACAGGGGACTGCAGCAGCAGGCTCATCCAGTCACCACTGGTGGGCTGTTCGATGTCTTTCACTTCGTAGCTGGCGCTGTGGCTGCGCGCCAGCATGTCACTCAGCATACGACTGTCGATGCGAACGTAGTTGACTGCGGTACGAGCTTGAGCGGAGTGTTTTC
>JARRQD010000134.1:0-9048 GCA_037382205.1 Candidatus Thiodiazotropha sp.
CTATAGTTTGCACCATCCGCTTTGTTCTTCTCCCTGTTAAAGTAAAGACTTTGCTCCCAACGATCGCCAGGGATCTCTGTAATACTGTCTTTTCCACTACGTAGATTTTCCCAGAAAGCCCGCATATCATTTGCTTCGGGATAGCGCCCTGAAAGACCGATTATAGCAACGTCCAGCGCTTCACCGTTCTTGTCCGGCTGTGGGTCACGCATCACTTCGTCGGACAGAAAACGCCTGCGCTGAGCTTCGGTTTTTGCTGCTACCGCCAGTATCGTGTCCGATAGAGTACTCGTCACCTCAGGAGGCACAGGCGTCTCATCGACTCTTTTCCCAAGGTCAAATATTTTGCTTAATTTCTGCGCATGCGTATCCAGGAAATATTGACTTAACTCATGAATATTTTGATACTCGAAGAACAGGGTTTTAGGTAAGGTGCCAAATGTCTTTTCCAACTGATTGGTAAGACGCATCACCATGATAGAGTCGATACCATATTTTTCCATTGGTGCCTTGTCGTCAATGCGACTTACTGGCAAACCAATTATATTTGAGAGTTGCTCCTTTAAATATTGAATGGTTTTCTCGTCTATATCATGTGCGGATTGCAATGCTGCCGCTGTGTTGGCATCTTTAAATAATGCCTCTTTCTCCACAACCGGCATGTGGGAGCTAGCGGTTTTGCTTAGCAAATACTGGGCGAGTTCCTGTAACGTGTCGAGAGAAAGATAGGCTTGCTCGTCAATATCAATCTCATACGCCTGCTTAACTTTGTTGCTGAATTCATTAAGTGTTATTGTATCAAACCCATATTCAGAAAACTCCACGTTGAGATCGAGCGTCTCCTCTCTGACATCGAGCACATCCGCCGCAATCTCTATCAGGCCACTCTGTAATCGATTCAGCCTAGCCGAAGGATCCGTATCGTCCAATTCCGCGGCGGCTTGCCGGCTTCTCCCTGTAGCCTTCATTGTAGTAAGCAGTGTTCCTCGAATCTTCGACACTTCACCAGCCACAACCATAACCTGACCCTCACTCGAAGCCAGACTCTGATACAGTGCCCTAATCCCCAAGGCTGTTTCCAAGACCGACAGACCCAGGCCTTGCTGTTTCATCGCTGCAATGGCGCCATCGACTTGCATACCGCCGTCTTTCCACAGCGGCCAGGCGATCGCGAGCGTCAGGCCATGCCTTTTTCCTGCAGCCACCAACTGGTTACGATATACCGCATACCGATCCATAAAGGCGTTCGCTGTTGCATAGTCCGCCTGTCCCGTATTACCCATGCTGCCCGCGAGTGAGGAGAAAGCAATCAGAAAATCCAGATCCATTTCCCGGCTGGCCAGGTCCAGATTAACCAGACCGGTCACCTTAGGCCCCATGACGTTTTCAAACTCATCCCGGCTCTTCTTCAGGATAAAGCTGTCTTGTATCACACCCGAACAATGGATAATCCCATCCACGCGACCGTACTCGGTTTGAAGCCTTTGCAGCAGAGTCGCCACCGCCTCGCTCTGTGTGACATCAACTTGTTGGTACTCAACACGAGTACCCAGTCTTTCCAACTCTGCTTGCTTTTCGGCACTTAGTAGCGAGCGGCCCGTCAGGATCAAGCACGCCTCCGGCGCCTGCCGCGCAACCTCCCCTGCAAGCAACCTCCCCAAACCACCCGCCCCCCCGGTGATCAAGTAGACACCGTCGGCTTTCCAAGGGCTGGGAGGTTCCTCATGAGGCTCTATTTCACGCCACTTTACGAGCCAGCGCTTGCCATCACTATATCGAATGTGGTTGTCTTGTGGATTGAGGCTTGCTGCCTGTAATTTGGACAATAGGTCTTTTTCGGTTATCGAAACCGGCATTTCGATGAGCTGACCCAGGATTAGCGGATTTTCCAATGCCGCGGTTTTAAGCAAGCTCCCCAAACCGGCCAGCAGTTGATCCTCGCCACTGCCAGGCACTATCACTTGCACTAAAGCCTGCCCCTTGAGTGGCTTCAGCAGCAGGCTCTGCAGGGTCTCTAACAACTGAACGCCAGCCTGTTGATAACGACTGGCAATATCCTTGCCCTTCAGTTCCAGTGATATACAGCGATTACCCGCCAATTGGCTTTCAATAACACCACTGGATACCCCCTCCAGACCACAGAGGACGACCAGCCGATCACTGTAGCCAGTCCCCTTGTTCGTTGGCATAGCCGTTATCGCTTGCCATGCCGGTTTCAGTAGCAGGACACCATCCGCCGATTGAGCTCTTTGATCTTCGCTACCCTCCGCCAAGCGCGCGGTAAAGCCTTGCATCCGGACAGTGATACGCCCTGCATCATCGCTCAGGTCGATGTCCAGCTTCTGTACCTGACTATCCGCGATATTGTCTTCACTATAGCGAATCCATGTCCACATCGATGCCTGACAGCCGCTATAAATCTCTATTGATTGTAATGCAAAGGGAAGCACCAACTTATGGTCCGGAATATTTTCATCTGCAGTCTGTACTAACAATCCCACAGCGGCCTGCAAGGCGGAATCGAGCAAGCTCGGATGCAACACATAGTGGTCCAGTGTATCCGCGACCACAGAAGGAATCGACAATTTTGCAATGACCTGGGAGCGCCCTACGTATACCTTCTCAAGCCCTTGGTGCCCTGCACCATAATCTATCCCTGTTGCGCGAAATGCCTCGTAGCATTGCGCGGATGAAAGGGTCTTCAAATGACACTGTGACCGTAGCGAAGTAATATCCAGATTCGGAATTTCCCCCATCTCTTCCAGGGCAGCATGTCCCTGACTGTGAATCAACCGTTCCTTAACATTGGCTCCCGCATTACTATAGATCTCATAGGCAATATCGCCATTGCCTTCAGGGAATAAACCCACATGGATTCTGGCCGGTTCATTGCCCACCACAATTGGTTGCGCCCAAACGACATTTTTGAGGACAATACACTTATCATCCTGAGCGCCAGCCGCCCGCCCAACTGCATCGAATGCCATTTCCAGGTAGGCCACCCCCGGCAGCAGACGTTGTCCTTGAACTTTATGATGTTCCAGGAAAAACTCTTTCCCTGAAAATATGCTGCTATAGCGTTGCTCTAGCAAATCGGAGGTATTTTGCTGCACCAACGGATGCAGCATCCGCCCGCCAGGCTCCCCCGGTTTGATCTGTTGAGATCCTATTGCCGACAGCCAGTAGCGCTCTTTGGCAAACGGGTAGGTGGGAAGACTTATCCGGGCTGGCTTCTCAGTACTATAAAGCACTTTCCAATCAAACTTTAAACCTCTAACCCAAAGATCGAGCAGCTTTGAATATTTACATTTCGACACCCAGGCTGAGATCGCATGATGCAGGTCATCATCAGTGCTAAAAACATCCATGGGCATCTGCTTTTCGTCCACCTCTCCCTGGAAAACACCTTCGACATGGGTATTGCCAACGGCCACCTTCTCTAGCTTCCTTTCCAATTCACTGATGGTTGTGGCAATCACGGCCAGACGGAACTCCATTGCCTCACGGCCCACTTGAAGTGTATAAGCGATGCTTCCAAGATCCGCATCTGTATACTGCTGCTGCCTGAGCCTCATCAACAATTGCTCTACTTGCTGTTGAAGCTGCCAATCACTTTTGGCAGATAAGAGAATAATAGCCGGGTGTTCCGGCGAAGGCCCGGCCTCGTCTCTTCTCGTATCGTCTGAGCAGTACTCTTCAAGCACCAGATGGGCATTTATGCCTGTTGCACCAAAAGAGCTGACTGCGCCACGGCGGGGATATTCCATCAGCCTCTCCCACGGGCGCAAAGAGGTGTTAACGAAAAACGGGCTCTCCTCAAGCTTAATTAATGGATTAATATTATTAAAATTGAGGCTTGGTGGAATCTTTTTGTGCTGCAATGACAACAATACCTTTATAATCCCAGTGACGCCCGAGCCTGCGAAAGCATGTCCAATATTTGTCTTGACTGAACCCAGCGCGCAATAGTTTGTTTCTTTGGTGAATCGCTGAAAGGATTCAGTTAATGCCTGAACCTCAATGGTGTCACCCAGTTTTGTGCCCGTACCGTGCGCCTCAACCAAGGTAATTGTCTCCGGGTTGATATCAAACTTGTTGTATATATCAGTCTCCAGCTTGATTTGAGATGTTACACTAGGTGCCGTCATTCCGTTGGTCTTGCCATCCTGGTTAGTGCCCCACCCCCTAATCACGCCGTAGACATGATCGCCATCTCGTACGGCCTTGTTCAAGGGCTTTAATACAATGACCCCAACTGCCTCTGCTAAAACAGTGCCGTTAGCGTCCTTGTCAAAGGTATGGCATTGGCCATCCGGCGAAAAAAGCAATGATTGACTTGAGGCGATCAGCATATTGGGTGTCGTATATATGCCACCACCACCGGCAATTGCTATCTCGCAATTCCCTAACGCCAGGCTGTCGCATGCATGAGCTATTGCCGCCAACGTCGATGAGCAGGCAGTATCAATACTCATGGCAGGCCCGGTAAGATTCAACAAATATGAGACCCGGGATGGAGCGGATGAGTCTGTCGGGTCAATATAAGTATGATCCCGTTGTTGGATATTGGCTGAATAGTCGCCTTTGGCATAAGCAAATACACCACACGCTTTGCCGCTGAACTCCAATGCCGCATACCCGGCATCTTCGATAGCCCGCCAGGTCTCTTGTAGAAAAATACGCTCTGATGGATCCATGAACTCCGCTTCTCGCGGTGAAATGCCAAAAAATAGTGGATCGAACTTGTCGATATCGTTAACAAAACCGCCCCACTTGGAATATGTCTTTCCAGGAACTTGGGGGCTCTCATCGAAATAGTCTTCTATATCCCAACCACGATCTTTTGGCGCCTCTCTTATGCTGTTCCTTGCACTGCACAGGTTCTCCCAGAATTCCCCAACATTCTCGGCATCCGGGAACCGTCCTGACATTCCAATCACCGCAATCGATGTGGAATTTTCGCTCTCAGTAGGATTGACCTGTGTCGCATGATGCCTAGCACCCTTTTCCGCAAATATCTCAGAGCATTGTTTGAGAAACGCGGCCACACCTTCATCCGAATGCAAGACATCGAAGTGATTATCCCCCTGCAGAACAATTTTTCTCAATTTTGGCAGAACGCAGGACCAAGGCTTCAGCAAAGGCCGCAGTGAACCTTTCTTTTGTTGAATGTTTTCTAAATAGTCCGGATTCCACAGGATACTGGAGGTGGCTTGCGCGGTCTCGGTTTGAAATAACCAGGCCTCGACAGCTTCAGCTTCCGGCAGTGGTTTCGCACGGTACTCCCGGATAGCATGCAGATTGGCAAGGTGTACCTCCGCCATCGAGCGCAGCTTAAAGCTTAACGTCTCTTCAGGCTGGTTAATGCCTCTTCTCTGGCAAAGTTCAACCAGTGAATCCAGCACGCATTCATCTGCAATTCCCTCAATATCCGCGCTGGTGATTTGGTATTCCGCCCAGTCGATATGCCCGCTTTTTAACTTCCCGGCGAACGTTTTATCAATTGTCAACAGTGTCAGCAGCAAAAAATTTGCATTCATCAACAAATTGTTACGGCGTGTTGTTTCAAACAATTCCGGTTCTTCGCCGGAAATATACGGCGCCTCGACCATCAGAAGGCTGGATACTTGCTTCCCTGCAAGTTGCAATTGCCGCACAATTTCATAAGCGATCGTGCCGCCGAATGAAAAGCCGACTAGGTTGTATGGACCCTTATCATCGATACAGGTAATGATTTCCGTGTAATACCTGGCTATCTCGATCATATCATTCAAGGGTTTGGAATCTTGCGCCAGAAAACCCTTTGCTTTTATACCGATGATCGTGAAGTCATCCTTGGCGTTGAGCGCAATTGTCTGATAGACGCCCACATCACCTGACATCGGGTGTATCCAGAATGTGCACTTACTCTCTGCGTTTATCGCTAAGGGAACAATCTCTGGATAACGCTTCATCAAGCCTTTAATACGTTTGGACAAAGGCTGCTCTTTGGCTTTGGTTTGCGTGGTGGTCGCTATTTCATCCTCGCCGTAAAGCTCAAGCACTTCTGCCAAAGTTTTTTTATTCAGCTCGCTGGTCGAGACGCCGGCTTCAACGACCTGCTGTAAAAGCACGAGTATTTCGACTAAGTCGAGTGAATCCAGGCCTAGCTCCACCAGGGTATTGGAATAGTCGACATTTTCAAAATCAACCTTGCTGCGCAGGAACTTTATAATCTTACCTGCTTTAGTTGTAGCTCCGGATGACTGACCAGAGATGCGCTCACTTCTCCAGGCGAGACTATCCAGCTCATACCGAATCAACACCCCGTACCCACTGTTCACCGTGTCTAACGGACGATAGTTGTCGATAAATCAAATAACCTCTGCGCCATTGTTTTGGTGAAATTTCAATACCGGATCCTTAAACCAGCCCTCCTCCATGGTATCTTTTACATACTCGATAAAGCTCATCGGCATCTCTTGATTATATCCGATACACCGCGTGACCCCCGCTACCGACTCGATACCGTTCATGAGAGTAGCACGGTACAGCATGAAATCCAGAAGCTGATCGCCCAATTGCTGATGCTGATATTCCGGAAATACATTCAACGACAACAATTGCAGAATGGAGCCGTTTTCGACATGCAACAGTGGGATATCACTAATCGTGGCATGATGAAGCGACTCGATCTCCTGAATCCGCTGGGAATAGACCGCACCTATGAGCTGCTCTCCCTTTTCCAATACCATCTGCCCGAGCGGAAAGGCTTTCAGCCGTTGGCGTAACAGGGATTCAGTAGCGGCAATCTGAGTTGGAAAACATGATCGTTCCAACTGCAGCAAAGCTGGAATATCCCGTTCTGCCGCAATGCGAACCCTATAATCCCTGGGTTCAAAATAGTCCAGAGTGATGCGGGTAAACGGGAGATATTTGGGCGATTTTTCTGAGAATTGCAGCCTTGGAAACAATCCTGCCTCGGCAGCAGCCATGATAAAGATCTCTGCTTCCACCAGCAGTTGCCCGGAAAAGGCATGGTAAGCATCGAAATGTAGATTCTCGCTCTCCCTGAAAAAACCGGACACGGTAACAGGAGGCAGGCAGTGCACCTCCAATACGATCAGCCCATATTGACTCTTGATTCTTCCCCAGCGCTGAAAGTGCTCGACCAGGCTTTGCACCGCCACATGTGGTTTAATCTCCTCTCCCTTGCGGTCGACATAAACACCTTGATAGTGGATTTTTTCTCTATCTTTTAAGGCCTGTTCGTTTGTGGGAGGTATGAACGGCCGGTCATGATCGAGAAATGACCGGAGATGGAGAACTTGATCCACATCACCGATGTGGCGCTCCAGATCTTCCTCCAGCTTCTCCGGATCTCCGATATCGCCACGAATGACCAACGATGGTATTCCCTTTAACGTTGCCTGGGTTTGGTCAAGCGCCTTTTGATTATAATCCACCCCGATCAGCGTGACGGGGTATCTATCCAGAACCTTGCCCCGAGCGGATTGATCCTTGATGATTTGGTAGACTTTCTTGAGTAGCGTCCCATCTCCACATCCCATGTCGGCGACATACCTGGGCTGATCCTCTACCGGCAGTTGATTGAATATCGACAGGATTACCTCTTCAATCTCGTTAAAGAAGCGCTGATGGCTAAAGCCGCTCGAGATCACGTTCAACTGGCGGTCCACATGCAGCTCATGCCCTTCGGCATCATGGGCGAATACTTGCCTACTATTGCCAAAAATCACTGCCTCTATCTGGCGCAACATCGGGGTATAGGAGACCACTGTGCCAAATACCAGCACACGCTCCGCAAAGAACCTTCCCAGGTCCGTTAACAGGAGTTCCTTATCAAGATGCGGATGGCACCATTTATGTTCGATAAACAATGGGGTGATTTCACTGGCGACTGATTGCGGCGTCTTATCAAGCAATAGCCGGCCGTGCTTCTTGTCATACAGATTTGACATGAAAAGCCCCATCAGCAGCGGGAGAAGCAGAAGTCCGTCCAGCATTTCAGCCAGCACGGGGTCAACCCCACTCCAGCCACGCCGGGAGTGATCGATCCATGGAGAGAGAGAGACAGTGCTTTGAGCGCCTTCACGGAAATACCGCTCAGGCGAAAACGCCAGAAGTTCTACTACATTGTCAGGAACAAGGTCAAGCATGCCTGCTTGCGCTGTCACCTGATAGCAATCGTCGGCGTTCCTATCTATCCAATCCATTGATTCCAGAATGCGCAACGCAACACGTAAATGACCGCTATTGGCATTTAGCCTCTCCACGATATCGCCAAAGTGAACCGGCTCCCGATTCAACAACTCATAAAGTCCTTTTCTCTTGCACGCCAAAATTACAGGGATAGCGACGTATCCATGGCAATAACTATTGAGTACTTCTAACATGATATCTCCGAAATCGAGTTGTTAGGTCCTGTTATAAACTGGCACTCTATCTAGGGCGCCGGGTTAAATACCTACCGTGCCACCGCTATACTGTTCTTCTCAATTTCGGCCTGTATATACTTGGTCAAATCATGAAGAGTCGTGTAATCAAACACGATGGTTTCCCGCAGATTCAGGTTGAACTCTCTATTCAGTTCTTGAATAAAAGTCACGATGGTTATCGAGGTCAATCCGATATCTGTGAAACTTCCTTTGATATCGATCTCATCATCCTCGTCCAGATACAAAATCTTATTCAGTACCTTGCGTATCGACCTTAAAATCACCGCATCATCTTCCGGGTTTACGTCACGGCTGTGCGGTTGCCCGGGACGGACGACATTCGCAATGTCTGAAACAGACTCACTCTCTGCTCGCGCTTTTGTCGACAAAGCTTTCGCTGCATTTAAGTCGATGGGAATAAACTTGGCACTGGGAGTCGATTCTCTCTCACTGGCTGGGGATGGAACTGAATCCGCTGAAAGATACCCGGGTGAATAGTCTTGCAAAGGGGCCTGCCGGTCAGACGGATATATCCAATATCTTTTCTCACTAAACGGATACACCGGTAGCTGCGAGATATGACCGGGTAAGGCACCACCGTATTGTTGGT
>JARRQD010000135.1:0-2101 GCA_037382205.1 Candidatus Thiodiazotropha sp.
GGAATCGCCCGGGTCGGCATGGATGGGCGCTGGCTTGAGGTCAATGACAAGCTGTGCGAGATCGTCGGTTACAGCCGAAACGAGCTACTCGAATCCACTTTCCAGGAGATCACCCATCCAGATGACCTTGAAGCGGATGAACGTCTTGTGCAGCGCTTTCGCGAAGGCGAATACAACACCTACAGTATCGACAAGCGGTATCTGCACAAGTCGGGACATACTGTCTGGGTACGGGTCGCCATATCGCTGATACGAGACGAATCCAACCATACCGAACACTTCGTCACGATCATCGACGAGATCACTGAGCTGCATCGGGCGCGCAGCAAAATCGCTGAGCAGAAGGAGCTGCTGCAAAAAATCATCGATACAATTCCCATGCGCATCTTCTGGAAAGACAAGGATCTCCGTTTTTTAGGATGCAACCCCGCCTTCGCATGGGATTCCGGCAATGCAACGCCAGAGGACTTGATCGGCAAAAATGACTTCGATATGGGTTGGCGTGAACAGGCGGAAGACTATCGTCTTGACGACCTGAAGGTCATTAACGGGGGTGAACGGATTCTGGCGTACGAAGAACCGCAAACCTCACCGGACGGCAGCGTCAAATGGCTACGGACTTCTAAAGTCCCGCTGATAAATGATGAGGGGATTATTTATGGTGTGCTGGGCATCTACGACGACATCACAGAATGGCACAAGGCCAAGGAAGCGCTCATCGAAAAAGAGAGCTATCAACGTGCGCTGCTCGACAATTTCCCATTTATGGTCTGGCTGAAGGACACCGAATCCAGATTCCTGTCGGTCAATGAAGCCTGTGCACACGCAGCCGGCATGCCCTCCGCAGACGATCTGATCGGCAAAACCGATCTGGATATCTGGCCAGAGGAACTGGCGGATGCCTATCGCGAGGATGACCGGAAGATTTTATCGAGCGGCAAACGAAAAAATGTCGAAGAGGAGGTCTCGGTACAGGGTATCAAAAAATGGTTCGAAACCTACAAGGCGCCTGTGGTTGACGAAAATGGCCAAATTCTCGGCACCGTGGGTTTCTCCAGAGATATCTCGCGGCGCAAGCTGACCGAGCGTCACCTGAGAGAGAAAGAGGACCTGCTAAGAGAGGCGCAATCCATTGCCCAGATCGGTGATTGGGAACTCGACCCAACCACCATGCGCGCCCACTGGTCAGAGGAAATCTACCGTATCCTCGGCAGAGAACCCTCCGGCGAAGCCGGACCCGAATTGCTCAGTCAGATTCTGCATCCTGATGACCAGGATGCTGTCATCGCTTCACTGCGTAGTGCCGTCACTGACGGTACGACTCACCATATGCAATACCGCATTCTCAGACCAGATGGCGAGATTCGATGGCTGGAGTGTCAAGCGGTGCAAAAGTATGGGGATGAAAACGAAGTACAGATGCTGAGAGGTGTCATCCAGGACATAACGACACAAAAGCAGTATGAGAAAAAACTGCTGGATAGCGAACAACACTACCAGGCACTGTTCGACCAGATGCCAAGTGCCGCTGCCGTTTTCAAGGTGGTTGATGACGGCGAGGATTTCGTGTTCCAGGATTTCAACCGGAGTGCTGAGAAAACGGAACAGTTAGAGAGAAGTCAACTCTTGGGTAGACGTGTGTTGGATGTTTTCCCGAGTGTGCGTTCATCCGGCATCTTTGATCTATTTCGTCAGGTTTATGAAACCGGAAAACTAACCTATATTCCAGATTTTTACTATAAAGATGATCGTAACCCCCCCGGCTCCTGGCGGGAGAACTGGATCTACAAATTGTCTGACGATATGATCGTTTCCGTCTACCGGGACATCACCGAGCGCAAGCATATCGAATCGAGGCTTCGCACACTCTCTCAGGCAATCGAACAGAGCCCGGTTTCAGTGATCATCACCAACCCGGATGGCGATATCGAATACGTCAACAGCAGTTTCGAAACCGTATCGGGTTATACACTTGACGAGATCAAGGGGAAGAATCCTAAGATACTGAAATCTGGAAAGATACCAGACAGCATTTATCACAGACTCTGGCAGACAATCAGTAGCAAGCAATCCTGGGAAGGTGAGTTCCAGAACAAAAAAA
>JARRQD010000135.1:2113-11122 GCA_037382205.1 Candidatus Thiodiazotropha sp.
ACCAGGGTGAAATTGAGCACTACCTCGCGGTCAATGAAGATATTACCACCCGAAAACAAAATGAGAAACAGATACTCCACCAGGCACATTTCGACAGTCTGACCGATCTCCCCAACCGATTCCTCGCCATGGATCGACTCGCCCAAATGCTCAATGAATCGAAGCGCAGTAAGGATAAAGTCGGCGTATTGTTTATTGACCTCGATGATTTCAAGAAAATCAACGACTCTTTGGGACATGAAGTCGGTGACAAAGTGCTGGTTGAAGCCTCGCGACGGCTGCTCACTTCCGTTCGGACTGGCGATACTGTCGCAAGGCTCAGTGGTGATGAATTTATCGTCTTATTGAGTGGCCTGCACCAACCGGAAGCGGCCCAGTTCATCGCAGAAAAAATTCTCGACAGCTTCAGACGAATATTCGAAATCGACGAGCGTGAACTGCTTGTCACGGCGAGCATCGGTATCGCCGTCTATCCCGATGACAGTGACTCCACATCGGGCCTGTTGAGAAGTGCCGATTCTGCCATGTACCACTCCAAGGAGTCGGGCCGCAACACCTTCTCCTTTTTTACGGAAAAAATGAATCAGCAGGTTTCCAAACGGCTGGTGCTGGAAGAACAGATTCACGGCGCCCTAGAAAGAGAAGAATTTTGCATCTATTACCAACCTCAGATCGATGTAAAAACCGGACACATCGTCGGCGCCGAAGCACTGCTTCGATGGAACAACCCAGTCCTGGGCAGCGTTCCTCCCGGCGACTTCATACCTATCGCGGAACAGACCGGCCTGATCATCAAGCTGGGTGAATTCGTACTCGATGAAGCCTTGAACAAGGCTGCCAAATGGCAGAAAGAATTCGATAGTAAATTTCGAATTGCCGTCAACATCTCACCCAGACAGTTCCTGAAAGCCTCTCTCTTCGAAGACATCAAACAGCTGTTGGCAACATCCGGCATACAACCCCAGCAGCTCGAACTCGAGATCACCGAAGGTGTCCTCATGACCGGTCATACCTATGTAGAGGAGACACTCAGCAAGATTACCGCACTGGGAATCCTCGTAGCCATGGACGATTTCGGTACCGGATACTCTTCACTCAGCTACCTTCGCAGCTACCCCTTCCGCATACTCAAGGTCGATCAGAGTTTCGTACGCGATATCAGTCTGGACAAAGCCGACCGGGAATTGATCAGTGCTGCCATATCCATGGCGCATGGCCTCAATCTGAGAGTCATCGCCGAAGGGGTGGAGACCGAGGAACAACTCCGTTACCTTCGCGCACAAGGCTGCGACTACGCGCAAGGCTACTTGTTCAGCAAGCCAATCAGCTCTACGGACATGGCCGAGTTGCTGAAACTCAGATCGACACCGCCTTGACACCTCAGCCCTACGCGGCAGAGACGATATCAGGGTTTGGATTGCTGGATAATCTGCTGCAATAGCACCATCCGCTTTGTGGTGTCGTCGACATCAAGGCCAATATGGACTACATTCTTGGCTATAGTCGCATCCGTCATTGTATTGTCGACACTATCTAGGGGGAGTCCTTGGTAAAGAGAGGCGTCTATATCCTATATACTCTTTACATAAGGGATTTTCATGCACCTATACTCAATAGCAAAAATAATTGGTGTTTTCTCGATTATTTTCGGTTTCACCCTGTTGATACCGATGATACTTGCCCTCGGTTATGGTGAGAGCCAAGAGTTTTTCAACTTCCTCAAACCATTCTTCGGCTCGCTTTTACTGGGTGGGTCGCTTTGGTTGATCGGTCGTCTCGAACGCGCCCAGCTGGGGGCTCGTGAAGGTTTCCTGATTGTGGTGCTATTCTGGTTACTGATCAGCATGTTGGGGGCTTGGCCCTTGATTATCAGTACGGATCTTAAACCATTGGATGCGCTGTTCGAGGCGGTTTCCGGCGTCACCACCACCGGTGCGACGGTCATGAGTGGTCTCGATGAGATGCCTAAATCGGTGCTCTTTTATCGCCAGCAGCTGCAATGGCTTGGGGGCATGGGTCTGATTGTGCTTGGTATTGCTGTCTTACCTGTTTTAGGTATAGGTGGTATGCAGCTCTACCGCGCCGAAATGCCTGGTCCAACCAAGGAAGAGAAGTTGACCCCGAGGCTGGTGCAAACGGCACGCGCCTTATGGTTACTCTATGTCAGCTTGACCGTTGCCTGCGCTGCTGGGTATTGGTTGGCAGGTATGACTCTCTTCGATGCCGTTGCGCATAGTCTTTCAACCGTTTCAACAGGTGGCTTCTCCACCCATGATGCCAGTATTGGTTACTATGAAAGTAATCTAATCGAATGGGTGGCGGTCATCTTTATGTTGATGGCGGCAATTAACTTTGGTGTCCATTTCGCAGTTTGGCGTCAACGCAATCCGCTCCACTACCTACGGGACCCAGAGGCTAAGACCTTTCTCTACTTTGTGGTCGTGGTGGTGCTTGTTGTGAGTACAATGCTTCTGCTTGAAGAGGAATACAGCTCGCTGCCAACCAGTATTCAGAACGCAACTTTTGAGGTGGTATCCCTGGTAACCAGTACCGGCTTTGCCAAGGTCGATTTTTCTCACTGGCCTGACTTTTTGCCAATGCTTTTGATCTACATCAGTTTTGTCGGGGGTTGTGGAGGGTCCACAGCGGGCGGAATGAAGGTGATGAGAGTGATGCTGCTGATCCAGCAAGGCTTTCAGCAGGTCCGCTCACTGATTCATCCGCATGCCTTGATCCCCTTACGGATGGGTAAACGTCATGTAGATGCCCGACTGATGCAGGGTATCTGGGGCTTTTTCGGGCTCTATATAACAACCTTCGCAATACTCGTATTGCTGATGATCCATGCAGGATTAGATGAGCACTCGGCATTTGCTGCAGTTGCTACGTGCATGAACAATCTGGGGCCGGGCTTGGGGGAGGTCGCCTTCACCTTTCAGGGTGTCAGTGACCTGGGAAAACTACTTTCCATAATTGCAATGCTGCTGGGGCGTTTGGAGATATTCACCTTATTAGTACTTCTCTCGCCTGAATTCTGGATGCGTTGAGCAGCAAGCTGTCACATTGATTGCCGACATAAAAAAGCAAGCTGCATAGCTTATCTTTAATAGAAATAGCTTAGCCTTTATAGACAGCTATTCCAAGGAGTTGCAACGCCGCCATACGCCGCTACAAGCGTGTGATTCACCCAGTAGGTGATCATAACCATCGAAGCGATTTTCATCATAATCAAACACCTGCTATTAGAATGGAACGGTCAACTGATTTTTTCAGGATGATTGACAAACCGCAATAGATCAAAGCCCCATCAATGATCTACGGATTAAAAACACTCCTGGTTACTCAAAACAGAGGGTCTGAATGTAACAAATGTTGCAGATCAATCTCTCTCAACATGAGTAAATGAGCCTACCTGAGACGACCTAGTGTGGTGTCCTATACTGCTTGACGATTTCAGCGCGACGAGAAGCCATCAGCCGCTAGACGCGTTGCGCAGGGAATGGCGCGCCCTTTCCAAGCAACGCAACAACGCGGATGATGGCTTCTCATCGCGCTCGAAGGGAGGCCCGCAAATGACTCAAGACAAGGCGCAGCCCGCCATCAATGGTTGCCCCATTAACAAGGGCTGCAACGCAGAATTGAGCCACTTGCGGGCCTCTGAAAACGTCAAACAGTATAGGACACCACACTAGCACGTCGTATTGAAAGGTTTTCACTATTGAGTAACATTATCCAGGAGTCGATTATCATGACCGCAGAAAGAATTACATTCACCATTGTCGGCATTCTTATTATGGCAACTGTGGGCGCTTATCTCACCACGCAAAATATCTACTTTCTCTATGCCTCGATTTTTGTCGGCTTTATGATTTTTCAAGCTCCGATTACCAAATTCTGCCCCCTACCGTTAATCTTGAAGTTAATGGGAGTAAAAACAGGTAGTGTATTTGGTTAAGTGAGCTGCTGTTGAAGCAGCGCCTTAATGATTTTCGATAAATATGGGTTGATGGAGATCTTGCTGGTCTCCGTTGACCCGCTCCCCATTTATATCACATCACCAATCCCCTCTCCTTCTGCTCTATAGCAATATAAATCAATATTTTTGTAAAGATAACCCAGACTAGAAGAATCAAATCCAACTGCGCCAAAATATCGAAAAATCTTGCCCTGGTTATCAACAATTTGTTAAGCATAACCTAGTCAACTGGCACTTGAAAATAATACTTCCATAGATGGTCAAATTATCCACTCATTGATCAAGTGCTCATATTTAAAAACCATGAGCTAATATACGATTTGCATTAACTAAAAAACTAACACTACATATCTTCATCTTTCATATTATCCATGGATGAGTCATCATGACTGCTACCAGCAAGGAATATTGCAATCACACCTAAAATAAGAAGAAGGATCAGTGAGATAGCAATGAAATAATTACCCATATCCGGAACTCCTACATGATCATATTATCAATCAAACCTTTAGACTTAATAATATTTTTAAAGCAATCACCATCACTATGCAGTGATTAATTTGTTAGGACAGCAATCTTAGCACGCTCTTTTCTGATTGACATTCAGTTACAGCAACAAAACGATCACTGATCGTTATCATAATAGCTTTTCGTTATTTTATTTAAAAATTAGCTTTTGACTATTAATAAACTGTTTATGACACTTAGCATCTATGCATCAGATAGGCACTCGTTTAACAATAATCTGATTAATCCGATCAACTTATCTTTTTTCAACCAGCTAATTTAAATTATAGATCCATATTACTGCGGCGAGGTGTGACACAAGTGAGGCCTGTATGCGAAAAATTGTCGGACCACGACTGCCTAATGCTACCAGAGAATGGCTCAATTGGATTATGAAAACCGCAAGCAACAGAGCCAATGGATGTTTTTAACATCAGATACATTTACTGACATGATTTTCCTATTGTTAGGAGAAATGCAGAATGAGGGGATAGAATATCAAAGCGTTTGCGTTCCCTCCATCGAGAGAAGCTGCTAACAGAATGGCTATGGCAATCTTTGAATCTCACCAATAGATAAGTATATCGTTCGGTTCTTAGAGACCCATCTACATACCTAAAGAACAGTTCATTTCGAGGCTCTACTCAACGAGACCTGACACACAATCACTCTATTGAAGCTAAAAAAATCAGTTGGCCGCTCCATTCTAATAGCAGGTTCCTGATTTTGAAGAAAATAGCTTCGATGGTCATGGTCATCTTCTGGTGAATCACGCTACAACGTGAATGGCACACTTGTGGCGGCGCAGGGCGGCGTTGCAACCCCTTTCGTTACCAACAGACACCCTCCTTTTATGGACTTCCTGGACACTTAAATTGAATGTCGATTTTTTTGACAATAAAAATTAAACACGGACTGAATTAAACGATTAATACAATTATTTCATCTATTTACAGCGCTGGGCATCATTTATGCTTCGCACTGCGTAAGTTGTTAATTTAAGATCCTGAGTGAGGTATCAACAGATGAAAAAAACAATCGCCACAACATTAGCACTCGCAGCTTTCTGCATGAGTACAGCCATTCAGGCGTACCCAATATTCAGTGGCGATGCGACAGCTAACTTCGATAGCAGACCAGGCCCTGCTGACAGTAACCCAGCTGGATATTACATCTGGACCAATGAAAATTATGAAGATTGGTCAGTTCGTTGGACTGGCAACGATTATGGAACACGCCTAAGAGGAGACTGGAGCGGTCGCATCTCTCTAACTCACCTCGTAGATGGTAGTGTGGTAGATTTCAGGTTTGAGCGCGTTGATGGCGTATATGCCATTCAGGATGGCTGGGGCGGCCCCACAGACTATATCCATTTTTACGGTGCAGCAGGTAATGGTTATGATGGCTTTGACTTCTCAGTTGACACCTCCTTTCTCAATGTTGTCAATTTCAACTTGAGCAGCACCCTGTTTGATCTTGATCTCGAAGAAACTGGAGTGACCGAAGGCACTGGTATCTATATCGGCGCAAATCTGGAAACACCGATGGTTGCTTTTGGCGAATATGATGGACATGCATCACAGAAATTCTCAGTTTCCAACAATGTACCCGAGCCCAGCACACTTGCACTGCTCGGGCTCGGATTAGTCGGCATCGGCGCCAGGAGATTAGCGCGTAAATAAAGACTGATACACGATCGGCTTAGCTAGAAGCGTCGTCTTCACAAGCTCAAAAATGCCACCCTTTCCCAAGGGTGGCATTTTTTATGCTGTCAATTTACTTTTAGCTTGATTCTGCGCCCCCCCAGCCAACCTACTGATATAAAAGCGATAAGCCAAGCCTAATTTAGCGCGCTACGTTCGCTTTACACAGAAGCTATTGCCCGATCTATCAACCCAGCGATCCTAGAGTTCCATTTCAGTCGCCTTGAGTTTGCTTGTAGCCCTGACAGGGAAGTAACTGCACGCCGGGTCAATCATTTAGGGATAAAAATTATCGTCATTAGATTTTTACTAAATAGCGAGCCAACGGAATTCGTGACACAACCATAACAAAACCCAACGAGATGAGAGTAATAAGAGCTACCCGAATCAAACCAGACGAGGGCATGCTGTGAGTAGCGTATAAAAGCGTTATAAAAAGGTAGTGACTAACATAGATACCCATTACATACTTACCAAGAAGATCGAGTTTAAGAGCAGACCCGAGCGATGGTTTTGCAAATACATAAAGAATAATCCCAATCGAAAAAATTGGCGTTGCGAACCCAAAATTATGCGATCTTATTGGAAGATCATATACGGACCCCAAATAAAAGGACTCGAACAAATGGAGCACCATACCAACTAAGGCAATAATTAAACTTTTATTTTTTGTAATATTTATCGGGTATTTCGCAAGCAAAGCTCCTGTAAAAACATAGAAGCTACTAAAAAATGGACCATTCCTACCACCGATACTAAGATCAACCCCAATGCTAGAGTTTGCATAAGGCCCCATAAGAATTGCCAAAACATAGAGAGCAAAAGAGAGAACGGACCCCAATAATAAAAAATCAAAATAGATTGCTAAATAGAGTAAGAAAATCCCCATGCCCAGAGAAGGTAAAAACCAAAGGTGGTCTGCCCTCCCACCTGCGAGAAGATAATAGAGCAAATGACTCTTTAACTCATTTGCAATATGTTTCGACTCATTGAGAAACTCTACGAAAAATCCGTACTGCTCGATATCCCCCCACTTATCTGGCAACAAGAGAGGCAAATAGGCAAATATAATATACCAAATCAGATAGATATAGACTATTTTCACGCCATATTTTATAAAATAACTGAAACTTGATGATTTATCATCAGCAGTTTTTTTAAAAAAGAAATAACCTGCTACGACAAAAAAACATGGTACTGCAAATCGTGCAAGCTGATTCAAAACCTGCCCAACCAACTCATCATCACCGGCGGGGTAAACGTGAATAACGATTACAGCTACTATAGCCACAAATCGAAGCGCATCAATAGAAATTAGTCTCATAGGGTCCTTCCCACATTTTCCGTAACAATCCCTACACTCTGTACATTACTGAAATAAATGACAGTCTGTAATCAGAGAAGTCATCAAGACAATCGATACCAGTCTTTACACCTGAATTACAGTGCTTAACTCAATAAACCCCAGATCATCCACCGCAATAAGCCGACTTTACACAACTCATTCAAAAGACAATCCACAGTAATCCATTCCTACTTGATATCAGAAAGATAAGTAATCATAGGGTCATGATTCCATACCTAAACACGAGCTTATAGAGCGAGAACCCTTGCACCTTGACTACTACTGAGCGCTCTTCGTGAACTTTTTTTGAGACATGCAATTAAACGGCAAACTAGAATAACGTCCTTTAATTTTGCGCCTCTCTATCTCGCCACTTGATCCTGCCAGTGTTTACTAAATCATCTAGTGTAGTGTCCTATATAAAGCGTGCATTTAGAAAGCCACTCAAGCCGCGAGTGCAAGGCGCAGCCCGCCGGGAATGGCGGTTTCCTTTGCAAGGGGTGCAACGCCACAATCGTGGCTTGAGAGGCTTGCCGCAGGGCGAGGCAAGGGATTTAAGCTCAATTTCATAATAGGCCCCGTCTAAATGTATGATTTGTATAGGACACTACACTAGCTACCTAATTAATTAGCATACAACCCAATAAGCGTCATTGTTATTATTTGTATAGACTTTCTACTTCTTAAGTGTTAGTAGCCTTTATGCCGCTAATGCACACTCCTTATATTAACTTCAGGGCATCATGTTGTTTACAATTTAACTTTTACCCATTACGTCTCACACAAAATAGTTTAGCTCTACATTTTTGAATTGAATCTTTATTATATTTTTACTGGCAATACAGCAATTTTTCAGCTTGATACAATTAGATTCAATCAGCAGATAACAAGCCATAAATAAAGTAAAACCTCATAAGAATACTTCTTCGTAGCGATCACTCAACCGACTTGGAAGCAAATCGAGTTTTTTAACGAAATAATAAAACCTTAACTCATAACACCTCAATGAGGCGACAAGCCCACCCTTCACGCTGTCCAACTGATCTTTTTAGGTTGAATCAATGACATAAACTTATCACCCTCCTGTCACACCCTGATCTCCCCATTGATAATGATCCCATGGAACAGGCGCCCCCCTCATGCTTTAGAGATCTATGCTATCTAGAGCTAAACAAATAACATCGCTCAATTAACCAACCAACCGTGAAATTATCTAAAGTCAAATGAATGGCAATATTGTGAAGCTGGGTTTTGATACTGGCCATTTAAATATTCTGATGATGAATCAGAATATTTGGCATGGTCTATTTACAAGATGTTTGACGTGGTCAAGGATTTTGTTACACCCCAGTTAAGCCACTTTATTCTGCTCCGTTAACTGCCGTTCATAATCATTGGGACTCATGTAATTCAGGTATGAGTGCAGACGGCGACTGTTATAGAACATGGAAATATAATCCAGGATATCCTGCTGAGCC
>JARRQD010000136.1:0-9005 GCA_037382205.1 Candidatus Thiodiazotropha sp.
GTTGCCCTGGGATTTCTACTCTTAAGGGTATCAGGAGAAGGAGGGTGTATGAGATTATAATAAAAAGCTTATTCTCTTATATGATTATGGTCACGGTTTTGAACAATGAAAAGTATGCTGATTGCGAAACAGTGATCAATTAGAAGGGAATGGCAGCTATTTTCAGGCTACTCGGCGAGCAGCAGGTTCAAGGTATTGATGACCTCTTGGCTGTCCCAATTAATGGCCCGATTGGCTGAATAACGGATGCGTCCCTGTCGGTCGATGAGGAAAGAGCTGGGAAAGCTGAAGACTTGCCAGTTATGCGAGGTCTTTCCATCCTGATCCATCAGCACGGGGAAGTCGACTGGAATCTGTTGTAAAAAGTCAGCCATCTCTTCCGGTGTTTCACGAAAATCGATGGATATGATCCGCAGATCGCGATCTTTGAATAGCTGCTGCAGACGATTCAGGGAGGGGATCTCCTCGACACAGGGCGGGCACCAGGTTGCCCAGAAGTTGATCAGCCCAACTTGACCTTGTAGAACACGGCTCTCAAGTCGCTTGCCCTGGATATCCGCCAGATTGAATGGGGGGGCAGTACTGGGCTGTTCGAGCTCTACCAGTGAGCGGATTATCCTGGTTTCCGGCTTTTTGCTGGCCAATGGTAGTGGCCTGGCAGGCTTGGGGTGAGTCTCAAGCAGTTTGGCAAATTGTTTGATCTGTTGTGGAATTCGCTGAGTGGCTTCGAGGTCCTTTTTAGTCGGCTTATGATCCTCATCATCCATGATGAACCAATCCCTTACCTCAGGCACGAGAACGAGATAGCTGGCTGAGCCGGCTTGCCAGAGTGCCGACATCACCTCATTGATACGTAAGCGATGGCTACCGAGGGCTGGCTGATAGATGATCGTGGGTGTGTTGGTGGCGTATAGAATTGGATCGACTGTCGGCGGCTCTCCAGCAATCGGTGGTGGACCAAAGAGGTTTGGGTAGAAGAGCACAGCACCGGTGAAGCGTGATGGTTCCCCTTCGGTCTGCCACTGATGTATGCCACGCAACAGGGGCAGAGGCATGCGGTCGTAGGCGGCCAGGATGATCTGTTTGTTGGTTTGTTGATGGGCTGCTTTGAGGATGGAAGCCACGCCTGTTCCACTCAGGGTACGGATCTGCTCGCTGGATCTGGGCAGAAAGTAGGCTTCCAGGAGATCGACACGCCACACCTCAATACCGGCCTTCGCGATGTTTTTCAGCAATCCCTCGAACAGGGGGCGCTGTTCAACATGATCGACTAGCCAGATCATTAAAAAATCACCCGTTGCTGGGGTGACTTGGATCGGGATATCGTTGCCCTCAGAGTCCGTCAGGTTGATTTCATCGCCGAAGCCGTTATAACTGAATAACGCGAGTAGTAAAAAGAGCAGTCTCATGTGGCGGATGGTACCGGTTTTATGACGGCCATTACCACCCTGACAGAGCCATGCATGGCCCGTTGATCTGTCGGGTTATCAAATAAACCAGCTTTGCATAGCTTGTGTGTCGGCTGATTCTGTATGGCCAATGCCTCACTGTGCTTGCTCAGCTTTCACCTATGAAGTGAAAATATAAGAGGATGGTCTAATGAAATTAACTCTATTCGGCATCTGTCTGTACGCTTTTTCTCTGACTGCAGGTGCGGCCGTGGTGGGTGAGCCGGTTGAGTATCGCTCTGCAGGCACCCTGATGAAAGGTTATCTCGCCTACGACGATGCGGTGCAGGAAAAACGCCCTGGTATTTTGGTTGTACATGAGTGGTGGGGGCACAATGCCTATGCCCGTCAAAGAGCCGAACAACTTGCCAGCATGGGTTATACCGCACTGGCGGTGGATATGTATGGTGATGGTAAACAGGCCAGTCATCCAAAGGATGCGGGGAAATTCGCTGCTGAAGTGAAGCAGAACATGGCGGTTGCTACGCAAAGGTTCAAAGCGGCTATGTCCTTGTTACAGAAGCATAAGAGTGTGGCGACTGAGGATGTTTCGGCAATTGGCTACTGCTTTGGTGGCGGAATCGTACTTGAGATGGCACGCAGAGGGTTGGATCTCGATCTGGTGGGCAGTTTTCATGGGAGTCTGCCACCAACCAAGCCAGCGGAGAAGGGGGTGGTCAAAGCCGAAGTGATGGTGTTTAATGGTGCTGATGATCCTTTCGTAAAACAGGATCATATCGATGCATTCATGGCGGAAATGGCCCATGCCAATGTGAAATACCGCTTCATTAACTACCCGGGCGCCAAGCACTCATTTACCAATCCTGATGCGGATAAGTTTGGTAAGCAATTTGAGTTGCCATTGGTTTATAACCAGCAGGCGGATCAGCAGTCCTGGGCGACCTTGATTGAGCGCTTGAATAGCATTTATCGCCGATAGCTTTATTCAAGTTTCCAGCTGTGTAGATTTACCCATGGCGACAGATTTTACTTCGTGCTATCTGCGCTGGAGTTGTCTACTCATCATCCCGTTTTACCTCCAGTATGATCTTTGGATGGCTGGTGATCTTTAGTGTGATGGGGCGACAACAGACGCGACAGTCCTCAATGTAGCATTGGTCTGAAGCGATGCGCTCGATCAGTGCTTCATTCTCTTCCCCGCAATAGGGGCATGGGTAAATGCGACTTTCGATTCGATTCAAGTGTTTAGCTTTCAGTTGCTGCAGCGCATACGGCGGCATACGCTCTTGGCCCGATTTTTCGCATGGGTTTCAATGTACTTTGCGTATTGGATTTGTGTTGCGTCAATGCCTTTGTGTTGCTGTAGGTTCTCAAGCAGCGTCTCTGGCAGCTCGCGCAACCAGTTACTGATATAGCGCTCTCTGCCTCCCTGGATCTCACAGCGTTCGGCATGCGCTACCTGGATCAACAGTCTGCTGGAGATCTGTTTGGCATCCGGCCTGATCCAGTCGCTGACCGGTTCATTCGCTGAACAATAGATTTTCTGGCAATCGTTGAAACAGCCTCTGCTGATCGCCTGACTGCGATGGATGGTGATCTGCTCCAGGCTGATCTGAGAGAAAAAGTTGGAGAGCTTGCTGAGTGTGGAATCCGCCAGACGGGCAGCTTCACCAAGCTGAGCTTCTGAGGCCCTATTAACCAGCTGATCAAACTGCTTGAGCAAGATCTGCCTTTTGTTATTGTGCATTTTGTTCTGCTGCTGGTTTCTCGGGCGTTCGTGGCGTAAGTCTCGACAGGCCATATATTCCGCACCTGGGACCTGATTGAAGCGTTCGAGAATCTCGAATCCGATCGGACATCTGTTGCGTGAGACAAAGCACGGCAGTCGGTACTTGACCCGATAGTCATTGCATACGGTGACGGCCTTCTGTCGGTTATTTCGAGTCTCTTTGTGGCGATCGGCGGCAGCAGGCAGGGAGAGGGTCAGACCGACGACGATTAGTGTGAGTATCCGTTGGTACATAATGAGTGCCAGTGCCCTTTAATGAGGTCTAATTTTCTGTGGCGTTCTACATTTTTTATCACTGCTGTCCCACTCAGTACCCTCTCCCTCAGGGAGAGGGCTGGGGTGAGGTGATTTGAACAAGCAAACGCTTTGATTTTTTATCCCCTCATCCTGCCCTTCTCCCTGTGGGAGAAGGCACCCCTCTATTTCGATTCTCATGTCCATGGATCCTGGTCAAAACAAAAAGCCCTGCAATTCATGAACAACGAGACTTACCGAGCAAAATAAATGGGACAGCAGTGATTTCTATTGTTATTGAGTCCTATTATGGCTCGACAAAAGGATATCCGCTATAGTCGATTTCTCAAGCCTATGTTTATTCGTTCTCAAGCAGGTGGCGCATCTGGTTGAACTGTGAGAGTTCATCCTTATCCACTTGAGGATTACAGTGCCATTGAGTGCCAGGTGTTGTTCAAATTGGCGAATCGAGGCAAATCGTTGCTGCCATAAATCGGTCAGATCGCTCGGAATCGATAGCCGCTGGGATTCGAGGTATTCCGGGTGGACTCGAACAACCAGGGTCTCTTCGTAGTAGCTTCGGTTGAAGATGCCGATTCGTCCCCGCTCCGGTAGTGCGCGGGTGGTGCGCCAGAGAAAGTCGTGATCCAGCTCAAGTTTTGACGGCTGCTTGAACCTAAAAAAATCAGTTGACCGCTCCATTCTACTAGCAGGTTACTGATTTTAATGAAAATAGCTTCGATGGTTATGTCACCTGCTGGGTGAATCACGCTGTCCAACTGATCTTTTTAGGTTGAATGAGAGTACCTGACAGCCACTGGGATCGATGCCGGTCATCACTGCGCGGATGGTGCTGTCTTTACCAGCCGCATCCATTGCCTGGAAGATAATTAACAGTGACCGGCGGTCTTCAGCATAAAGTCGACGCTGGAGTTCATCCAGTGCATCAATCTCATTGGCGAGATTTTTCTTGCAGCGTTTTTTACCGGGCGCGTCTTTCGCTGGTTGAGTGGTCAGGTCTTTAACTTTTAAGCCGCCATCCAGAGGTAGCAGATAGGGGCTGTTGATCGGACTGCTCAAGGGGCTCTCCTGGGATCTAAAGGCTCTAATCAGTTGAGTATTTGTGCCATACGTTGTCCCATCTCTGCCGGGGAGCGAACTACTTGGGCGCCCGCGGATTCCAGCGCCTGGAATTTCGCTTCTGCGGTGCCTTTGCCACCACTGATGATGGCGCCCGCATGGCCCATTCGCTTGCCGGGAGGTGCCGTAACACCGGCAATATAGGCAACAACCGGTTTTTTTACATGCTGCTTGATGTAATCGGCAGCCTCCTCTTCCGCCGAGCCGCCGATCTCACCCACCATGATGATGCCCTCGGTCTGTTCATCCTCTTCGAACAGTTTCAAGCAGTCGATGAAGCTGGTGCCATTGATCGGGTCGCCACCGAGTCCAACGCAGGTGCTCTGCCCAAGCCCAGTCTGGGTGGTCTGATGTACTGCCTCATAGGTCAGTGTACCGGAACGGGACATCACGCCGACTCTACCGGGCTGATGGATCACGCCCGGCATGATGCCGATCTTACAGGCGCCAGGGGTGATGATGCCAGGGCAGTTGGGGCCGATCAGTCTGGCTGGATAGCTCTTCAGCGCCTCTTTGACCTTCAACATGTCGAGGATCGGAATCCCCTCGGTAATGCAGGCGATTACCTTGATGCCTGCGTCTGCCGCTTCGATGATGGCGTCGGCGGCAAAGGGTGGTGGCACATAGATCATGCTGGCGTCTGCGCCGGTTTGGTCAACAGCATCGTGGACAGTATCGAAAACCGGCCGATCGAGATGGCTCTGCCTCCCCTTGCCTGGGGTGACGCCACCGACCAGATTGGTACCGTAGGCAATCGCCTGTTGCGAGTGAAAGGTGCCCTGTTTGCCAGTAAACCCTTGGCAGATGACTCTGGTGTTGTTGTCTACAAGAATGCTCATCTTATTCTGTTCCTGTCTGCTATCAAGCGGCGGCGGCAACGGCTTTTCTAGCGGCTTCGGTAAAATCATTGGCGGTGATGAAGTCGAGTCCACTGGAGGCGAGCATTTCCAAGCCCTGGCTGGCGTTGGTGCCTTCCAGCCTGACCACGACAGGAATCGCAACACCGATACTGCGTGCCGCTGTGATGATGCCTTCTGCAATCAGATCGCAGCGAACTATGCCACCAAATATATTGACCAGTACCGTTTTGACTTTTTGATCGGAGAGGATCAGTTTGAAAGCTTCGGTAACCCGCTCGGCGGTTGTGCCACCTCCCACATCGAGAAAGTTGGCCGGTTCACCCCCATGCAGTTTGACCATGTCCATGGTTGCCATGGCCAATCCAGCGCCGTTGACCATGCAGCCGATATTGCCGTCCAGGGTGATGTAGTTGAGATCGTGCTGGGCGGCAGCAGCCTCCTTTTCATCCTCCTGGGAAAGATCCCTGAGTGCCACCAGCTCCTGGTGTCGATAGAGGGCGTTACTGTCCAGGTTGATCTTTGCATCCAGCGCCATCAGGTTGCCATCGCCGGTGATGATCAGGGGGTTGATTTCGATCAGGCTGATGTCCTTGTCGATATAGAGGCGGTAGAGGGCCATCATGATTTTAGAAAACTGCTTGATCTGGTCACCGGTCAGGCCGAGTCCGAAGGCCAGTTTTCGGCACTGGTAGGGCAGCAGGCCCGTTGATGGATTGATGGCTGTGGTCAGAATCTTCTCCGGGGTTGTGGCGGCCACCTCCTCAATGTTCATGCCACCTGCTTCTGAAGCCATGAAGGCGATGCGTGAGCGTGAGCGATCGAGCAAAGCGCCAAGATAGAGCTCCTTGTCGATATCACTGCCCTGCTCCACAAGTACTGAATTGACCGGCAGCCCCTGGGGGCCTGTCTGGTTGGTGACCAGGGTCATGCCGAGTATTTCACGTGACATCTGTTCAACTTCCTCCAGGTTGCGCGCCAGCTTTACGCCTCCAGCTTTGCCCCGCCCCCCGGTGTGGGCTTGAGCTTTGATGACCCAGAGGTTGCCACCAAGGCCCTGAGCCGCTGTACGGGCTTCGCTGGGGCTTGAGACAGCTTGTCCTTGTGGTACAGGAATGCCATAGCTGGCAAACAGTGATTTGGCTTGGTATTCGTGTAGATTCATAGATTGGCCTTGGTGGATGGTCTGGTAGGTCTCAATATTTTAGTTATGGGTACATTAGTATGATTATGAATGGTGGTGCTGAAAATTTATAGTGCTATGCACAATAACGGCTGAATTTTAGCGTGTGTCCACTCCTAAGTAGATTCAGCTAACTATTGGTGGTTTGAGATGCTTAGAATCTTATTTATAGTTTTTAATACTAAATTAATCAAATATTAGATATATCTATCTATGCTTATATTATGGTTATTTGTGGTTATGTTTAGCGAAAACAGTCGATATTCTACGAAAATTGCACAACCATCGATTTCGCCCAAAGCCCAGGTTTTGCTCCGCTGTTGATTGTTTGTTAGGGTATGCGCCCCTCATGATCCATTACGTTGGATTAATGGGGACCACTAACCTACCTGCTGCTCCTGGCTGTCTGATGAGTTGAAAGGGCGATAGCTGGATTGACAGAGCGCATGGGTTAGGTGGATGAACTAAGGCCGTGAAGTAGATGCTGTTATATTCTAAGTTATGCAGGCTTTTTGTTGCTGCGGATCGATCTATTTTAGGCTGGCTGTATTGGCTCCTGCTGATCGAATCCCTCAACGGATCATCGGCTTTGTTTGAATTTAGTCTAACAGCAAAAAAGTTTCCGCCCCCGATAGATGAGGCTGAGAGGCGCTGGCCAATTCAGCATGGGGCTTGATACGACCAATTGATCTCACGAGATCCGGGTTAAACAAGCGACAGATCTGGAGCTGAATATGCCGCAACAGTCACCACTGACTCGAACATCTCTGCACACCGTTAATTTTGATGAGGTTCCCAAGCAACAATTTAGGGTTTATACCGCAAGGGATTTAGATAAGATTGAAGCGCTGCAGCAACTGCCTGAGTCGTTGCTATTCGAGATGAAGGTGGTTTCTGCCGTGTTGCCGTTTCGCGTCAATGGCTATGTCATTGAGGAGCTGATCGATTGGCAGAATGTGCCCAATGATCCCATCTTTCAGTTGACGTTTCCGCAAAAGGGTATGCTTTCAGAAGTGCATTACAACCGTATGGCAATGGCGATACGGTCTGGTATGGACAAGCAAGCGCTTAGGCTTGTAGCGAATGAGATTCGTCATGAGCTGAATCCCCATCCCGCCGGTCAGCTGGAACATAATGTGCCCCGTGATTCTGCTGGTGAACCGATTCCGGGGCTGCAGCATAAGTATCGAGAAACCGTACTGTTTTTTCCGAGTCAGGGGCAAACCTGCCACACCTATTGTAGTTTCTGTTTTCGCTGGGCCCAGTTTGTCGGGGATAAAAATCTTCGCATGGCAACCACTGAAGAAGAGAAGCTCTACGGTTATCTTGCGGCGCATCCAGAAGTGACCGATCTGCTGATAACCGGCGGTGATCCGATGGTGATGAAGAGTCGCCAGTTAAAGGCCTATCTGGAGGCCTTGTTGCATCCCCGGTTCAGCCATATTCAAACCGTAAGGATCGGCACCAAAGCGTTGACCTTTTGGCCGCAGCGCTTTATCACGGATGATGATGCGGATGAGTTGATCGAGTTGCTGCACCATCTGGTGCTGGCTGGAAAGCATGTTGCGATCATGGCGCATTTCAATCACTGGCGTGAACTTGATACGGATATTGCTCGCGCAGCGATTCGCCGCTTGCGGGCAACGGGTGCTGAGATACGCAGCCAAGGTCCCTTGCTGGCCCATATCAATGACTGTGCGGATGACTGGGTGAAGCTTTGGAACGAACAGATCAAGCTCGGGATCATTCCATACTATCAATTCGTTGAACGGGATACCGGGGCCAGACACTATTTTGAAGTGCCGCTCTATAAAGCCTGGCAGATCTATCGGCAGGCAATGCAGCAGGTGTCCGGGCTGGGTCGCACGGCCCGAGGTCCGAGTATGAGTGCGGATCCTGGCAAAGTAGAGATTCAGGGGGTTACTGAGATGAACGGGCAAAAGGTCTTTGTTCTAAGGTTCATCCAGGCCCGAGACCCTTCCTGGGTGCAGCAGCCATTTTTCGCGAAATATGATGAGCAGGCGACCTGGTTTGATCAGTTGCAGCCGGCTGATAAGAGCTCTGAGCGTTTTTTCCATAAACCTGTGGTTTGATGTGTATTGTTCAAGCCGGGGGTAATAATCAATAGTTATCATTTACATAAACTGATGATTCACTATGGGAGTTCGAGTTATAATTTTGGGGCTTATAAAATAATTATATGAGGCGCGTGGCAATCTAATTGCTGCCGCAATGCTGGGTACTATGGCAAGTTGAATCTCCAGATGGTGCGTAGAATCGCTCTTTACGGGCTTGAATCACACGCTGCCATCAGTCAGGATTACGGCCTCGCCCTACCATGGGTAGATAATTAATAATTAATTCAAAGAGTTATGCCTATCTCAACGGTAACT
>JARRQD010000137.1:0-14287 GCA_037382205.1 Candidatus Thiodiazotropha sp.
ACCAGCAGCATCCTGACCTCGGTGCTGTAGCACCAATAATGCATCATAAAGGGATTGATTGACCGGTGTCTTACCGACAATGCCCACGATACCGCACATGTTCAGTTCTCCAGGGTCTGCATGAGAGTCAGCCGAAACAGGGACAGCTCATCAAGTCCTTGGCCAGCGGATGCTCCTAAATCATTCATTTTGACCTTTCCCTGTCACTTAGTAACCCAGCGCCGGAATAAGGCTCTATTCAGATACCGGTTTAACATACTGGAAGTTATCAGCAATGTCGCTGGGTAGAAAGCCCTTCAACCAGAGTGCCATCTCTTGGAAATAGGGTATCAGACGTGATTCGTGCCACCAGGGATCGTTTGGAAAAGGGGTTAAACCCGCCAGCAGAACCAGAATCGACACAATCACCGCACCGCGGGCCACACCAAAAAATATGCCGATCATCCGATCAGTACCGCTCAACCCCGTCGAGGCAACCAATACCTTCATGAAATAATTGATAATCGCACCAAGGATTAGAATTCCGACCAGGATCAGCCCAAAGGCCACGCCAAGCCGTATCGATGGCACATCGATCCAGGGCGTCAATTCGAGTGCAAGGGATCGGAAGAAAAGCCAGGCAAGGGTAAATGCGGCTATCCAGGTGGCGAGAGAGAGCGCCTCCTGCACAAACCCTCTGATCAGGCTGATGACAGCAGAGAGCGCAATGATGGCGATAATCAGAATGTCAATCCAGAGCATACCGCTACCCCGTCGGGCAATCTTGAGATGACCTTGGCAGGCCTGCAGAACCCTGAAAAAGATAGCCCGGAATAAATCCGGGCTATCTTAATCATATTTGGTGGAGCCAGGCGGGATCGAACCGCCGACCTCAACACTGCCAGTGTTGCGCTCTCCCAGCTGAGCTATGGCCCCAGAAAGCCGGGGATGTTAGGGGATAATCCCCCGTTTGTCTACTGATTTTTTCCTTTTATTGACCGATGATTCCAAACTGGCGCCTGCGGATCTGAGTTAGGAACCGCCCTTTTCAATTTTAGCCCAGGAATCTCTCAAGGTGATCACCCGATTGAACACCATTGGCTGACGACCGGCTTCAACACTGTCGAGTATAAAATAGCCCTCCCGTTCAAACTGATAGGCCTGATCAACCTCGGCATCGGCCAGTGCTGGCTCGAAATAGCACTCGGTAAGGGTGCGTAAAGAGTCGGGATTCAGGTTGTCGGTAAAGCGACCGCCCTCCTCGACCTTGTCCGCATTGGCCTGCTTGAAGAGACGGTCATAAAGTCTAACCTCCCCCTTCACACCATGTTTGGCAGAGACCCAGTGGATCACCCCGCGAACTTTACGCCCTTCGGGATTTTTTCCAAGCGTTTCAGGATCATAGCTACAGCGAAGCTCGACAATGTCACCCTGATTGTTTTTCACCACCTCTTCGCATTTGATCACATAGGCATTCCTCAACCGCACCTCGCCTCCAGAGACCAGGCGCTTGAACTTCTTGTTCGCCTGCTCACGGAAGTCGGCCTGATCGATGACAATCTCACGACAAAATGGAATCTGCCGGACACCCATCGACTCATCTTTTGGATGGTTGGGCGCCTGCAGCATCTCTTGCTGATCTTCGGGATAGTTTTCGATCACCAGCTTCAACGGATGCATCACGGCCATGCGTCTTGGTGCACTGGCATCCAGATCCTCACGGATGCAGGTTTCCAGCATGCCGATCTCAACCAGGCCGTCAGATTTGGTGATACCGATACGTCGACAGAACTCACGGATCGAGGCGGCGCTGTAGCCCCGGCGCTTCATCCCGGCAATGGTCGGCATGCGTGGATCGTCCCAGCCTTCGACAAAGCCCTCATCCACCAACTGGGTCAGTTTTCGTTTACTCAACACGGTGTATTCGATGTTGAGTCGGGAAAACTCGATCTGCTGAGGATGGCAGGGAATGGTGATGTTATCCAATACCCAGTCATAGAGTGGACGATGATCTTCAAACTCCAGGGTACAAAGTGAGTGAGTGATCCCCTCAAGCGCATCGGAAACCGGATGGGTGTAATCGTACATGGGATAGATACACCACGCCTCACCGGTCTGGTGGTGAATCACCCCGTGGCGAATTCGGTAGAGGGTTGGATCCCGCATATTCATATTGGGCGAAGCCATGTCGATCTTTGCCCGCAATACTCGCTCACCATCCGCAAAATCACCGGCTTTCATGCGCGCGAACAGCTCCAGGTTCTCCGCCACCGAGCGACTGCGGTAGGGACTCTCCTTACCTGGCGCTTTCAATGTACCCCGGTAAGCACGCATCTGCTCACCATCCAGGTCACAGACATAGGCCTTGCCCGCTTTGATCAGCTCAACAGCAAATTCGTAGAGCTGTTGAAAATAGTCTGAGGCGTAGAAGAGACGATCCTGCCAATCATAGCCCAGCCAGCGCACATCCTGCTGAATACTCTCGACAAACTCCATGTTCTCCTTGTGCGGATTGGTATCGTCGAAGCGCAGATTGCACAGCCCCTGATAATCCCTGGCGATACCGAAGTTGAGCACTATCGACTTAGCGTGACCGATATGCAGATAGCCATTGGGTTCCGGTGGAAAACGGGTGTGCACCCGTCCATCGTGCTTGCCCTGCTCGACATCTTGATCAATGATTTGCCGAATGAAATTGGTTGGTGTGTTATCGCTGTGATCCGATTCGCTCATGACTGTGGCTTCTTGAAAGTGATTCCTAACTCGATAATTTGTTCTACTGGCACCCAGACCTAACCAGCAGCAGCCTCACGCTGGGCGATATACTCCAAGGCCTTGTCGATGCGTCGCAGGCAGGCCTCTTTACCGACCAGATAGAGGGTTGTATCGATGCCTGGCGATGCAGCTCGGCCAACCACGGCCACCCTGAGTGGCTGGGCAACCTTACCCATCTTCAACTCCAATGCCTCTGAAACCTGTTCGACAACACCATGCAGCACCGCTTCCTGCCAATCTTCCAGCGCTGACAGAGCATCACGCATCCGTTCCAGAGGCTCTCTGGCCACACCCCTCAGATGCTTCTTGGCCGCCTTCTCATCAAACGCTTCATAATCTCGATAGCAGAAGGCACTCATCTCCGCCATCTCGACCAGAGTCCGGGCACGCTCCTGATGCGCCTCAGCTACCTTTGTCAGATCAGGCCCTTGGGCGGGATCTATCCCCAAATCCCCCAGGTGAGGACTCAACAGATGGGCGATACGTTTCGTATCATCCTGCTTGATATAGTGTTGATTCAACCACAACAGCTTATCGGTATTAAAACTGGAGGCCGCCTTGTTGACTCCATCGATATCAAACAGCTCGATCATCTCATCGATGGAAAAGATCTCCTGATCCCCATGGGACCAGCCCAAACGAACCAGATAGTTGAGTAACGCCTCTGGTAGAAAGCCATCCTGCCGATACTGCATCACACTGACGGCACCATGCCGTTTCGAGAGCCGCGCACCATCATCGCCAAGAATCATCGGCACATGGCCATATTTCGGTGGTTCGGCATTCAACGCCTTGAGAATGTTGATCTGTCTGGGGGTATTGTTCAGATGATCGTCGCCACGGATCACATGGGTGATCTGCATATCCAGATCATCCACAACCACCGTCAGATTATAGGTCGGGGAACCATCAGTACGACGGATGATGAGATCGTCCAGCTCCTCATTGTTAAAACTGACCCGACCACGGATCAGATCATCGACCAGCACCACACCCGTATCCGGATTGCGGAAACGAATCACATGGGGCTCATCGGAGCTGACTTCACGATCCCTGCAATGGCCATCGTAACGGGGTTTCTCCTTACGGCTCATCGCCGCTTCTCGCAGACCATCCAGACGTTCACGACTGCAGTTACAGCGATAGGCCAATCCACGTGATAGCAGATCCTCAATCACCTCATGATAGCGATCGAATCGCTTGGTCTGATAGAAAGGCCCCTCATCATACTCCAACCCCAGCCAGGTCATCCCTTCCAGAATGGCGTTTACCGACTCAGCCGTGGAGCGTTCAAGATCGGTATCCTCAATACGAAGTACAAATTTTCCGCCATGCTTACGTGCATAGAGCCAGGAAAACAGTGCGGTGCGAGCACCGCCTACATGAAGATAGCCAGTGGGGCTAGGGGCAAATCGGGTACGGACAGTCATGATCTGGTGATTTTATCCAATTAACAGCAAAAGCGGGATTCTATCAGACCCACACTGAATCGTAAGCCAACAATGCCATTCTGATGAAAATTGTCCAAAAACTGGACAATTGACCTGACCAACCCGGCAATATAAGATGCGCGTCACTTTGGGCGCATAGCTCAGCTGGGAGAGCGCTGCAGTCACATTGCAGAGGTCACAGGTTCGATCCCTGTTGCGCCCACCAATCTTCAAAGGCTGCTGGTGGCCTATTCGGATGACGAATGACGTGATGATTTTTTACCGATAAGCGAGCCTCAATACATATGCTGCCCACCATTCACCGACAGTGTCGAGCCGGTGATAAAGCTCGCCTCATCAGCAACCAGAAACATCACTGAGCGGGCGATATCATTCGGATCACCCAAACGACCTACTGGGATTGTCTTGATAATCTTTGCTAATACCTCTTCCGGCACAGCCCTGACCATATCGGTCGAAACATAACCTGGTGCTACAGCGTTCACAGTAATGCCTTTACTGGCGCCCTCCTTAGCCAGAGCCTTCGTAAAACCATGTATGCCAGACTTGGCCGCTGCATAGTTCACCTGCCCATACTGTCCCGCCTGACCATTCACTGAGCCAATGTTGACGATGCGTCCGAATCCCCTTTCACGCATCCCATTGATCACCGCATGACAAGTATTGAAGCAGGAGGCCAGATTAGTCTGGATCACCTTGTCCCAGTTTTCAAAAGACATTTTGTGCATGGTTGCATCACGGGTGATACCTGCATTGTTGATCAGAATTTCAACCGGACCGAGCTCCTGCTCAATTTTGTTGATCCCTGCCTCAACGGCTTCATAGTCACTGACATCAAACTTATAGGCGGGAATGCCAGTTGCCTGAGTAAAGGCTTCAGCGGCCTGATCATTACCAGCGTAATTGGCCGCCACAGTATAGCCAGCCTCTTTCAGTGCCAGGCTGATCGCCTCACCTATCCCTCGGGTTCCTCCAGTTACCAGCGCAACACGTGCCATAGGTCAGTCTCCTCATATTTTATGATTATTGCTGTTCAGATAGATCGCTTGCCAAGCTCAAGGATTGCAGAAATATTTCAGGCAGCCCCATCAGCTTATTAGTTTTTCTTACAAGCGCATAAGCAGTAATTCTAACTAAGAAGGTTTTGTAATCAGCATCCGCCGAATCTTGAAGATGTTGTACTGGAGAAATTACCCCTTATTCTGATAGTTAAAATGTTAGAAGTTTATTGAATTTACTAACAAGGCTATAGTGTTAATACTCAGCCAACCTGGGTCTGCTCACGGTAAGCCATCATTCACTGCTGGCGAGCCGCCACTTGGCAAGGGTGTTCTACGCTTTCAGAGCATGACAGCCAGTGAACAGTTAGGCCGATTGTTTGAATGCCATATCAACCTGGTGAGTGATAATTTCAATATCAATATTCCAGATATACTCGGTCAAAATGTTACCATCCGGTTGGAACTACCAGAAATCTACTCTAAACGCTATTTCAATGGTTTTGTCAGTCGTTTCATCCAAGTTGGACAGGTCGGCAGCTTAGCTGGATACCAAGCCATTGTCAGACCCTGGTTGTGGTTCCTAACGCGTACGACTGATTGTAGGATTTTCCAGGATAAAACTGCCCCAGAGATTATCATGGAGATATTTCGTGAAAATGGTTTTACTGATTTTGAAGACAGACTGATTGATGAATACCGAATCAGAATCTACAGCGTTCAATACCGAGAAACAGACTTTGATTTTATCAGCCGCCTGATGGAGCAAGAGGGCATCTACTACTATTTCAAACATGAAATGGGCAAACATACACTGATTCTGTCAGATTCCTATACGGCTCACGATACTTTTCCTGGATACGATCTAATCCCCTACTATCCGCCTATCTACGAGGGCTTTCGCGAGCGGGATCATATTTACGATTGGGAAATATCTCAACATATACAACCTGTGGAATATACCCTGGATGACTATGACTTCAAACGACCCAAATGCGAACTGACAACCAATTCGATGATCCCTCGTGAACATGCACATGCTTTATATGAATTCTATGATTTTCCTGGTGACTATGCTGAGATTGGTGATGGTGAAAAATATGTAAAAACTCGCATTGAGGAGTTACAAACTCAATATGAGCAGCTCAGCGGTGCTGGTGATGCCCGCGGGTTATCGGTTGGTTTCTTGTTCACGCTAACAGGATACCCTCGAAGTGATCAGGACCGGGAATACCTGGTTACTTCAGCAAATCATACGATAGAGGTTGCCGGCTATGAGACAAAATCTCACCCACCAGAGAGCGTCTATCAATGTCAATTCACTACAATAGATGCAAGGCAAAGCTATCGCTCTAAAAGCAAGACTGTAAAGCCCTTTGTTCAGGGGCCTCAAACCGCCATTATCGTTGGACCAGCCGGTGAAGAGATCTGGACTGATGAACACGGCAGAGTAAAGTGCCAATTCCACTGGGATCGAGAAGGAAGCATGGATGAGAACAGTTCTTGTTGGATCCGGGTGTCTCAGACGCATGCCGGCAAAGGCTTTGGCGGCATCGATATCCCCAGGATAGGTGAGGAGGTCATCGTCTCATTCCTTGAGGGAGATCCTGATCAACCGATTATTACCGGCAGAGTCTATAACGGTGATAATAAGCCCCCGAATGGACTCCCTGATAAAGCGATGGTGAGCGGCCTAAAATCTAATAGTACGCCTGGTGGCGGGGGTAACAACTCCGTCATGATGGACGACACCAAGGGCAATGAAGCACTCACTACCCACGCTCAATACAATATGAGTACCACGGTTGAAAACGACCAGACAAATACTGTTCACAACAATAAAACAAACACCGTTAACAATACCTTTACTGAAACGATAAAGAGCGATGCAACCATAAAGATAACTGAGGGGAAGCTCGATTTCGATGTAATGGCTGGAACGGCCAAGTATCATGTTAGCGGCTCAGTTACGGAAGATTTCGATACCTCGCAAACCACTACTGTGACAGGCCCCATCACCATCACCTCCTCATCTGGCGCCATCGTGGTAGATGCCGCCACGAGTATCAGACTGCATACAGGTGCCAGTACGATCACCATGGACAGCAGTGGCAATATCAATATCGAAGGTGTCAACATAACCATTAATGGTTCGACATCTGTCACAACCAGCGGAACAATGATCAGTTCTGAAGCAACCGCTCAAAATCAAATATCGGGAGGCATTGTCGAGTCAAACGGAACCGCCACCAACACTGTCAAAGGCGGCGTCGTGCTGCTCAACCCATGAAACAATCCATCAACAACAAGCATTTGACGAGCGGTAAGAATGGGGTGTTTGAGATTGTTACCGGTAAAAATGAACGTGAAAAACCGATCTTTTCAGTCATCGTAAAACGCAGCTATCGTATCCAATCCAACGGTCAACTATCACGCTGCGAAACCGATAACGAACTGATTAATATCGATCAGTACTACGACAATGGTGACCCGGATTGGGCCACGGTGAAATATGAAAATGAACTCGCCCCCTACAAACCTTCTGTTGATCTGGTCGTAATCGGTAAAGCTTATGCGCCCGAAGGATCCCCTGTCGAATCCATGCCGATAGAGGTCCAGGTGGGCAGACGATCCAAGCAGTTGGTTGTCTTTGGTGACCGGGAGTGCCGTTTTCAGGACAATCGCGACCCAGACTTCACTGAACCGATTCCTTTTACAGAGATGGAGATCCGCTATGAGAATGCTTATGGTGGTCAGGATGAAGTGAGTGACGTCGATCTTCCGTTCCACTACCCACGGAACAATTTAGGCAAAGGCGTTGTACTTCGTAACTGCAAGGAGGCTGTTGAGGGTTTACCGCTGCCAAACATTGAAGACCCAGATGACCTTCTGAGTCCTGAACGGCTTATTATCGGCGAGGCGGAACGCTGGTATCTGCAGCCAATCCCACAAGGTTTCGGTTGGAGACAGCGTACCTGGTACCCTCGTTCGGCCCTCCTCGGCTCCTATCCCGCCTTTACTCAAGTAGGCACCATTACACCTGAAGAGGAGATGGGTTTATTGCCCGAGAATCATATTGCCCTGGCCAAACAGTTCCGCTTACCCACTTTCGAATCCCACTTCAACAACGGTGCTTCTCTCGGGCTGATCTTCCAGGAGCTCGCAGCAGATGAGGATGTGGTGCTGAAAGGACTCTCCATGGATGGCCAGATGGCCTTTTCACTCCCTGGTGAGACCCCTATCATTACACTCGATATCGGAGTTGGAGAGCAGCAGCTCTCCAGCAGACTACAAACAGTCAGTATCAGACCGGATGAGAGAGAAGTGGATATCATCTGGTGTGGCACTCAACTCTATGAAGGTTACAGCTGGTGGCCAAAGATGCAGCGTCTTCATGCGGAAGTGCAATAAGATGAACAGCGTCCACGAAACCCAAGCAACGAGCGACGTTGACCGCTCACAAGGCAACTCCCTTGTCCTGCCAGGCCAGTCCCCTAAAGGGGAATATATACTCAGCGTACTGCTCAAAAGAACCTACAACATCATTCCAGACAAGCCCTGCATTCGTGCAGATTTTGATCAGCCCCTGATTCCCGGTGATGTTCCCTGGGGAAACCCAATGAACTCCACAACACGTTATGAAACCGATTTTATTCCGTTCAAACTCGGTAGTGATCTGGTTATTAACGGCACGGCCTACGCCCCGAAAGGAAAAGCGGTTGAACAGTTTACCATCGCGGCAAAAATTGGCGATCGACAGAAGAATATTCGCATCATTGGTGATCGCAGTGTTCAGTTCGTCAAGGATGGCACCCCCATCATCTCGGACCCTGCACCGATACAGACTTTGGCACTCAGATATGAAAATGCCTACGGTGGTATCGATGTCTACTCAGATAAGAAAACAGCCTACCCCTACCCTCGAAACCCACTTGGACGCGGTTTTATTGTGGCGAACAACGAAGCTGGCATCAATAACCTTGAACTGCCCAACATCGAAGATCCTAGCGACCTAATTTCAGCCGAGCGCTTATGCATCAAAAACTATGAAAACTGGAAAAACCAACCCTCACCTGCTGGCTTTGGGTGGTTTCCAAAATACTATCAACCGCGCTCGACTTATGCCGGTATTATGCCTGCCGATCGAGCCGTTGAACAAGAACTGAGAAACGCCTACGCAGCCTTTGTCCCCACTGAACATCGAGATAGCTATCTGAGCAATGGCATAGCCGACATGGATTTCCGATTCTTCAACGGCGCTTCCGATGGTCTGGTCTTGCCCTATCTAAAAGGGGATGAAGAGATCGCAACAGCCAACCTGGGCCCAGAAGGAATTATCCGATTTCAGCTCCCCGGAGACAGGCCTGAAATCGGTTTGGATCTCGGTGATGGTATCAAGCAAACCAACACCGTGATACATACCGTAATGGTCCATATGGAGGAGTGGCAGGTCGATATTGTCTGGCGTGGCGCGATTCCATACAGAGGTCCGGAGTGGCTGGTAGAGATGCGAAAAATGGAAACGGTCATCAAATAACCAATGGAGAGCTGTAATGGGGAACGCTTTTTCAAACCCTGTATACATTATGCCCGCTGTTATCTTAACTGGCGTTATTCTCTACTTTCTCTATGGTGCCGTTGATAGCGCTGGGCTTGAAACTCGCACAACCACGGCCATCGTAACCGCCAAAACCCATACGCCGGGCTCAACAAACTATGTCAATCGAATCGCTGGAGGCCGATCCTGGACCCAGGCCCAACAACAGCCCGATTTTTATGCCATATCACTAACAATAGATGGTGAACCTACGGTCGCCTTGGTTACAGAAGAGAAATTTGATCAGCTCAGAGAAAATGATCAGGTCACAGTGACAGTCCGCCGTACCCGCCTATCCGGCAAACTTGAAGTTATCAATGTGAAATAGAATTTAACCTGGATCTAAACCAAAGGAAAACGGAGTGCACAATGCTATTTCCTGCTGCGAAAATGATGGATGGAATCGTTGGGATCGATCTGCACACGGTCCTTATCCCCCCCTCGCCTGTTCCGGTGCCGATGATGCCCCATGCCTATTTTGGCCCGGTCTACCTGTGGATGACGCCGAAGTTCGCCAAGGTCGACACGTTGATTAACGGCATGCCGGCCGTCACTGCCGGTGGTATGGGGTATTTTTTTCATATTCCTCAGGGTCTGCCAGTCCCCCCTACGATGCTTAACCTGGCTTACTGGAAACGCTATCTACTGAATATCCCGATGTCACTGATGCTGGTCGCACTGACCCTGTTTGCCAATATTGCGATTGCAGGTCTCTCCTCGGTTTTCGTACCAGCCGACTCTGCGACAGGTCGCTTTATCAAGGACACCACCGGGATCGACACAACCAACTGGAGCACGACCAAGGAGTCGATCAAAGCCAATCTGGCCGCTTACACACAGTGGTCAACCTGGATCAAACTGCTGATGCCCCCGGTCCCCTACCCTGGCGGCCAGGGATCGACCGCAATCGGCAGCCCGAATGTCCAGGTGAACGGTGGCCCCCTGAGTTTCGTCGCACCCTTGATGGCGACCTCATGCAGTGAACTTCCGATCGTGCCAAATGCCGCGACAATCGGTTTCAGTAATGTGATGGTGGGGGTGAGTATTGCAGACATTGTCCGCGGATTAGCCGTGAATGCGGCACAGGGTGCAGTTTCTGCAGGAGTCAGCCACGGTGTTACGAGATTTCAAAATCGAAAACAAGGCAATCGGGATTGCAATTGCGGTTAGGCAAGCAGATTAAATTATGAAAGGACACATTAGTATTGGCCACCCCGTTGATGTTGCAACTGGAAGCATGCACAACACGTATCTGGACATCAGTATTACGGGCAGAGTTAATTTAACTTGGGATAGATTCTATAGCACCAACCTTGCTGATAAGCTTGGACCCTTTGGCCCTGGTTGGTTCAACTGCTATTTCTGCACGCTCACGTATAAAGATAAAAAGTACATATTTGTCAATAAGTATGGATTAGAAACCAGTTTTAATGACCATAACAATAAGTTAGCACAGGGAATAAGCCACACCGATTTTGGCACATCTACCACACTTACTAAACACAACAATATATATCATGTAACTCAATGGGATATTGATTCTGGTGAAATATGGATATTTCTATTCGAACAACTACCAGATGGCAACATCACGGCCTTAAAGGAACTGAGCGATATTACTGGTCAAAGCCTTATTCTTGAATATGACTTAAATGAACGACTTGTCAGCATTAAACAAAAACTCGAACAACGCGCTTTAGTGATCAAATATAACCAAAATGATTTAATTGAGCAAATAGACTTTTTGTCAAGCGATAATACAATACGACATAGGCAAGTAAAATATAGCTACGATGACAAAGATAGATTATCTACTGTAACTGATAATAACAATAAATTTGACTACTTTTTATACGACAAAAACAATTGCGTCATTAAGGAATCTAGAAAAGATGGCAAATATTATGAATTCAAATATGACACTAAAAAAAGATGTATATGCGCAGTTGGTGTAGATGGGTATGACAGAAAAACACTAAGATATTTAAAAAATGCGCAATGGACCGAAGTAACCGATAGTTTAGGTAATACACGGCGCTTTCACTATAACGCAGATGGTCAGGTGCTGCATGAAATCGATCCACTAGGAGCAGAATATTTCACAGATTATGACGAGTATGGCCGCATATTTTCGAAAACAGATCCTTTAGGAGGAAAAACAACATTTGAATATGATGAATTTGGAAACCGTAATAAGATTACAAATGCTTTGGGGCATATTTCTTTATTTGAATATAATGATAACCATCTTCCAATTTCATATACTAATGCTTTAGGTGATACCTGGAGACGGACCTACGATAAATCAAACAGGCTTACATCAGTTATAGACCCTGAAGGAAACACTTATAAACTCCTATATGACAAGGATAATAACCTTATAAAAGCCATTGATCCAATTAATAACTACATACTTAGAAAGTATAATAACAATGGAGTATTAAGTTCATCTACTGATTGGAATGGAAATACCAGCTTTTACGAAGTTGATGCTTACGGAAACTTAGTCAAACTAATAGACCCGCTAGGATCAACCACCCAATTTTTTTATGATGTGCTTAGCCGCATAACAACCATTCAGTTTTCAGACGGTACCAGCGTCCTTTATGAATATGATGCAGGATCAAACTTAACAAAAATCATCGATAGATCGGGTAACACTACAGAATACAAATATACAGCGTGCGGCCGATTATTAGAAAGAATAGACGCACTTAACAATAAACTCTACTTCAACTGGGGAACAGAGCCCTCAAGATTAGAATCCGTAACTAATGCAAAAGGTGAGGTCTATCATATCAAGCACAATGCCGTAGGTTGGGTTATTAGTGAAACCGGATTTGATGGACGAGATATTACTTTTGAATATGATTTAGTTGGCAATCTAATAAAAACTACTAATGGACTTAATGAATGCATCTGCTATAAGCGCAACGCACTTGGAAAAATCATCGAGCAAATATTACCCGACGGGACAAAAGCGACTTTCACATTCGACCCAGTAGGGTTTATTCAGTCAGCTACTAACCCATCCAGCCATATTAAATATGAACGTAATTCTCTTGGAAAAATAACACACGAAATACAAAATGGGCATATTATTAAACGAAAATATGACAGCATCGGTAACTTAATTCAATTAGAGACAAGTTTAGGACATAAAGTAAACTACAATTATGATGCAAACGGACTCCTTACTTCTTTCACAAGGGAAAGAGAAAACACTGTACAAATTACGCGGGACGCTAGAGGTTCGGAGTTGAACCGCAGTTTCAACAACATTTTACTCACCCAAAAATATGACACAATTGGCCGCTTACTTCAACAAGAGTTATACACTTTCTTTGATACGCCAAGTCATCTTTCAGACCACCCATCTACCCCCATAATTAAACGAAACTATCTTTATGAAGGAAGTGAGTTAGTGCATCTTAATGATAGTATATGGGGCTCTGAAACTTACACGTATGATTCAATAGAACGATTAGTAAAAGTTGTTACACAAAACACTTTAGAAACCACTTTCAATTATGATGCCAACGACAATATAACCCGAATTTACCAAAACAAAAACTCTAGAAACTTCATCTATAGCAGGGGCAATCAATTAAAAGAGGCAGATAACGTCATATATGAATTTGACAATCAAGGAAGACTAGTCACTAAAACCGAATTTAATAGATCAGGCGACACCAGGAAATCCACCTTTACATGGAATGCATTGGATCAATTACAGTCTTTTAAAAATCCTGAACAGCAAACATGGCGTTATGCTTACGATGTGTTTGGTAGGCGTATTGCTAAAATTTCTCCTGATGGTAAAACACATAGTTTCATTTGGGATACAGATGTAGTTTTACACGAACTCGATAATGGCGAACTTTACGCCAGCTGGTTATTTGACCCGTACAGTTTTTCACCTTTATGTAAATTTGAAAAACATACAATGTACACCATCATCTCCAACCATCAAGGAACGCCACGAGAAATGATCGACCAATATGGAAATCTCGCTTGGCAGGCAAACCACCACACATGGGGAGGAATCAAGGAAACGAAAAGTGACAAATGTGAATGCCCCGTGTTATTTCAAGGCCAGTGGTATGATAAAGAAAGCGGTTTAGCTTACAATCGATTCCGTTATTACAACCCCGATACTGGATCATATATAAGCCAAGACCCTATTGGCTTAGAAGGTGGTATAAATGTATATTCCTATGTACATAACCCCATCAGATTAATCGATCCATATGGATTACACACAATATTTGCTTGGATCGAGTCAGGCAACAACAAGGATCTAGTCGGATCAGATAAAGGATGGCCTAGCACTACAAGCAGGTTACCCCGTAGTGCTCGTGGTACGGATCCGCATGGCGCAATTGGACACAGCGAATGGCATATACTAAATCATTTGGATAACGATCCAAGATTACCTGGTAACAGATTAGTTTTAGTATCAACAGGTCAAGAAGTGCGGCGACAAA
>JARRQD010000138.1:0-8987 GCA_037382205.1 Candidatus Thiodiazotropha sp.
GCCAGCAATGCTGGTGGTTTAGTGGCCAGCAACTCAACATCAGTCAAGGCTGTTTTTCCGATTCGAACCAGCAAGCTGTCACGGGCAGCTTGGGTCGGTGCATCTGATAGATCCACAGCGTTGTTCCAGGCGCGATCTCGGGCAAAGCGAATGCCTTGATCTGTAAGAATCTCATCCTTGTTACCAAATAGCGCGTCAAGAGAACCCAATACGAAAGAGTAGTGGGTGCTGATTTCCGACTGTACATCATCAATGCTGCGGCTAAGAATCTCATTCGCTGTTTCGTGGTCCCTTAATCGACGCTGCTGTTGCGTTTCAACGCCAACCTTGTCGAGGGCAATCGGCAGGTCGTGGACGATGTGCGCCACCATGCCCAACATCAGATCCTGCAAGGTTGTGCTCTGCTTGCGACGAGCTATATCAAATACCAGTTTCCAACATGCCGGTAACGGTTGGTCATTCTGCTCATAGGCTTCAACCGCCGTGAAATACGCCTCGGCAAAACAGATATCCAGCCGGGTCATCCACTCGGGATCTTCAAATTCACCATTTGCAATGGCCTGCGCCATGGCAATGGTGATAATCCGGTATGAACGGATAAATACTGCACGATAGTCACCGTTAGCTTCCCAATCTGCCAGGTATTCATCCATCCGATTGATCACCTCTGTGATTGTTGTTGCTGGCATGAGAGGTTACCTTTGTTCGTGGGTGCGGAGGTCCCTGAAACCTCCATTGCTTGGAGATATCCTAGTATAGGACACCACACTAGGTCCTATATAAATCATACATTTAGACGAGGCCTATCATGAAATTGAGCTTAAATCCCTTGGCTCGCCCTGCGGCAAGCCTCTGAAGCCACGATTGCGGCGTTGCCGCCCTTGGAAAGGGAGCAGCCATTCCCGGCGGGCTGCGCCTTGCACTCGCGGCTTGAGTGACTTTCTAAATGCACGCTTTATATAGGGCACTACACTCGTATCCGCTACCCTGTTTTCATTATCACTGAGTCTGCCGGACTATCGACAGATTTCGATATCCGTCAGACAGCCATGTCGATCCACATGAATTGTCACGGATAGATTCTTATCCCGAGCTAGTTCAAGGAGCTTCTGGATGCGTTCGTCATGGAGTTTGATACAGATCTGTGTCCCGTCACACAGCACGACTCCCACCAGTTGCCCCGCTGCATTGAAGCGCAGGCAGCAGATCCTGCCTGGTATCTGGTTGCCCTTCTCGGATTCGATCACCCTGACCGGGTGGATGCTTTCAGCCTGGGGATTGTAGGTGACAACTTCCCGTTCACCAGGCATGGCATGGGGCTTTACAGCGATCAGCGCCTGTGCCGTTGTGCTGTTGAGCATTTTAAAATTCGTCACCTGAATATCATCACCAAAGCGCACTTGAGAGTAGCGTTTGAAGATCGCATCATCGAGGGTCAGGATAACGGCATACTCCTTGCCCTGTTCATAGGTGTCGGGCACCACAATGAATCGAGGATCACGAGCTCTGCCCAGCAACACAATGGCATAGGCAATACGTCCGATGGATCGACCGGTGGCGCTGAGTTCGCCACAGATTTCAACCGGAATGATGCTGATGCCCGGACGACTGATTTCAACTTCGGCGGTAAAACTGCCATCATTTTGTCGCTCCAGATTGACCGCACCGCTACCCAGGATATGTGCCGTGACCTGGAACTTTCCTTCCGCCGGTTTAGCGTCCCAGCGAGGGATGGCGCTGATGGTTATTTTACCGGGCCGAGCAATCTGGCGGGGTTTTGCACTGGCCTCGAAGCCAAACCGCTTCTGTACGCCGCGTGCCATCAAGTCCATGACCAAAGGCTGCAGTTTCTGATCCCCATGGACTCGTACCCGCCAGGTGCCTTGCTCCGGATTTGGGATCTTCAAGGCCCAAGCATTCTCTACCCTGAAACCTCGAGTGTCGTTACTGTTTTGGTTGAATACCCCACCCGAGGGTGATATTGCTTCGATGCTTGGGGTCACCCGGCGTGTGTGTGCGACCAGTACCAGGATCAGCTCTCTGCTCGATCCATCCACCATCACTTCAAAATCTTTGTGATTGATCAGCTGGGTGGAGTAGGCAACGCTGGCACGATTGATGTCATCGCTTTGCCGAGATTTTCGCAACGGCAGACTGAACTGCTCCCATAACAGACGGGTTGGGGTTTCACCGGCAGGGGCTAGGGGGAGCACCCCGTTGTTGGAGACAATATAGATGGCATTGCTGGCGATTTCAGCGGTGCAGTTTTCAAAAATTCCGGCCTCGTCGATCGGGAATAGAACCTTACTGGTGCTGATTGGATTTTCTCCGCCGGCCAGGGCCTGGTCCACCAATTCCGCAAGCACCGCGCCCAATGCATCTGAGCCAGTTCCCCAGGCCACCAGTTTGATGCCGCTGGCATCGAGCAGGTTGGAAAAGAATACCGCTTGTTCGGCCTCGTAGCTGGCCATGCTGGTACCCCCATGACTGATCGTCTGGATACCATCGGTGAAGACAAAAATAACCTTGGAATCGGGGGCACCAAAACCGGGTTGGTTGGCTGGATCATTCAGAAAGTCAGCGACCCGGTGTATGCCACCATAGAGATCGGTCATGACACCGACTGTGTTATCGCTGGCTGACTGGTCCTCAATGAGAGTGATCGAACTCTGCATGGTTGCTAGTGAGGCCTCGAACCCGGCCTGGGATGAATCGATCTGCGCACCGCCAGGAAGCAGTTGATAGTTGGAGGCAAAGCGATGTATGGAAATCGCAAACTCACTGTCCGGATTGGCAACCAGTTCATCAATGAGATTTTCAATGAAAAACTCCCCACCCCGGGCGGCTTCATAGATTTTGGTATTGTCGTTGTTGCCCCCAACAGGGTGGAACATCGATCCTGAATTATCGAGTAGTATGGCGATCTGTTTTGACATGTCCTTATCTCAGGGGCTGTTTCTGAGCACCCTGCTCCTGTAGTTTGCGTTGTTCCTCGATGTACTGCTTGATCATCGCCTCTTCAGGGCCAACATAGCCACGGCGCTGTTCATTGGTCAGTGGACGACCCGCTTCACCCCAGCGCCAGGGTCCTTGACGTTGTTTACGAAGCATCTCTGCGTGGCGGGCGGTGAGGCGCTTTTCATCCAGAGGCTGGGCCTTCTCCCGCTTGATATCCCGTTTAGGTGCGATGTAACGTGCTCCTGAGATCAGCATCAGCTGTGGCTTCCTTTGCCGTTTCTGGTCCCGTTTTTCGGTCTGCAAGCGTCCGAGTTCCGCGTCCAGTTGCAGCTTGCCATCAGTGGTGATTGCCAACAGATCACCCTGGTTCAACCGCTCACCCTTCTCGAGTGCTGTGAAGCGATGGGCACCGAGGCGCAGCACCTTGATGTTTTCAGCCTGGGTTACGCTTGCGCCGTCAGCCCAGCTCACCATCAAGCCCTGCTTCTCCAAGGGGGGCAGCGGGCCGCCACAACACTCGATCGATTTACAGCGGGGATCACACAGGGGTGGCGTACGCGGGCACTTGCTGGGATTCACCAGGCATATATCCACTTTGCTGCGGGTCATGGGAATGAACTTACATAGGTCGTTTGGGCAGATTAGCTGATTGCTGCTCAGGCTTGATATCGCCGTGATTGATTCGCTGTTCCAGGTCATGGCGCCGCTGATCAGGTTGTCGATGGCTGGTTTAAGATCGTTGCAGATCTCCTGATAGCTGCAGGGTACTCCGTTACAGACCCGCAAGCGGGGTTCCGGTCCGCTCCCTGTTGGAGCGATACCGGCCAACCAGAAGTCTGGGGTCTGCACCAACACACCACAGAGACCGCGCAATTTCTCTTCCAGGTTGGCAACCGTAGAGGCATCTGTATTGAGTGCTGAGCCGAAGTAATCAGCCAGTACGGTGGCTTCGTTCTGTGACAGGGTATCTGGAACCGCTGAGGCGATGGTGCCATCCGAGATCAGCCAGTCTTTGAGCAGCACAGTCAGGTCTTCCAAGGTCAGGGGGCCGGCGCCGCCGCCAAAGCCAGCTACCTGGGTCATCACATCGTCAATCCAATCGCTCCCTACTGCAGCCGGTCGGTCGCACACCCCATGCACAGATTCCCAGTGGAGCAACCCTTGAAAATCGGTGGTCGTAGAGCCTGAGGAAGAATCGCTCAGATATTGGCCTATTGCCCGTTCGAGATCTTTGTCCGGGTATGTATTAACGGGAGGGAAGCGCTGAGGCTCAGGCCAGTCGAGTGCGCTGTGGATGGAGTTCAATAGATTGTGTGCGGTATAGCGATGGATACCATCGGACATGGCATTGTTATGCACCTGGGGATTGCTGCTGGGATCGTATCCCGCTTCACTGACCGGGGGTATACGAGGATCGGCTTCAACCCAGGGATCGTAGATCATCGGCAGGTTGTAAGGGGTGGTGCCAGCGGCAAATCTGGGCGCCCTGCGATTGAAATACTCGGAGGTGAGAATTTTTACCAGCAGCTCTTTCAGTGACCAGTTACTGGGTATAAAAACCGACTCGGTCAAGTGCCAGAGTATGTTGAGCTGACTGTCGTTACGCGGGAAATAGTTGGCAATGGTCAATGGGTAGCCCATGACCTGATTCCAAACATTGTCGACGATGCGTTCTGCGAGCAGGAAGGCTGCCGCCTCATGGCCAGGGATGCTCAAGGGATAGGGTGGATTACAATCCAGGGTATCGCAAACATTGCAGGCTGCCCCGGAGGGGATGTCGTTGATCCAGTTCTCAATGGTGCTGATCTCTCCAGGGGCCAATGCATCGGCAAACAGGGGCATTTGAGTACCACCGATATTGTCTCCGGTCAGTTTGTTGATCAGGTAGCTGTCACCTGCAGAACCCGGTACCACGCGAATCTGATTGCCACCGGCCGGTTCGGTGGTGGCTTCCACATTGACAAGATCCGTATGCCAGCTGTCGTCTGTCGGTATCTGGAAACTGTCACCACCACCACCGCCCACATCATGACAGCCCGCTGTGGCACAGTTCTCCACCATGATCGTCTTCACCGCTGCGGCGTTGACCGCATTTAAGGGGGCATCCTCATCCACCGAGACGCCGTCACAACTGGTTGAGCAGAACTCGCACTGCTGCTGTTCTGAGTTCGGCAGGGAGCGGGTGAGGCCATCACTGTCGAGCTCCGAATAACCGTACTGAAGAATTTCAGACACATTGCGTACCGATACCTGACGTCCCAAGGGGCGGGTGAACCAGGCGGAGAAGTTCTCCGGATCTTTCTCCACTGTGGGTTTGAAGCTACCACAGCCGTTATCCATGCCCCAGGGGCTGAGTGAGCCAAACCGCACATCAGTACGGAAAATGGCCGAGGCCTGCTCAGGTGATGTGCCTGATGAAGAGCCATAGATGGCTGCTTCAAAATGGCCTGGAACCGGATAGGTTCGATCCCAGCCCGATTCCTCACCGGAAGCTGAAGTCTCAGAGTTATGACACTGCAGACACAACTGCTGACGATTCAGATAGGTGTGTTCGAAATTGGCGGCCAGGTCGGCGCGGCGCATCGGCTCGGTCAGATTAATGTTGGTAAGCGGTCGATTGACCAGGGGGAATAGATGGGTCTTATAGATCGGGAACAGATTGTTCGCTTTGAGTGCTGAAGCGGTGAGATCCGACATGTTGAAATTGATCCCGAAGTCGGCCGAGGGCACATTGTTCAGAACGAATTGGGCCAGGGTATCCGTAACCGGCCCGGCAAGCAGAGGCGCACCGTAGCAACCAAATTGGGATTTGCTTCCCTCACGGGCGATGCGCAGATGGTCGACGAGTGCCTCGGACCAATAGCTGATGAACTGATCCTCTTCCATCAGCGCCCTTATCAGGGTCTCCCGATCGGTCGCGGCTATGATATCGGTCAGCGCGGTGAGCTCCTCATAGCCTCGTACTTTGCGACCCAACAGTATAGGTACTACCTGTCGAACGAAGGATATGTCCCCGGCATCGTCGCCAATCGGCTCTTCCAATGGTGGGGCGGTGGAGCATGAGATTAATAGAACGGCGCCTGTGAGTGCAGCTATGCTGATGGCCAGCATGAGTTTAATCTGTTTGATGAATTCCATGTTCGAAGGCCTCATTCATGAGACGCCAAAAAAGACCTGGCGTAGGTTTTCCATTGTGGTGTGGTGGGGGTCGGCACTGGGTACCACCAGGTCCGGGGTTAGAGATCCCAAGGCGAAATTCTCAGCGGCGAAGGGATTGATGCCCCCCGCCATCAACATCGCGGCCTTGGTATCTGTGGCGTTGAATGGCACGTCGGATATCACGGTCTCATCGGCACCATCAGTCATTGAACCGACCACTCGATTCGCCACCCCATCACTGATTTCCAGGGGAATTGGACCGCCGATGAGCACCTTGGTATAGCATTCCGGATAGTGGTCACGACCATTGGATGCCGGGCTTGGGGTGTTGAATGAGCTTTTGAATGGCGTGCGACCAAAATCGGTATTGATCACCACCAGGGTCTCCGATAGGTCGATCTTGTTGGCATCCTCCGGGGTCGGGTTGTTGGGGTCTCGGATCACAGAGACCAAAGAGTCCAATAGATTCCATAGATTGGTGCCTGTATCCGCCGCGTTGAAATTCGCATGGACGTCATACGGGAGAGCGGTACGGGCGATACCAGAATCGAGCACAAATACGGAACTCGCTGCCTGATTGGCGGGACGGGTCAACAAGTAAGCGGCAAACTCCAGGGCGGCGCGGGTACCGTTGTTTGCCGTAGCAAAGGGTGATGCGCCTTCCCTGGCACAAAACCCCTGGGGATTGATGGTCTGCGGTGCACTGGATAACAGACTCTCCAGTGTATCCGCATTCATCAGTCTGGAGGCAGCCGTGTCATAATCGGAAAAGGCGGTGGAGCGGGTGACAAAGTTCTCTGGCTGCCAACGTAACTTATCTCGGTACTGGGCGCGGAATAGATCGATCAGAGCGTTGACTGAATCTTTTGTGGCTCCCAGGTTGTTCCGGTTCAGTTGAGTAATGAAATCACCGAAGGCGTTACCGATTTTAAGCACCATGGGTTTCGATGAACCCGGGTGGGCGCCAACCAGGCTTTGAATCTGCTGAACTAGGGTAAACAGGGTACCGCCGGTGTTATTTGTGTCTGGCAGCAGGGCGTAGGCGTGTGGCAGCACCCGGCCGTTGGCCGCTTCCATATCGAGTTCCCCAAGCCGATGTTGGATCGCCGCCCCAGGGGGAGCCTGGGTCGGCCTACCGAGACGGGAGCCTGTGGCTACATAGGGAATGGCCGCCTCATGGGGCAACAGATCATGACGTTGCACGACGACACGCATCCGTCGGCGGATGTTTTGATTATTCCAAAGCGGTTTGGCAAAGGGACCTAGATGCACCGACTTGCCATTGGAGTCGGTGGAGAACGCATGGGTTTCCAATCCACCTGGGGTATTGTTACAGATGGGATTCCAATTGAGTGCGCTCACTTCAGTATCGAAACCCCGGGTGCGGGATCCGGCAACGTCCCGATAGTAGAAGCTTTCAAAGGGCGCCATGCCGCCAAAACAGTGTAGCTCGAGGATCTTATAGCCACTGATCCCTGCGGCCCAAATGTCAGTAGGTAGAGCTCCCCAGGCTGCATTCGCTTTACGGGAAATCGCAGGACCGAGGCAGATGGCCGCGGCGGAGACCAGACTCGCTTTCAGCAGCTCACGGCGGGTAAATCCTTTCGATTGAGAGTTTGTGGCCATAATCTCCATGCTCCTTGCCGGTTGGCTACTGATTGTGCTACTAACTTTGGTTGTAACGTCTCCACGACGTTGAATCGCCATAGACACAATGACATTCAGGTACTTCGGTAATGCTGAGATCTGCAATGCATGACTGCTGCATTGACTTGAATTCGCGTTGTTAGAGTGCGAGTGCGGTAACAGAAAGTGTGGTTGATGCCGAAAGGCTGTGTTGTGTGGTTCTTAACAAAAGAGCTGTGAAAAATTAACGACGAGATTGGTGCTGAGCCTTGTCTAAGGGCCGGGAATAAATAATCATCCAATCTTGCTTGTCTTTTGCCCCGGCTTCATTGTTGCACAAAAGGTCACGTAGAGCGGCTATGCTCCCCTTTGTGCGCCTAGAATTCGGGACAAAATCCAGCGTAATCTTTGGATGATTATTTATTTCCCCGACCCTAAACTACTTTCGGCCGCTTGCCGATAGTGATTTTGGTCGGGTTGAAAGCAAGTTTTAAATCGATTCTTGCCATAGGCATCCCCCTATGTTGAGGTGTGATTTAATCGATAATCTGTTCAAGGCAGAGTTTCAAAGATCCTTTAATATCGAACTCTTTTTTCCTGATTCATCAAGACACACAAAAGTGATCGTCGTGGTGAACACACTCTCTTCCCGACCATTGAAAGAGTCTTCGGCAAATACCTTAACCTGATAGTCCACCGATGAATCACCCTGTTTACTCTGTTGGATATCGAAGCGCAGAATCGCACCTTCTGTGACGCTGCGATGAAAGGTCACCCGGTCCAGTCCGATGGTGACAAAGTGGCGACCCGGATAGTCATGAACCGCAGCGATCCAGGCATACTCGTCGACCCATTTCAGCAGGTTACCACCAAAAAGATAGCCATATTGATTGAGATGCTGGGGTAACACCAGCTTGTGATTTTCCATCAGATCTGGAATCCAGCAGGCGGTGTGGGTGAATTCTGATGCAGGATCAAAAACCAGCCTTGATCGCTCTTTCGATAGATATTGGTGGCGTAGACCGGATGAGCGGGTGTCTCCGGGTCTGCTTTAACCATCTCTTCGATGAGATGTATCGCCACCGCATCCGTCTCGATCCAGCTGAGATGTTTGATCTCGATATCCAATGCGATATCCTCAGTGAGTAGCGCGCTCCAGGCTGTTTCGATAGCAGCTCTTCCTCGCTGAGCCGGCATCATCGGCAGCAGGCAGAGCACCTCGTCACTCGCGTCCCAGACTGCCA
>JARRQD010000139.1:0-10768 GCA_037382205.1 Candidatus Thiodiazotropha sp.
AGAGTGGCGAAACAGGGCGGGTTGCTGAACTGCAGCAGCAGATGACAGAGGTGGAGCATGATCTGGAACAGGCCTATGCGCGTTGGGAAGAGCTTGAGACACTTAAAGTTGGCAGCTGAGCTACGGGGTGTTCACCGTATAACTCAGATGATCAGGGCTGTCTTGATATTGCTGCTGTGGTCGATGTTGACATCAGCCTGGGCTGGTGGCAGTTGCGTGGTTGCCAAACGGCAAGGGGACTCGCTGGCGATTGAGTGGCATGCTTCCTTTTCTGATAGCGCACTGTCTGCCATGGAGAAGGCAAAGCAGCGCTTGCTTGATCAGGGCTATCGGAAAAAAGGCCAGGATGTACACGCACAAGCCGGCACTGAACTGCCGCATGCCTATCTGATCATTGTCAAGACCGTTTACACCACGCTGAGAGGCAGGCCAAGAACCAGCTACGGCTGTGGTTTCAGTGCTCGCTCGGCCGCCGAAGCGGAACAAGCAGCGCTTTACGACCTTCGCAACTATTCGTGGGGGTGGAAGCCGGAGTTTGGCTATCAAGTGATTGAGCGATTTCGTTACTAAGCGTAGTGTCCTACACAAAGTTTGACAACCGTTCAATGGTCACCCTCAACAGCGAGTCACAGCCGCTGATTTTGACTTCGGATTAATAATTTCAACAGCGTTCGTCATTAGCTGAAGTATGTACTCCCCAAAGGATTGTGATGGGGTTCGCCTGGCATGCAAAATAATAAAAAGCTAATATAAGGAAATTCTTACTTCTTCCGAATTGATCAGAGCTTTCCACTATGCAGGACCCAACAAAACAGTCTGACAGCGATCTTGGTCGCGTTGAAATCAAAGAGACAACCTGTTACATGTGCGCCTGCCGTTGCGGCATTCGGGTAACCCTGCGGGATGGGGAGGTTCGCCACATCGAGGGGAATCCTAATCACCCATTGAATAAAGGGGTAATTTGCGCCAAGGGCTCTTCCGGCATCATGAAGCAGTACTCTCCGGCCAGATTGAGCAAACCACTGCTGCGAAAGTCAGGATCTGAGCGTGGTGATTCCGATTTTGAGGAGATCACCTGGGAAAAAGCCTTCGAGCTGATTGAGGAACGTCTGGGTAGAATACGCACAGAAGATCCTAAGCGCTTTGCTCTGTTTACTGGTCGTGACCAGATGCAGGCCTTGACGGGGCTGTTTGCAAAACAGTTTGGTACCCCCAACTATGCGGCGCACGGCGGCTTTTGCTCAGTGAATATGGCCGCCGGCCTGATATACACCATCGGTGGCTCCTTCTGGGAATTCGGTGGGCCGGATTTGGAGCGTTCAAAGCTGTTCATCATGATCGGCACAGCCGAGGATCATCACTCCAATCCAATGAAGATTGCACTGGCGGATTTCAAACGGCGTGGTGGCCGCTTCATCTCCATCAATCCGATCCGTACCGGCTATTCAGCGATTGCCGATGAGTGGGTGCCGATCAAACCAGGAACCGATGGCGCCTTACTCCTGGCCATTATCCGCGAACTGATCCATCAGGGGCTCTATGATCGCGACTTTCTGATCAAATACACCAACTCCGCCGAGCTGGTGGTGGATGATCCAGAGCGGGACGACCATGGTCTGTTCCGTCGTTTCGAGACCCATGTGGAAGAGGGGTGTTTCGACCCGGAGAACAAACTCTGGTGGGATCGGGAGCTGGATCGTGAGATATCCACCCATACCCCAGGTACCGATCCCCGTCTGCTTGGCAACTTCAAGCTGGAGGATGGCACCCCGGTCAAACCGGCCTTTCAACTGCTCAAAGAGCGGGTCGAGGAGTACACACCAGAGTGGGCGGAAGACATTACCGGCATTCCAGCAGAGACCATCAAACGACTGGCCCATGAGATGGGCGTGGTGGCCCGGGATCAGAAGATCGAGCTGCCAATACAGTGGACCGACAGCTGGACTCCAACGGCTTCCAGGCAATACGTTCACTGGGTATTCTGATGACCATTCTCGGTACCATCGACCGACCTGGTGGATTTCGTCATAAGGCGCCCTTTCCCAGACCGATTCCCCCCTGCCCAAAACCGCCCAATTCACCGCAAGGGGTGCAGCCAAATACTCCATTGGATGGCATGCCCCTGGGCTGGCCCTCGAAACCGGATGATCTATTTGTCGATGAGCAGGGCGAAGCAGTGAGGATCGACAAGGCCTTCTCCTGGGAGTATCCACTGTCGGTGCATGGACTGATGCACAACGTGATCACCAACGCCTGGCGGGGTGATCCCTATCCCATCGATACCCTGCTACTGTTCATGGCGAATATGGCCTGGAACTCCTCCATGAACACAGAGAATGTTCGGGATATGCTGAAGGACAAGGATGAGAACGGTGAGTATAAGATTCCCTTCATCATCGTCGCCGATGCGTTTCAGTCGGAGACGGTGGCTTTTGCCGATCTGGTGCTGCCCGATACAACTTATCTGGAGCGTCACGATGCGATGTCGATGCTCGACCGGCCGATTTCAGAGTTTGACGGACCGGTGGACTCAGTGCGCATCCCGGTGGTGCCACCGAAAGGGGAGTGTAAGCCCTTCCAGGAGGTGTTGATCGAACTGGGCAGCCGACTCGGTCTACCGGCATTTGTCAAAGAGGATGGCAGTCGCAAGTTCCGCGACTATCCAGACTTTATCACCAATTATGAGAGCTCCCCTGGATCGGGCATCGGTTTTCTCGCCGGTTGGCGGGGTAAAGGCGGTGAGAAGTTTCTCAAAGGTGAGCCCAATCCCCGCCAGTGGGAGATGTACCAGAAGAACGGTTGTGTCTACCACTATGAGCTGCCGAAATCCTACCAATATATGCGCAACTGGAATCAGGGCTATCTGGAGTGGGCCAGGGCCCATGGTATGACCCGCTATGTGGAGCCGATCACCCTGCATCTCTATTCCGAAGTGTTGCAACGTTTCCGCCTGGCCGCACAGGGTAAATTGCCGGGCAAGCAACCCCCTGAGCGGCTGCGTAAAAGGATCATCGACCATTTCGATCCCCTGCCATTCTACACAGCACCGCTGGAGCACAAACTGATCGATTCGAGGCAGTATCAGATCAGTGCACTGACCCAGCGTCCCATGGCCATGTATCACTCTTGGGACTCGCAGAATGCGTGGTTGCGTCAGATCCATACCCATAACTATCTGTTCGTTAATCCAAAGCTGGCGGAGGCCAACGGTTTTGGTGACGGGGATTGGATCTGGGTCGAATCACCGACCAATAAAGTGCGCTGCATGGCGCGTCTGTCGGAGGCGGTCGAGCCCACCACAGTGTGGACCTGGAACGCCATTGGCAAGGCCGCTGGCGCCTGGGGTTTGAGCCCCAAGGCGAATGAGTCGCAAAAGGGGTTTCTGCTCAACCATCTGATCTCTGAGGAGTTGCCCCCTTGTGAAGCGGGTGAGTACCTATCCAATTCCGATCCTGTCACTGGTCAGGCGGCCTGGTTCGATGTACGGGTAAAGGTATATCCGGCTGGTAAGGATGAGCCGAAGGTCACCTCACCACAATTCAAAGTGCAGAAAAAAGTACCCGGTCAGGATCCCCAGCGGGGTAAATGGCAGGCCTACTTTGCCGGTATGTTTCGGCGTAAGCACAAACTTGACTGAACGATTAAACGACTGGTTTTAACATGACTCAACTTGCACTTGTCATCGATCTTAATGTCTGTGTCGGCTGTCACGCCTGTGTGACCAGCTGCAAAGAGTGGAACACCTCCGGCTGGGCAGGGCCGATGACTGATCAACGCCCCTATGCTGAGGATCCTACTGGCACTTTTTTTAACCGGGTGCAGACCTATGAGGCCGGTGTCTTTCCGGATACCGAGACCTATCACTTCCCCAAGTCCTGCCTGCATTGTGAAGATCCCCCTTGTGTGCCGGTCTGTCCCACGGGCGCTTCATACAAACGTGAAGATAATGGGGTGGTGTTGGTGGACTATGACAAGTGTATCGGCTGCAAGTACTGCTCCTGGGCCTGCCCATACGGTGCGCGGGAGATCGATGAGAAACAGCGGGTGATGAAGAAGTGCACCCTCTGTATCGACCGCATTACCGATATGAGTCTGCCTGAATCGGAGCGTAAACCGGCCTGTGTGCTGGCCTGTCCAACCAGCGCCCGGCTGTTTGGTGACGTCCACGATTCGGATTCTGAAGTCTCTGTCGCAATCCGTGAACAGGGTGGTTATGCCTTGCAGCCAGAGTGGGGGACGAAACCGGCCAACCACTACCTGCCACGGCGTAAGACACGTATTCAGATCCATGAGGATGAGCTGGTACGGGCCGACAATCCGTTGAAGAAAGAGCAGTTGCCCAGCCTGCCTGAGGGTGGTGAGACACTTGACGATGTGGCTTGGTGATCTGTCGCGACGGGTATTAAGTATTAGGTTACTGAAGCAGACAGCATTCACTGTGGTGATTGATTGCAGTGCGGCTTCAGGCAGTTTGAGTTTTTGGGAGAGTGAATCATGCATCCAGCCTTTTCAGTCATATTTCTGACCACGCTGATCGGCGTCGGACAAGGGCTGTTTCTGGCCCTGTTCACCGGTCAGCTCTATGCGTTGGCCAATCTACTGCCGGCGCAGACCGATGAGTTTTACGCCCAGGGCAGTCTGATTGCCTTGCTGTTACTGATCGGTGGCTTAGTGGCTTCAGTTTTTCATCTGGGGCGTCCAGAACGTGCCTGGCGCGCGGCAACCCAGTGGCGAACCTCCTGGTTGTCCCGCGAGGTCATTGTGCTGCCGGCAGCGATGCTGTTTACTGCGCTCTATGGCCTGTTTCACTATCTCGGTTGGACTGCCCCGCTGTTTGTGATCTCTCAGACTCTGCCCGTGGATGCCACACTGATTGTTGGTGCGATCGGTACGCTGGTTACTTTTTTATTGTTTCTCTGTACGGCCATGATCTACGCCAGCCTGCGCTTCATCAAAGCCTGGTACTCACCACTGACGGTGGCCAACTTCCTGTTCCTCGGCATTGCCTCTGGATTTATGCTGGCGGCGGCCCTGTCAGCCTATCTCTCATCCAGTCTGGTGGTTTTCTATGGCACCTGGGCGGTTGTTGCTACGATTCTGGGGGCGATCAGCCGCACGCTCTCCCTCTACCGCAACAGCGATTTTCGCTGTAAGGTCAGCCTGCAGTCTGCAATCGGTGTTCACCATGCGAGCTTGCATCAGAAAGCACAGGGATTTATTGGGGGGGCATTCAATACACGAGAGTTTTTCCATGGCAAAAGTGACGCACTGTTGGAGATGTTACGTTTCAGTTTTGTGCTGATGGTGTTTATCCTGCCGGTGTTACTGATTGTGCTGGCCTATCTGCTTGAGTCTTCACGACTGCCGATCGCGGCGTTTGTGATTCAGTATGCTGGCTTGGTGATCGAGCGCTACTACTTTTTCACTGAAGCGAAACACCCGCAAAATCTCTACTACCAAAGTATGGCGTAACTCAAATCTGAACCTTCGGGTTTGGGTTAAATTGAAACAGGAGGGTTGGATCATGAAATGGTTTGCTGCATTACTGTTGAGTTTGATTGCATTGTCGGCAAAGGCCGATGTGGCGGTTCTGGTACATGGCTATCTGGGTAGCGCCACTTCCTGGGAGCGCAGTGGCGTTACTCATCTGCTGCATCAGCATGGCTGGCAGGCTGCGGGGATGCTGACTCCACGGGGGGTGTTACCTCGGCCAGGCGCTGCAGCTGAGAACAAGTTCTATACGGTTGAGTTGCCCTCCATCGCACCGATTGAAACCCAATCAAGAATTCTCCACGGCATGCTCAGTGCCGTTGCGCAGAAACACCCGGAAGAGTCACTGATATTGGTCGGTCACTCAGCAGGTGGTGTGGTGGCGCGTATGACCCTGGTGATGGGTGAGATACCCAGAGTCAAGGCATTGATCACCATTGCCTCACCCCATTTGGGCACCGGGCGCGCTGTGCAGGCGTTGGATGAGACCGATGATGTGTTTCCAATTAGCCTGGTGAAATCCTTCTTCGTCGGGGATATCTATGATGTGGTGCGAGACTCCTGGGGGGTGTTGTTGGATCTCACCCCTGAACACCCCGGGAGTCTATTATTTTGGCTCAATCGTCAGCCCCATCCGCAGATTGAATATGTTTCAGTGATCCGTCCCGGTCCCGTGGGTATGGGGGATGAAGTCGTGCCAGCTTATAGTCAGGATATGAATAATGTGGCCGCCCTCAAAGGGCGGGGGAAGAGCCGCCATACCACCCTTAGCCACTCCCTGCATCCGGTTGACGGTGAGGTGTTGGCCGATATTCTGTCATCCCTTTAAGATCAGTTGGACAGCGTGATTCACCCAGTAGGTGACCATAACCATCGAAGCGATTTTCATTATAATCAAACACCTGCTATCAGAATGGAGCGGTCAACTGATTTTTTAGGTTTAACGATTCATCGGGCTGACACTGAAGGCATTGGTTGCCGGGGGCATACCTTGATCGAGGGTCTGCTTGAAGCCCTGAAAGAGAAGTATCGAGTCATCGGGTTACTGAGTTGAATCGTAGATGATTCCATCCGTCATGGCGGTCACTCAATCGCCATGACTCTGGTGATCAAGTTGTCCCGGCGACGGTCAGATTTACGTCGCTCATTGCCCTGTTGGGCATTGAGCTGCATGCTGCGTCTGTCCCGGTTGGCAAATCTTCTGTGATAGCGGTGTGGTCTCAAATAGAGTCCGTTTACTGTTTTACCATCCAGGTTATCAATGATGGTATTGGTGATCGAGGTCGGGTTTACCTGGATGATGGCATGATATTCAACACTGTCTTTGTGTGTATCCCGAATGCGAATGATTTTTGTGCGTTTTATTTTGGGCTTTTTGAATAGGGACACGGGTGACCAACCGCTACGGGCGCCCTTGATTGTGACACTCTGGATCTCTTTAAGAGTTACATTTTTAGGTAGGTGCTTATAAAAAATCCACATGGTTGTCTCCAAAAAATTCGCGCTGATCCTCTCTGTTCATCCTCTGAGCAGTTTTCCAGATTCCTTGGAGAGGTGGTATCACTGGATCAAGTGGGTGAGATGTGTCTAAGATGTTCCGGCGATTCATTTTAGAATTATGTGCAAATTGCCCAATCGGTGATTGGAGTCAATCAACGCTAGTGAAAGAGGTTACTGGTTCAGAATAGATCTGATGTTTAGATGTTTTGATCTATGTCCAGGTCGTTACACAATCTCTTTCCTGAGCTCCATCTGCAACAGCACGCAGGTTCCATGAAGCTTGATACGGTTTATCAATCCTAACAATGCACGCCATCACCCAGCGCTACATCTATCCTAATGTTCTCGATCGATCTTCCCTGGATGCCAGAGCTGTATCACAGATGACTATGATGAATAGCTATAGTCTATGCAAATCGCCGGCATTAATGTGTTAACTATTGTCACGAGCAAGACGAAACTCATAATTAGCAGAGGCCACTATATCAACAAGGAATAAGTGGAACAATTACTGATCTCTCATTATGCTTTAAGTCGAGTTGATTAATGGTATAAGATAAAGAGAATAAATCGATCATGAGATTGCTGTCTAAGCTTATTATTTTTCTGGGTTTTCTGCCTGTTTCTGACTTAATGGGAGACGATTCTCTGGTTGAGGCCCGGGTTGCCGTGCAAACCGAAACACAGTCGGGATTTACTCGCGCCCATACGAGATTGACGCTCTCTGCTGAAGAGTCTGGTCGGATAGAGACAGTCAATGGGGATGTGGGGGATCGAGTTGAGAATGAAAAACCTTTCGCTTGTCTTGATCGTACCTATCTTGATCTTGAGCTGAGAACCAACCTGGCTGAACAGCAGGCTCTGGAGGTGGATCAGGCTTACTACCGTAAGGAGGTCGCGCGTTACAGCAAACTCGTGAAAAAGAACAGCTCTTCAGAGAGTCAATTGGACACTGCTCAACGAAATCTGGACAAAACCCGAAACCAACTCAAAACTCTATCGATCGCAGCAAAAATTCTGCAGGAGAGAAAAAACAGACTTTGTGTAATCGCTCCCCAGGGCTGGCAGATCATCAAACGCTTTGTTGAACCAGGGCAATGGGTGAATGCGGGTGAGCCGCTGGTTGAGGTTGGCGACTACAGTCGTCTGGTAGTGCCATTCGCTCTCAGTAGTTTGGAGTACCAGGCGTTGTTGACGCAGCAGGAGAGTGGCCTGTCAGTCACTCTACCGAACCATCAGCTCACCATCCCGGCACAATTGATCCGTCTCTCTCCAGCCTTTGATGAAAGATCAAGAAAGATACATTTCGAACTGCAATTGGAAGAGGGGCTGCCATTATACCGGGGCGGCCTGAGGGTTGAGCTTTCATTGAGCATTCCCACTCGCACCGGTGCTGTGTTGGTGCCTCAGCAAGCCCTTCAACAGCGCTATGAACAATATTGGATGCGGCGTCCAGACGGCAGTGAAATTGCCGTGGTCTATCTGGGGCGTGGGAATGATGCCGATGGCGATTGGGTTCGGGTGGCTTCGCCACAGGTTAAGCCTGGGGATAAGTTCCAGATGATCAGCGAATAGTCCTAGGATAACCCATGCGTGACCTTGTCGCCTTCTCACTCAAGCAGCGAGTATTTTATAACCTGATGTTTGTGGTGTTGATCGTGGTTGGGTTCATCACCCTGTTTGCACTACCGGCTGAGCGCTATCCCAACTTCGGTTTTGGTGAGGTGATCATCTCCACGGTCTACCCAGGGGCTTCCCCGGTAGAGGTGGAGAGCCTGGTTACCCGCAAGATCGAAGAGGCGTTGGAGAAGGTTGATGATGTGGAGTGGATCAACTCCACATCATTTAGCGGACGCTCCAACATTCGGCTCAAATTTATCGATGATTCAGACTATGACAGTCTGTTTAATGAAGTTCGATTCGAGGTCTTGAATATCATCAGCGAGTTACCGGCAGGGGTGGATCCTCCGCAACTGCTGAATGCAAAAGTTCAGGATTGGTTGCCGGTAATCTCCGTCAACCTGCTGGGGGAACAGAGCAATCGGACACTGGCTCTGATGGGCGAGGAGATCAAGAGCCGAATTTTAAAACTACCCGACGTGCAGCAGGTGGAGTTTTCCGGTAAACAGACCCAGGAATTCCACATCTATCTGGCGGCGCAGAAACTGCGTGAATTGGGGGTCAGTTTCGACCAGGTTGCGCAAGCGCTGACAAGCGCCAATCTCACCATCCCGGCTGGTAAATATACCAATCACAGTGGCGAGTTCCTGGTCAAGATGGACGAGCGTTTCAACAGCCTGGAGCAGGTTCAATCCACTGTGGTGCGGCGCGATGCCGATGGCAGTCTGGTCACAGTGTCTGATCTGGCCAGCAGAATTGGCATGGACTATCGGGATCCGATCGTCATCGCCTCAGTCAACGGCAAACCCTCATTGGGGTTGAAAATCATCAAGTCCGATCAGGGCAATGCGATGAAGATCCGCGATCAGGTGGTTGCGATCGTGGATGAGTTTGGTCCAATCCTTAGGGCGCAAGGGGTTGAGCTGGTTCTGACTCAAGATTCGACGGTCTATATCAAGGATGGTTTGACAACCCTGGGAATGAACATGTTAGTGGGTATCAGTCTGGTCTCGCTGATCATCTGGTACTTCATGGGCGTCCGAAACGCTGGATTGGTCACCATCGGTATTCCATTTTCCTTCATGATTACCATGCTGATCATGTATCTGACCGGTAACAGTCTGAATGAAATCACCCTGTTCTCGTTTGTGCTGGTAACCGGTATCGTGGTAGACGATGCGATCGTGGTTACAGAGAATATCTACCGCCACGTACAGGAGGGTAAGCCCCTGCGTGATGCTATTATCAATGGTACCACAGAGGTGGCAATGCCGGTTATCTCAGCCACCATGACCACGGTGGCTGCATTCTTACCCATGTTGATCATGACCGGTTCGACCGGACAGTTTTTTGCTTTGGTGCCAAAGGCGGTAACCTTTGCGATTGTCGCTTCACTGATCGAGTGCCTGCTGATCCTGCCAATTCACTATCTCGATTTCGGTCCGCGAAAACAACAAGCGGTGAAACTGCTGGAGCGGGACAATGGAATCATGAAGATCGCACGTCGCTTTACCGACTGGTTGCTCAATCTGACCATGCGCTTTCGTCTGCTGTCGGTTTGCATGGTTTTTCTGCTGTTTGTGGTTTCCATGACGATCATCACTCTCTCCGCCAGTGGTCAGGTGCCGCTGATACGGATCCAGTTCTTCCCCGATGATTACAAAATCTACTATGTGGATGTGGTAGGGCCGAGCAATGTCTCCCTCGAAGAGGTCGATCGTCGCGTAAAACAGATTGCGAAGCGTGTGATGGAAGATGGCCCAGGTATGGCCAGTGCCGCGTCTGGTTTGGCGGGACTCTATTTCAATGAGGATTACGAGCCGATCTACGGCAACAATCATGGCTCGGTGATCGTGACCATGCCGAGCGCGAATCAGCAGAGTTTCGACGATCCTTTAGCCCATCTGCAGAGGATGCGGGACAAGTTAAAGCCGATCTTTGAAAAGGATGGCTATCAGCTGCATGTGCATCCGCAGAATGATGGGCCACCCAGTGGTAAGGATATCAATGTCCGGGTGGTTGGGGCGAATGTCGAAGCGGTATCGGAGCTCGCCGGCGTGCTGTTGGATTTTATGCAAACCAATGAGGATATTGGCCCTAACCTGATTGATCTGAAGGATGACCGAGGGGTGCCGAAACGGGTATTTCGTCTGCTGGT
>JARRQD010000140.1:0-9967 GCA_037382205.1 Candidatus Thiodiazotropha sp.
CCGGAATGTTAGTCTCAACCAAGGTGTATCTGTAGATACCAGTCAAATTGACGATCCTACTTAGACCTTAAATCATCCAACATGGGATTCAAGCTCAGAAGCCAGGTTTTGATGCGCATGGGGCGACTCACTAAGTGCTCCTGAGCTGCTGGATGCCTGAATCGCAACTTGATTGATATTGACGATGCTCTTATCCACCCCAACTACCGTTTGATAGGGTTGGCATCATCGGCGTCAACTTGGGTTTTGTGGTTCTGTTGGTCTGCATGGACTGCTTCTCTATGGCGTTGCTGCCAATGCCAGGCTGACTAAAAGAGTCGCCTCGATAATTTCAAGCAGAGCGCCAGCGCTATCTCCTGTGGTGCCTTGAAGCCGTTTCATCATAAGGTGGCGCAGTAGCAGCAGACAGATCACCGATACTGACAGATGTACTATTCCTGAAGGACCGAGCCAAATGGTGATCAATAACGCAGTCAATCCAATTACGATTCGGCTTGGGTTGGTTTTTTGTTCCCGAGCCAGTTGCGATCCTAGCCCCTCGGTTCTGACATAGGGTGTTGTGAGTAGTAGGGCTACCAGGGCAGTACGCCCAACCACTGGTGGAATCATCAGTAACGCAAGTGACCCCTGATTGAGTAACGTCTGCAGCGTGGCAAATTTCAACAATAGAAGTAGTGCGATTACCACAACCCCCAGCGATCCGCATCGAGGGTCTTGCATGATCTCTAACGTCCGCTGCCTGTCACCCAGGCCACCCAACCAGGCATCTGCGCTGTCCGCCAGTCCATCGAGATGGAGTGCGCCAGTGATTCCCACCCAGGCGGTCAGCAGTAGGATTGCTGCGAGGTGATCGGGTTGATTTTCAAGCAGCTCGCCCAAGCCGTATAACATTCCGCCAATCAGTAGCCCAACCAGTGGGTAGTAAAGCAAGGCGCGACCACTCTCGCCACTTTGTGGGGCTTGACTCAATGAGATCGGCAGCAGGGTGAGGAACTGCAATGCGATGAGAAGGGGGCGTAGGTGAATTGTCAGTCTGTCTGTTTTCATGTTTTACCTCAATGTCAAACAATTGGTTCAGATCTCTCTGTTGCAGGTGACACAAAAGGATTCGAATGACTCCGCCATGGGTGATCAGCAGAATCTTCTGTTGTGGAAAATCGATTGAGAGTCTCTTCCAGGCTTCCACCACTCGGGATTGGAAATGGCCAAGTGTCTCACCACCAGGTGGAGGATGGGCTACGGGATCACGCCAAAAATTTTGTAGTGATTCTGGAGAGGTTGACATGATCTGTTTTGCGCTGCATCCCTCCCATTGACCAAAGTTTAACTCTCTCAATCTCGTGTCTTCGAAATAGGGGATTGCATGGGCTTTGGCAAACTCTCTGGCAAAACAGCGACAGCGTTGTAGCGGTGAACTGATGATCTGATCCCATTTGGTGAGTCTGGCGGTGCTCTTGCGCATCTGTTGCCAGCCCTTTGTGGTCAAAGGGACATCGGTCCAGCCTTGGTAGACGCTACCTCCTGCTGTCTCGCCGTGCCGCAGTAGACCAATAAAGCTCATTGCTGTGTCACGACATTTTCAGGTGGATGGACTTCACTGGATTTTGCGTGGCTTGCATTGGAGGCCACCCCGGCTTCTGTAAACGTCGCCATTCCAGTATGCAGAGCACAAGCCATGCGCAGCAGGGGAATGGCGCAAGCGGCACCACTGGCTTCACCCAGTCGCATCTGAAGATTGAGCAGTGGCTCGGCTTGCAGGTTTTCCAGTAGTGCCTGGTGACCTGGTTCTGCAGAGGTGTGGGAGAAGATCATCCAGGCCTTACTGTTTTGACAGTGCCGCTCCGCTACCAGGGCGGCGACGGTTGCAATAAAGCCATCCACCACCACCGCTAAGCCTGACTGAGCGGCGGCAATATAGGCGCCTGCCAATGCGGCAATCTCAAAACCGCCCAACCGACGCAGTGTCTCCAGAGGGTTGTCACAGACGCTCTGGTGGCGGGCGAGTGCCCGGCTGACAACCCGCACTTTATTGGCTACGCCTTGGGCATCGAGTCCACTGCCCGGGCCGGCAATCTGTTCCGGATGGTAGCTCAATAAGGCGCAGGCCAGGGCAGTGGCTGAAGTGGTATTGCCGATACCCATTTCACCCGCAACGTAGAGTTGCTTGTTGCTCTCTAACGCCCGCTCGACTGATTGGCGGCCGGCATTCAGTGCCTGGGTAAGTTGCCACTCGTCCATGGCTGGGCTGTAGCAGATGTTCTCAGTACAAGGACCAAGATTGAGATGGGTTACCTTTGGCAGCGGTCCGGGATCGTTGACCGTGCCGAGATTTATCACCTCCAAGTCAGCTTCAAGGGTGTTGGCCAGAACGCTGATGGCCGCTCCCTGGTGAGCAAAATTCTCCACCATTTGCGCTGTGACGGCTTGGGGAAATGCGGAGACGCCCTCTTCACAAACCCCGTGATCACCGGCAAAGATGGTTATCTGAATCCGATCAAGCTGCGGATCATCTCGTCGCTGCAGTGCGGCCAGTCTAATGGCCAGATCTTCCAGTTTGCCCAGTGCGCCAGGTGGCTTGGTCAGATTTTGCTGTCGCCGGGTCGCGGCATTGAGTGCCTGACTGTCGGGTAGGGCAGCAGGTCGGTAAAGCCAGGCTGTGTGGTTATTCAATCCGTTTCTCCTTTCAGTTTTAGAGGTAGCCCTGCAACAGTCAGCAACACCTCATCACAGAGGCCGGCAATGGCTTGGTGTAGGATGCCGCTCTCATCGCAGAAGCGACGGCTCAAACGCCCCATCGGGATGACACCCAGGTTGGTTTCATTGCCGACCAGAATGATTTCGCCGGGCAGTTCGGGGAGGATTTCAAGCAGTGCCTGTTGCTCTCTTTTACAACGCATTGGATCGGCATCGAGCAGCAGGTTGGTCAACCAAAGCGTAAGGCACTCGACTAGCAGACAGCGCTGTGGCTGTGCCTGTTGCTGTAGGGCGCTCGCCAGTTGATAGGGCTCCTCCACGAGTTGCCAGCTGTCGGGCCGCTGGGTCTGATGAGCTGCAATGCGTTCTCTCATCTCATCATCGTCTGGCAGGGCGGTTGCTAGATAGGTCACCGGCATGCCGCTGTTGTCCGCCAGCTGTTGGGCCAAGCGACTCTTTCCTGAGCGAACGCCGCCAAGGATCAATCGTTTCATCATTCGCCTCCATCAATACCGAACAGATGGCGTAACTTGTTCAGGTTGAGGTGGGTATCCACGCTATCGGCTAAGCGCTCCATAGCGGCTTCTGTTTGGGCTCGATAGTCATATCGCTGCTGTGCTTCGCATCCCGCCCAGTTAAGCAGCGCCTGGCACGCCTGGCTGTTGTCAAACAGACCATGCAGATAGGTGCCAAGGATTTGATCATCGTCACTGATCGCCCCTTCATAACCCGATGAGTGGAGCAAGGCTGGAGAGGCGAGGGCCGGACCCTGAGTGATGCCAGCATGAATCTCATACCCTTCGACGGGTATGTTGCTGATCATCAGATTGCCGGATAGGTTGCGCAACTGCTTCTGTGCTTCGAGACGGGTTTGCAGATCGAGCAGTCCTAGGCCAGCGAGTCTGCCAGGTGAACCTTCAATACCCAGAGGATCTTCGATCAGTTTGCCTAGCATCTGATAGCCGCCACAGATGCCGATGAGCTTTCCGCCATAGCGGAGGTGTTGTTTGATGGCGCTCTCCCAACCCTGCTGACGCAACCACCGAAGGTCAGCCCGGACACTCTTTGAGCCGGGCAGGATGATCAAATCGGCACCGGGAATCTCGCCATTTGGTGGAATGAAACGCAGATCGGTCTGGGGGTGGAGGCGCAGTGGATCCAGGTCTGTGTGGTTACTGATATGGGGCAGGGCCGGGACGATGATGCGAAACAGATCGTCAGGTTCTGGCAGTGACTCCCTTGGCAGTGCATCTTCCGCTTCCAGGTGCAGGCCGTGGAGATAGGGTAATACCCCGAGTACCGCTTTGCCGGTGGTTTTTTCCAGCCAATCAAGACCCGGTTGCAAAATTGAAAGGTCACCTCGAAAACGATTGATGACCACCCCTTTGATCCGCTCTTGTTCTGCGTGACTGAGCAGTGCCAGGGTGCCGACAATGTGGGCAAAAACGCCGCCCCGGTCGATATCGGCAATCAGGATCACCGGGCAGTCCACCGTCTCGGCAAATCCCATGTTGGCAATGTCATTGGCGCGCAGGTTGATCTCTGCTGGTGAGCCAGCGCCTTCAACCACCAACGCCTGGTAGTGGGACGATAAGCGATCGTAGGATTCGAGCACCGCCAGTTTTGCCTTCGATTTATAGTGGTGGTAGTCGAGCGCCTCGTAGTTACCGATCGCTTTACCATGGATGATTACCTGAGCACCGGTATCTGTGTTGGGTTTCAGCAGGATTGGATTCATGTCGGTGTGCGGCGGCAGGTTGCAGGCCTGTGCCTGTACCGCCTGGGCGCGTCCGATCTCTCCCCCTTGTGGAGTGACTGCGCTGTTCAGCGCCATGTTCTGTGGCTTGAAGGGGGCAACCCGAACCCCTTGACGCTGTAACCAGCGACAGAGGGCGGTGACCAAAAGGCTTTTACCGGCATCTGAGGTTGTCCCCTGAACCATCAGTGTGTGATGTGTCATTGGCAACACTCCAATGCACAAGCCAGTCTTTGCCAGTCAGGCTCCTCACCTGGTAGGCCAAAACGCAGACTCAACGGTTGCTTGAACAGGCGTGTGAGGATCGCTTGTCTGGCCAACTGTAGATGAATCTGTTGCGCTTTTGGCGTCACCACCCATTGAAAAAGGGCGCAACCGCCATTGGGTGAGAGTCCGTAATGATTGAGTAGTGTGTAGAGCCTTTTGCTCTGTAACTGTAGTTTGATACGTGTCTCTTCCTGCCATTTTCGATCATTCAGCGCGCTAGCGGTAATCCAACGGGATGGCCCGCTGATCGTCCAGGGCCCTAGCTTTTCATTGAGTTGTCGGAGTAGTGGCTTGTGGGCGCTGACAAATCCCAGGCGCGCTCCGGCCAGTCCGAAGAATTTACCCAACGAGCGTAATACGATGAGACCGGGTAGAGTTTGACGGATCAGACTCTGCTCGGGTGTGGTATCGATAAAGGCTTCGTCCACCAGCAGCCATCCGTTACGCTTGGCCAGTTCACTATGCCAGGCGAGTAGACGCTCGAGTGGAAAACATTCGCCAGTTGGATTGTTGGGTCGGACCAGTATCAGTACATCCAGTTGAGAGAGGTTTTGCTCAATCTCATCGAGACGCTTCAACGGAACAATCTGATGACCAGCGCTACGCCAGGCATGATGGTGTTCGGCATAGCTGTTGGTGATCAGTCCGGCTCGGCATGGCGTGCGCAGGTATGGCAATGTCTGTATGGCAGCCTGTGAACCGGCTACAGGCAAGAGGTTCTTACAACCATAATAATCCATTGCGGATGCCTCTAAGCCATCCGACTCTTCAGGCAAACGATGCCAACTACTGGCTGGTGGTTGAGGTACTGGCCAACCGATCGGATTGATTCCTGTCGATAGGTCGAGCCATGCGTTCACCGGCGTCTTGTAGATGAGTGCGGCTTGCCGCAGATTGCCTCCGTGTTCAAGCATGGGTGAGCAAGGCGATGGTGAGTAAAAGCTTGAGCCAAAGTCCTATCGCCGCACGGATCAGGCCGAGCGTGCGATAGATATCGACTGTTTTTGGGTGTCTCCCCTGACCGAGTTGGGGACGATTCAGCCAGTTACCTCCATAGCAAGCTGGGCCGCCCAGGTGCAGGCCTAGGGCGCCCGCCCCGGTGGCCATTACAACGCCGGCATTTGGACTCTTCCAAGCTTTTGCCTGGTGACGCCAGCAGTGAAGTGCTTGGTTGGTATCACCAAGTAGAGCGTAACTCAGAGCAGTCAATCGGGCCGGAACATAGTTGAGCAGATCGTCGAGGCGGGCCGCCGCCCAGCCAAACTCATGATAGTGCTGGTTACGGTAGCCCCACATGGCGTCCAGGGTGTTGCTTAAGCGGTAGAGCAGGGCGCCGGGCGCACCGGCAAGCATAAACCAGAAAAGCGTGCCGAAGGTGCTGTCATTGCCATTTTCCAATACCGATTCCGCTGTGGCCGGAATCACCTTAATTTGTTGTGTGTCTCTGCTGACCAAGCGACCTGCCAACGCAGTTGCACTGTGGCTGTCACCCCTGGTCAGTGCTTCGGCAACAGCACTGGCGTGATCATGAAGACTGCGGTGACCAAGGGTGAAAGTGAGTAACAGCAGGCTGAACAGATCTCCGGCAACCGGCAGTTGAACCAGGCTTGCGGTTAATATTGTGATCGGAATCAGTAGCAATGCCAGCGCCAAGAGTCCCCGCCAGCGACGCGTGCTCTCTGCGTATTGGCTGGCACCATATAGATAGCTTTCCGTTACATTGGCAAGCTGACCAAAACCCACCAGCGGGTGGAAACGGCGAGGTTCACCAATCAACCAGTCGAGAAGCACAGCAGCTACCGCAAGTAGTGTGGTCGTCAACATGAAACCTGACAGTCCGTTCTCTGCTTAGGTGGCTAGGTTTTGCTGGCGGTTCAGCTTATGGCGAAGCAGGCTGACAAGCGTATGAATGATTGCAGCCAAGCCTAAATAGAGGGCTTGGTTTTTTAGGTTTCCCGGCAGATAGGTTATCAAGCGATCGGAAAATTCGATCCAGTTGGTATCGACGAATCGTCCAGAGAAGAAATAGAAACCGCCACTGGAGATCAGTTCACAGACCAGGGTGCCGGCCAGGGCATAGAGCGCCAAGGGGAGCAGATCTGCAAAAGTGAGTTGGCCTTGCGGTTGATGGATGCGCGCTGAAAGCCAAAGCGACCAGTAAGCCGGGATTAACAACAGATAGGCGCCGGTGACACAAAAGCTGCTGACTCCACCCCAGGTGATGGAGATATAGTCCATACCCGCAGCCAATAGAAAAAACAGAGTGAATAGCCAGCGTTGTGGCAGGTAGAGACCGAGCAGGAAAAAAACCGCCCATGAGGCATCGGGAAGATGAACGGGTGATAAGTCATGATGACCGCGGGTCGCCAGCATGACCAGCGCGAGCAGGGGGGCAAGGATCATATTGTGGTTGTGTTTGAGTTGTTGCATCGGTCTCTACCTCGGTTGGTTTTAGGATTGATAGTTCAAGGTTAAATAGAAGCCGCGTCCAGGTTGGTTGTAAAAACTGGCGGTTTCATAATGTTTATCGAAGACGTTTTCGAATCTGCCTTGTAGTCGCCAGGCATCATTGATTTGGTAACCGGCCCTGAGATCCAGCGTGCCATAGCCGCTTAACTCTCGGGTATTGGCAAGATCATCATAGCGTTTACTCTCAGCCAGCAAGCTCAGACCCAGGTTGTAGGCACCGATCTCTCGGTCAAGCTCGAAGCGAAGAGATTGTTTTGGTCGGCGCGGCAGTTGATTCCCGTCGTTGCTTCCAGAGGAACTGTTTTCAGGGTCCAGCAGGGTGATGTTGGTTGATGTGTGCCAAAGGCCGAAGCGGGCGTTGATTTGGGCTTCAATGCCTCGAATCAATGCCTCATCAATATTGACAGGCGTGTAGGAGGCATCATAACCGATTAACTGATCGATCACTGTCCGGTAGGCGCTGACTCTCCAGTTACCCCATCCAACATCACCCTGCGCTGCGATTTCGTAACTCGTCGACTCTTCAGGCTGTAGATCTGGATTGCCGAAATTGGGGTAATAAAGTTCATTGAATGTGGGAACCTTAAAGGCTGTTGCATATGACACCCAGAACTTCAAGCGGCGATTGATGTTGTATCCCAAGGCTGCACCACCGGTGGTCTGGTTACCGAAAGCATCGTAATCATCTTCTCGCAGTGAAAGTTCAAAACTATTTTCAGCAAAGGCGCCTTGGTACTGGAGAAAATAGCCTCTGTTGTCCCGCTTATTCAGGTCGTATTGAGTGGAGCTGTTGAGCTTTTCCTGTTGAAAGTCGATGCCCAGGGACAGAAGTTGGTCGGTAGCCAGCTCAATATCATTTTGCAGTGAGGCGCTATCCCGTTCGGTATCAAAGGTGGTCATATAGACCCCATCTTTGAAATTGTCCGATTCGTTCCAGTTTTTACCGGCAGCCAGAGAGAGCAACCAGTTTTCAATTGGGTGGTATCGAAGATTTACACCAAAAAGTTGCTGGCGGGTCTCTGATTCATTGACAAAACTACCGTCATACTCACTCTCACCATCGGCTCTGAGTGCATGGAGTTCTGCTTCGAGGTTGTCGTTGAAGCTGTGCCCAGCTCGAAATGAGGCGGATTCACTTCGGTAACCATCATCGTCTGGTTCGTCTGTATTGCAGCCACCACTGGAACTGTTGCGGCAGGCATCGAAACCCTCTGTGTCACTCTGAGCAAGGTCTAGAGTGAACCAGCTATTGTCACTGTTGATAGAGAACCCGAGGGTGCCATCATAAGTATCGTGACTGCCCAACAGGAGCGATGCGTGGGTTTCACTTTGATCACTGCCGGAGCGGGTGAAAATCTGTATTACCCCACCAATCGCTTCTGAGCCATAGAGGCTGGAGCGTGGGCCCCGGGCGATTTCAATCCGTTCAATCTGGGCCAAGGGGATATTCTCAAATGGCACTGTGCCCAAAGTTGCCGAGCCAACTTTAATGCCATCGATGAACACCAGTACATGATCAGATTCTGTACCACGCAGAAACAGGGAGGTGGCCTTGCCTGGACCGCCGTTGTTTGATATTGAAATACCTGAGAGTCCGCTTAAAAGCTCGGGTAGTGAATTGGCTTGTAACCGCTCAATATCCTCACGGGTAATCACCGACACAGAAGCGAGGGATTGATCGATACTTTGATTGGTTCGGGTTGCGGTGACGAAGATCTGCTTCAGATCCTCACTTTTTGCGTATTGTGGAATAGTGGAGAACACTGCCATGGCAGTGAGGCAGGAGGTTATTTTCATTGTTACGAATTCCCTTTGCGTGCACACCCGCACGCATGATTTTTGTAATACATGGTCATGCGTTGAGGATCTAAAGGGATGAGAGGCAAAGGGGCCTGTCAACCGGGTCCGCCCTCCGCAGTACCGAATGAGATGATCAGGCCGGTCTCCGGACTTGTGAGTGCTCAATTGGCGGACAGATCGCCTTCCCACGTTGAACGCAGTGGCTGGATGATCTGTGGTAACTCACTTACCGTTGCGGGGGCAGTGCCGGCATTGCGCAGCACCAAGAGTTATTGCAAAGCCAATTGGCGGTTGATTTCCCTTGGGCCTGGCGCGCACCGGCTTCCCGTTTAACTTCCAGAGTTGAATTGCTCTGGATGCACCTGACGCAGGGATGATAATCATTTGGCAAGATGATTTCCACTAAACAAAGAGAACTCGGAGCGCTTTTTCACGACTTAAGGGTCGGGGAAATAAATAATCATCCAAATATTGCTCTGGATTTTGTCCCGGATTCCAGGTGCACAAAGGGGAGCATAGCCGCTCTACGTGACCCTTTGTGCAACAACCAAGCCGGGGCAAAAGACAAGTAAGATTGGATGATTATTTATTTCCCCAGCCCTAGCCAATCACAGAGCATCGAAACTGGGTCATTTGATGCCAGATCACGTCCCTATGTGCATCAGTATTCCGCCGAAGCACGCCGTAGCGACTGCAGTGGGTTTTTATCCTAAAAAGATCAGTTGGACAGCGTGAAGGGTGGGTTTGTGGGGGTGCAGGGCAAGGGTCGCTCCTGCACATCCATGTGCCCGCGACACTTGTGCATCCCTACACGGCGTGCAACGACGCACAATAGCGCGCTATTCCAAGGCGTTGCAACGCTGCCATGCGCCGCCACAAGCGTGCCATTCACGTTGTAGCGTGATTCACCCAGCAGGTGACATAACCATCGAAGCTATTTTCTTTAAAATCAGTAAGCTGCTAGTAGAATGGAGCGGTCAA
>JARRQD010000141.1:0-20845 GCA_037382205.1 Candidatus Thiodiazotropha sp.
GAGGCTTTGATGGCATCAAATTCATTACATTGCTCAATGGTGTCCATCACATAACTTCCCATGGGGCCAATCTCTTCCAGCAGACTTTTTTCAATTTCCGTCTTCTGCTGGCTGGTGAGAAAGATCGGTTGGCTGATGCTGGTGTCTGATTTAACGGCTGTTTGGGTAGGCTCGGTTGGAGGTTGAATGAGATTTTCGTGGAGGGAGAGAATCATGTCGAAGATGGTTTCATTGTCTTCGAGTTGCATCTTTTTTCCCAAACTGATGCTCTCCTCAAAACGACAAGTACCATATTTAATTTTCGCCATCAGAGGGATGGCTTTTTCGCCTGTACGTAGTCTGCATTGAAGGGAGACGATGCGGCCCTGTTCAAGGCCGAATGTGGCGGAGTGTTGTTCGCTGCTGACGATAAAAAGGTAACCAGTAGCATCAGCACTGCTTAGTGAACGAAGTTCAATAATGATCTCATTAAGCGATAGGTAGTTTGACTTCATATGTTATCAACCTGACTATCATGTTGCCTGCTGGTATATATATTGTTTCCAAGAAAAATCTACGATTGATATAAACAGCGAGCACACTTCTATTTATGCCATTAAGAAGTTATTTTAATAACATACTATCAATCATTATCCTAGCGTTATGGGTGAGAATAATCCTGGATTTGCGTTTCAGTTTGCAAACCTAGTGTAGTGTCCTATGTAAACCATACATTTAGACGAGGCCTATCATGACATTGAGCTTAAATCCCTTGCCTCGCCCTGCGCCTTGCACTCGCGGCTTGAGTGGCCTTCTAAATGCACGCTTTATATGAAGCACCACGCTCGCTAGGTGGCGCTAAAAGCGATATGTCGATTGACATTTATCATCGACAGCTTTGCTTCTAGGTTAAAAAAATTTGCTCGGTAATTGTTTGATGGGAATTCTGGAGTCATCAATTGATCAGTGATCAGTGATCAGTGATTGTAATCTGCAGCGTTTCAGCATTCGAATGGCTTTCCAAAACGATGAATTCACCGTTTTACAGCATCTCTTGTGGGTCCACATCAACAGACCAGCGAACCTTGCGAGCATGAGGCAGAGTCGGAAAAAGTTGTATCGCCTCTGACAACCAGCGATGTAAAGGTAAGCGATGGTTGGATTGGATCAGCAGATGGACTCTGGTCTTGCCGGCCCGGCGTTCCATCGGCGCCGGGACAGGGCCCCAGAATTCCAGATCAGATCCATAGGCTAAATCACCACAAGTTTGCAACAGCTCTTTTAAGAAGGTTTGCGGATAATCCGAACGGCTCGCCTCGGCGCGGATGAGAATCTGGTGGGTAAAAGGGGGCAGCATGGCGAATTCCCGCTCCTGCATCGCGATCTTTGCGAAGGCGTCGTAGCCTTGCTGTGTGAGCACTTGCATCAACGGATGATCAGGATGGCGTGTCTGAATCTATACCCGCCCTGGCCGCTCTGCCCTGCCAGCTCTGCCAGCCACCTGAAGGATCAGCTGGGCCATTCTTTCTGAGGCTCTGAAATCCGCACCGAACAGACCCTGATCCACATCCAGGATGGCGACCAGAGTCACTGCTGGAAAATGGTGTCCTTTGGCGATCATCTGGGTGCCGATGAGTAGTGGAATGCTGCCGGAGTGAACCTGCTTCAAGAGCTTTTCCAGTGTTCCCTTGCGGCTGGTGGAGTCCCTGTCGATACGAGCCAAAGCATAGTCTGGAAAACGTTGTTTTAAAGTCTCTTCAATACGCTCTGTACCCTGGCCAATCGGTCGAAGGTCCGGGCTGCCGCAGCTGGGACAGACCTCAGGTACTCTCTGCTGGTGGCCACAGTGGTGGCACCAGAGTAGATGCTCTTTACGATGATGGGTCATACGCGCGTCACAGCGCGGACAGTCAGTCAACCAACCGCAGGCGTGACAGGTCAGCATAGGCGCATAGCCACGACGATTGAGAAACAGCATGGCTTGCTCGCCGGCTTGCAGGGTCTGTTCAAGGTGTTTGATCAGAGCCGGGGAGAGTCCCCCTTTCAAGTGACCGTTGCGGATATCGATCAGTGAGAGTGTGGGCATGCTGGCATCAGCGGCACGCTGAGGTAGTTCAAGCTGTTGGTATCGTCCCTCCTGAGCATTTCTCAATGATTCCAGTGAGGGGGTTGCAGAGCCAAGCAGAACCGGGCAGTCGTTTTGTTGTGCCCGAACCAGGGAGATGTCCCTGGCGGAGTAGCGGAATCCCTCTTGCTGTTTATAGGAGAGGTCGTGTTCCTCATCGACGATGATTAATCCCAGTTTGGGCATGGGAGTAAAGACAGCTGAACGGGTGCCAATCAGGATATGCTGACGAACCTGACGCATCGAATGCCAGACTTTCTCTCGCTCTCCGTCGGCCAGTGCGGAGTGCAGCACGGCAACTTCATGCCCCATGCGCTGTTGAAAACGTTGCAACAACTGAGGGGTCAGACCGATCTCTGGTACCAAAATGAGTGCCTGTCGACCCTGAGCCAATAGATCCGCAATCAAGTGTAGATAGACTTCAGTTTTACCACTGCCAGTAACCCCATTGAGCAGAAAGGCCTTACAGCCGTGTAGACTTTCCCGCACACTGTCGACTGCCAGCTGCTGTTGTGGGTTCAACGGATAGGCGGTTTCTCTGGGTTGGCGTGCCAGTGGTGGTTCGCAGTGAGTCACTAAGCCTTTGTCAATCAGGCTGCGTAGCACCGCGGGGGAGAGATCATGATGCGCTACAAGCTGGCGCTTGGCCAGACCTTCAGGGTGGTGTTGAAGAGCGCTGACTACGGCGTGTTGTTTGGGTGCTTTAGAGAGGCTATCGACATCGAGATCCAGTCCAGCCTGGGTCAGTCGCAGGCCTGCCAAGGGTGTTTTGGAGGCGGTTGGTCTTTTTCTCAGATTGACCGGCAGGGCATGAAAGATGACATCCCCCAGTGGGTGCTCATAGTAGTCGGCTGCCCATTTGAGCAGGCGCAGATCTGAGGATTGGAAGAGTGGGGATGCGTCGATTTGCGACAAAGCCTGTTTCAACTTGCTGACTGGAACAGAGGATTCGTTGGACAGTGAAATCAGAATCCCAACACGGCTTCGGTTACCGAATGGTACTTCAAAACGGCACCCTGGAGTGAGGCTGGCGTTTTTTTCGTCAGGAGGAAGGTAGTCAAAAAAGCCCCGAATGGGGCCGGCTAAGGCAATCTTTAAAATGGTATCCGATTCCATCAGGTGGCATTCAGGGGTGAGCTTACAAAATTCAATTGAGTGGCAAAGGTTTGCAATGTTATCCGTCTGGCGAGTGAGTGCGGCGTCTGTGCATTCTACACGAGCCCTGGGGTTGAGTTTGTCTTTGAACCTAAAAAAATCAGTTGACCGCTCCATTCTAAATAGCAGGTTTTTGAGCTACGAGGATAGGCTTAGTTAGAATGATGTTATCGGGCTATAAAATGTTGTTATCAATGGCTTGCAATAAATAGATAGGCGAGTGGTGGGATTTGTCCACAAGAGCTGTGGATAACTTTGTGGACATTTGTGGAATAGAATGGCCAAGGCTTTGTGTTTGTTGAATTAGTGTTAATTTGACTATTTTTTTGTCAGTTTGACTAAAACGTGAATTTACAAGTAGTTACAGTATATTAATTGTTTCTAATGGTAATAAAATTCGTATGCCGCGATATATTGTGGTGCAGTATTGGGGCGTTGTGAATAAGCGCTAATCCAGAGCGGTGTGTCAGGCTGGAAAATCAGCGGATTGATCGGGGAATTTGGTATGAAAGAATGGAAGAAAATTGCACAAGATATCGAACGCTCTACAGGGGGTGAATTTAACCCATTAGAGCCGAAAATGGTCGGTGGTGGATGCATCAATACCGGGATGCGTTTCACCGACGGCGAACGGAGTTATTTCGTGAAGCTCAACCGAAGCGGATTGCTGGATATGTTCGACGCTGAGTCAGAGGGTCTTAAGGCGCTGGCCGATACCCGTACCATTCGCGTGCCATCCCCTGTGTGCTGTGGGGTGTGTGGCGATCAGGCCTATTTAGTGATGGAGTTTATTGAGATGGGCCATGGTGGTCGGCAGAGCGCTGAGGTTGCCGGGCGTATGCTCGCCGCCATGCATCAAGTGAGTCAGCCCTATTTCGGCTGGCACCGGGATAACACCATTGGCTCAACCCCCCAGCTCAACCAAAGAAAGGATGGGTGGATCGATTTCTGGCGTGAGCGGCGTCTGGGTTTTCAACTGCAGTTGGCCGCTGACAACGGTTACCGAGGTAACCTGCAAAGGCGTGGTGAACGTCTACTCGATCAATTTCATCATCTTCTGGATCATCAGCCGAAAGCTTCGATTCTGCACGGTGACCTGTGGGGTGGCAATCTGGCCTATGATCGATTGGGCCAACCGGTCATCTACGATCCAGCGGTCTACTATGGCGACCGGGAGGCGGATCTGGCCATGACCGAGCTGTTCGGTGGCTTCGGCCGTCGTTTCTACGATGCCTACCAGGAGAGCTGGCCCCTCTCGCCGGGCTACGCCACCCGCAAAGTGCTCTACAACCTCTACCATATTCTCAATCATTTGAATCTGTTTGGTGGCGGTTATCTCAGTCAGGCGGAAGGGATGATCGATCGATTGCTGGCTGAAATTTGAGTTGCAGGAGGGGGGAATTGAGTCCGTAATTGAACGCATAGAGTGATTGACATTGTAATGTTTAATTTCTCTGTGATATAAACGTTTAAGGCTCTATCTGCTTAATCTGGATTGCTTCCTTATCAAAGGAAAGAGATTCGATCTGGGTTTCTGAACTGCACAATCATCAACTAAATGGAATTTTGATGTCGATCTGCCTCCAACCTCTATCCTGTCCCCTCTGGTGGAATCATTCTGAGTGTTTAGATTGCTCTTTGCGATAGATTAATGGTCAAGTGTTGTCGGTGTCATAAGTCAATAATCGCTTATGTTAAAAATTACAGAGTACGACAACTATGATGCTCTGGGTCTTGCTGAATTAGTTAGAAATGGGGATCTATCAGCGAATGAGCTTCTGTCTGAAGCGAAATCACGGCTGGCTAAAGTTAACCCAAAGTTGAATGCTGTTATTTATCAAGCTGATGATCTGCCAGACCGTCTGATTAAAAACCTCAACAAGGAGAGTCTGTTTTGTGGTGTGCCTTTTCTTGTAAAAGATCTGATGTTGCCTTTTAAGGGTATGCCTCTATCGAATGGGATGAAGGCAATGCGATCCTTCGTGCCAGATAAGAATAGCCCTATGGCAAACCGGATAATGGATAGCGGGTTGATTCCTTTTGGAAAGACAACGACATCAGAATTAGGTGCACTGCAGTTGGCTAAAACAGAAGCTTTTGGTGAAACCCTTAATCCCTGGGATAGTTCAAAAAATTCGGGTGGTTCGAGTGGGGGGAGTTCGGTCGTGGTAGCTACCAGAGTGGTACCGATGGCCTATGCCAGTGATGGAGGTGGTTCAATTCGTTTGCCGGCATCCTATTGTGGGATCTTTGGTTTTAAACCATCACGGGGAATCAACCGATATGATGATTTCAGCAATGCATGGGGAGATTTTGTTGTTAGCCATGTTTCAACGATTTCAGTCCGGGATAGCGCGGCCTATCTCGACTTGATCGCAGGAAATAGCAATCGTAACGATTCTCTGAGTAATCCTGTGGCCGGTAGTTATTTGCGTGCGGCGATTTGTGAAGAGAGTAAGCTGAATATCGGATTGATCACAGAGTCACCAACCGCAACACCTGTGCATCCTGATTGTATTACTGCAGCGGAACAGGCGGCAAAGCTATGTGAGGATCTGGGGCATGGTGTTTTTCCAGCAAAGTGGAACTTTGATGGTAGAGATCTAATGCGTGCTTTTATCACGATTGTTATGTATTTCACGCATCGAGATGTTGTTGAGATATCAGCCCGTTTAGGTATTGATCCAAATCGGTTGGATATTGAACTGTATACGAAGTTCTTATCCGTTGCTGGAAGTGGCATCAGCCAGGATAAGCTAGAGCATTCAATGAATATCTGCAAAAGTGCCTATCAGAGTATCTCTGTTTTGCATCAACAATTTGATCTGATTTTGACACCAACGGTTGCCACTCCACCCTTGGAAAGTGATGCGGTGGATCCAAATTATTTCGAAAAAATATTTATGAGAATGATGGTTGCAACCGGGTTGGGCAAAAAAATCGTGAATAGACGGTCACTCGATCTGGCAATCGATAAGTCGCTCTATGTAACACCGTTTACACCAATTGCCAATGTGACTGGTCAGCCCGCAATGTCTGTTCCACTCTATTGGGACGATGATGGCTTGCCACATGGTGCACATTTTATGGCTGATGTTGGAGGAGATGGAACGCTTTTGATGCTTGCTCGCCAACTCGAGTGTGTTTGTCCATGGGTTAATAAGGTCCCTCATCCGAGATATTGACAGCGGCTAATGGCAGATGAACCCATCGCGCCATAACGATACGCATGGGAGTTGAGATTGCGTAGGGTGCGCTTGTGGTGGTGCAGGGCAAGGGCCACTCCTGCACATCCATGTGCCCGCGACACTTGTGCATCCCTGCACGGCGCGCAACGACGCGGAATAGTGCGCTATTCCAAGGAGTTGCAACGCCGCCATGTGCCGCTACAAGCGTGCAATTCACGCTGTAGCGTGATTCACCCAGTAGGTGAGCATAACCATCGAAGCGATTTTCATCATAATCAAACACCTGCTATCAGAATGGAGCGGTCAACTGATTTTTTTAGGTTTATTTAACGAGCCCAAGCCAGGCGATAGCGGTTCTCTCCTATCACCTGGCGAGTGCCTGAGCGTTGTTTAATTAAGCGCTGTTTCTCAGTTTCATGTTTAGACGATGGTCTCTGCTAACCATAAATCGTGCTTGTTACAAAAACTGGTTGCAAAAAGCGCACCCTTATAGCCAGTGGGTAGCGCATGCACTGACTCGGGTAGGTCGTCATGGGTAAATGTTGTTGAACCAATTACCGTTCCATCGGCTAACAGTAGGGTGTGGCGGACAATATAGTGTCTTGGTGACTGGCCATGATTCGTTATGATGCTGACTTTTCCATCTTTTACAACGATATCAGGAATGTGTGAATTCCTTTTCTTTTCCCACTTACCCGCGTTTTCTTGGGTGAAAATTAAGTTTTTGGGGGGGAGTGTATTACTCGTTGTTGCTTTGGCTGATAAACTGAGTGTTGCAAGTGCAACCGTAGTGGTGCCACGAAAAAGGAAGTCTCTTCGATCCATGTTTGTTCTCCATTTTAAAAATGAGCGTAATAGTCTGTGCTGATCGGTTTTTAGTAACGCGAGATCCCAAGTCATCGATTAAATCGGAAGATTGATTAGACGAAAGGGGCTTCAGAACAGATTGTCTGCCTAGTTTTACAGAAACACCCTAAAGAAGAAACAAGCATGAATCGATGAAGAGAAGCATTCAGGCCACCAATGAACGTGGATCTTTGTGAGTTGTTTGGTTGTCAGAATACCTTAAGATGCTGGTTGGCAGTTGCCTATCAGCCTGCTGTAAGGGCATCAGCCGGTTTCATCAGTGAGCATGAGTGTCAGGAACGCCGTATGAGAACAAGGTTAGGGAATAATTCTAAAGCGCTAAAATTGCAGATTGTCTGTCTGTTGTTATCCGTCTTATCGGGTTGTAGCTTGATTGGGGCAAAAGTTGGCCAGGAAGTGGATGATTCTGTTTTGGGTGATGATGAGAACCGACACAAGTATGAAGCTCAATATATGGTGGAAGGGTTAGAAGAGGATATTGCAATCATCCAGGCTATTTTAGCCGCCCCGGAGGGAGAACGTGAGTTTGTGGACCCTGATCCCTGCAAAGATGCGAATAGCATTCAGGTATGTACTTTAAAAACCGGGTGTTGGTGTGAAGTCAGGAAGCGCAGAACATTATTGAATGATAGTGAGTCGGCACGGAAAGAGTAATGCCTCGATCTGGGTTTCTGGGTTCCGGCCCTCGCCGGGATGGCGAAACTGAATGACAACCTGCTGTTGGTGTTTCTTCGCGGACTGAAAAGCTTATATGCTCTGCTGCAAGGCATCGAGCAGAGTTTGGTTTTCTTCCGGGGTGCCTACGGTAATGCGCAGGAACTCTTTGATACGTGGCTGCTTGAAGTGGCGCACGATCACGCCCTGTTCACGCAACTTGGCAGAGAGGGTCTCAGCCGCTTGTTTGGGATGGCTGGCAAAGACGAAGTTGGCGGCTGACGGCAACACCTGAAATCCAAGGTTTGTCAGTGCTTCGGTCAAGGCTTCCCTGGAATCGATAATCTGTTGACGGGTCCGCTGAAAGTAGGCCTCATCTTTGAATGAGGCGATCGCCGCCATGGCGCCGATACGATCCATCGGGTAGGAGTTGAAACTGTCCTTGACGCGTATCAGGCCTTCGATAAGCCCTTGGTCCCCCATCGCAAAACCGATTCTCAAGCCGGCTAGAGATCGGGATTTCGAGAGGGTTTGAACAACCAAAAGATTGGGAAAGCGATTGATCAGGGAGACGGCGCTCTCGCCGCCGAAATCGATATAGGCCTCGTCCACAACCACCGCGGAATCTCTGTTCTTGGTCAGCAGTTGCTCTATGGCGGCCAACTCAAGCAGCCGTCCAGTTGGGGCATTCGGATTGGGGAAGATGATGCCGCCATTGTCCAGCGGATACGCTTCCAGGTCGATGCTGAAATCCTCTTTCAGAGGAATGGTACGGTAATCGATGTTGTAGAGCTCGCAGTAGACCGGGTAGAAGCTGTAGCTGATGTCGGGAAACAGGAGCGGTTTCGGTTGTTGGAACAGGGCGAAGAAGGCGTGTGCCAGTATCTCGTCCGAGCCGTTGCCGACAAACACCTGAGGGATAGGCTGGGAGATTTTCAGCGCTCGTTGGTGTTCAGTTTAACCAGCCGTGCAAGCTTGGGCTGCTCCCCTGGAACATAGGGGGAGAGCTGATCGATGCCTGGGCTCCAGTAGGGATTCATGCCGATCATTCCTGCTCGGTTTTATATCGATATTCGGCTGAGCGGGCGTGGGCGGTCAGCCCCTCACCTCGGGCCATCACTGAGGAGGTTCTTGCCAAACTGTCCGCGCCTTCTGGGGAGGCCATGATCAGGCTGGAGCGCTTCTGGAAATCGTAGACTCCCAGTGGCGAAGAGAAGCGCGCTGTGCGAGATGTTGGCAGTACATGGTTGGGCCCGGCGCAGTAGTCGCCCATGGCTTCAGCGGTGTGTCGACCCATAAAGATGGCCCCGGCGTGATGAATCTTGTTGGCCATCTCCTGGGGATCAGCGACCGAAAGTTCCAGGTGCTCCGGGGCGATGTGGTTGGCCACCGACACGGCTTCTTGCATATCCTTCACCTCAATCAGTGCGCCGCGCACACGCAGCGCGGTGGCGATGATCTCCTGTCGCTCCATGGTCGGCAGCAGTCGGTCGATGCTGGCTTCCACCTGTTTCAGGTACCTTCCGTTTGGACAGAGCAGGATCGATTGAGCGTCTTCATCGTGTTCCGCCTGGGAGAAGAGATCCATGGCGATCCAGTCCGGGTTGGTCTCGCCATCACAGACAATGAGGATCTCTGAAGGGCCGGCCACCATATCGATACCAACTTGGCCGAACACGGCCCGCTTGGCGGTTGCCACATAGATATTTCCTGGGCCGACGATTTTGTCTACGGGGGGCACGGTCTCGGTACCGAAGGCCAGCGCTGCCACCGCTTGTGCGCCACCTACGGCAAATACCTTGTCAACGGCGGAAACATGGGCAGCAGCCAATACCAGTTCATTGAGTTCGCCGTCCGGGGTGGGAACCACCATGATCAGCTCTTCGACGCCGGCAACTTTGGCGGGTATGGCGTTCATCAGCACCGATGAAGGGTAGGCGGCCTTGCCGCCAGGTACATAGAGTCCAACCCTGTCCAGTGGCGTTACCTGCTGGCCCAGCAGAGTACCGTCCGTCTCGGTATAAGACCAGGAGTCCATCCGTTGGCGTTCTGCATAGGCGCGGATGCGATCCGCCGAGACCTTCAGCGCCTGTTGCTGTGCCTCGGGAATCGTCTCCCAGGCCTGCTGCAGCCGGCTCAGCGGAATCTGCAGATCGTCGGCGCTGTTGGCTTCCCAACGATCGAAACGGTGGGTGAATTCCAAGAGCGCCTGGTTGCCCTGCTGGCGGATCGCTTGAATGATCTGGTTGACTGTGTCGTTGACCGCCGTGTCGGAGACCGATTCCCAGGCGAGCAGGGCATCGAGCTGCTGCTGGAAATCGTCGTTGCTGGTCGACAGTTTGCGTATGTCACTCATGTTCAAGTTCTCTAGATATCGATATTCCGGCCCCATCAAGAGCCTGACGTTTCAGTGTGTCTGCCCGTGAGGCTATTGTTTAACGGCTTCGCGAAAGGCTTCGAGCAGCTGCATGATCAGCGTATGCTTCATCTTCCAGGAGGCCTTGTTGACCACCAGCCTGGAACTGATGTCGGCGATATGCTCAAGTGGTACCAGGCCATTCGCCTTCAGCGTGTTGCCGCTCTCTACCAGGTCGACAATGATATCCGCCAGTCCAACGATGGGTGCAAGCTCCATTGAGCCATAGAGCTTGATGATCTCGACCTGCTCACCCTTGGCGGCGAAATAGCGCTGCGCACTCTTCACGTATTTCGTGGCAACGCGCAGGCGTCCTTTCTGTTCAACGGCATCCGGGTAGCCTGCGGTCATCATCCGGCAGCGGGCAATATTCAGATCCAGAGGCTCATACAGACCTTCGCCGCCATGCTCAAGCAGCACATCCTTGCCGGCGATGCCGAGATCCGCCGCCCCATACTCCACATAGGTGGGTACATCGGTGGCGCGAATGATCACCAACTTTACCTGTTCATGATTGGTGTCGAGAATCAGCTTGCGGCTCTTCTCCGGATCATCCGTCGGCACAATCCCGGCATGGGCCAGCAGAGGCAGGCTCTGGTTAAAGATGCGGCCTTTTGACAGGGCAATGGTTATTGGTGCGTCAAATTTCATGATTGGTTCAGGGTTAGCACAGCTTGGAAGCTGCAAGGATAACAAATGACGAAGCTTAACCCGAATATTTCATCCGGGAATGGGATGTAAACTTCGGGGCAAGGAATCCGGGAAAAGGCGATTATGATCGCGCTTCACCGGTTATCTGATCATTAACTGGGTATCCGCCGGATCTCGCCTCCCAGGCTGGCCAGCTTCTCTTCAATATTCTGGTATCCCCGGTCAATGTGGTAGATCCGGTCGACCAGGGTCTCGCCTTCTGCAATCAGCCCTGCCAGCACCAGGCTGGCGGAGGCGCGTAGGTCGGTGGCCATCACTGGCGCGCCGGTGAGCTTTTCCGAGCCGGTACAGATCGCTGTATTGCCCTCGAGCTTGATCTGCGCCCCCATGCGTTGCAGTTCATGGACATGCATGAAGCGGTTTTCAAAGATGGTTTCGGTGACGATGCCAACCCCTTCGGCGACGGAGTTGAGCGCGGTAAACTGGGCCTGCATGTCGGTGGGGAAGGCTGGATAGGGTGCGGTATAGACATCTACGGCTTTGGGGCGGTTGCCCTGCATGTCGAGGCTGATCCAGTCCTCGCCGGTTTCGATGACGGCACCGGCTTCGCGCAGTTTCTGCAACACGGCGTCCACCAACTCAGGACGGGTGTCACGCACTTTGATCTGGCCTCTGGAGATGGCGGCGGCAACCAGGAAGGTGCCGGTTTCAATTCGGTCGGGCAGCACGTTGTATTCGGTGCCTCGTAGACTGTCCACCCCTTCGATGGTGATCGTTGGTGAGCCGGCGCCGCTGATCTTGGCCCCCATCAGGTTGAGACACTCGGCCAGATCGACCACTTCGGGTTCCCGCGCGGCGTTTTCGATCAGGCTGGTGCCTTTCGCCAGTGCGGCGGCCATCATCAGGTTCTCGGTACCGGTCACCGTCACCATGTCCATCACGATGCGGGCGCCGTGCAGCCGTTTGCAGCGGGATCTTATGTAGCCGTTCTCCACGTCGATCTCGGCGCCCATCGCACGCAGGCCGTCGATATGCAGATTTACTGGGCGGGAGCCGATGGCGCAGCCCCCTGGCAGGGAGACATCGGCCTGACCGAAGCGGGAGAGCATCGGGCCCAACACCAGGATTGATGCTCGCATGGTCTTAACCAGCTCGTAGGGGGCATTAAACTCTTTGATGGTGTTGGCATCGACTTCGATGCCCATTTTTTCGTCCACCATCAGGCTGACGCCCATGCCGCCCAGCAGTTCCATGGTTGTGGTGATGTCTTGCAGGTGGGGTACATTGCCGACCCGCATCGAGGTTTCGGACAGCAGGGTGGCCGCTAGAATTGGTAGCGCTGCGTTTTTAGCGCCGGCAATCCGTACTTCCCCCGATAGGGGGGCACCCCCGCGAATGATTAATTTATCCATGGTTGTCCTGGATGGCCGGTTCTAATAGGCCCTACTGTAGGTTGAATCAGTCCTGGGTTTCCTACACCTAGTGTCTATCTTTTCTAAAGTGTATCAGCCTGAAATCCGGTTCTGGAATCAGGCTGGGCAGGGAGGCAGTCGGTTGTGGAAGCCCACAGTCTGGCTGATATCCACCCCAACCCCAGGGTTTCTGACGAAAAAGACAGGAGATGATAACGAAATTGAGTGGAAAACGGGAGTATTTGTATAAATAATGAGGTCTTTTAGCCTGTTTGCTGAATCAGCGACGACATACGGCCTGGTCGATGTACTGTTTGATGGCGCTCTGCCCGGCTTCATCGATCCCGGTAAACTCCATCCGGCAGAGCCAATCCTCGCCGCGTTTTTGATTGCCGAGAATCTTCGCGTAGATGTGACTGCTCTGCTCACTCATCATTGAAGTGTAGAGGGTGATTCTGATGTCTGAGAGGGTCTGCAGTTCTATCGGCAGGCGGGCTTGCAGCCCGTAATAACTTAAGTCGAGGGCCCGGCCTGCATAGCTTGTCTGAGAGACAGTTTTATTTTTAAGTGTTTGAAAAGTAAGTGGGAAGTCAACCTCTATGCGTGGGCTCTTGCGCGATTCAACCCGTGGAACCTCAAGAAATCTTGGTCGGCTGGTTGAGATCAGCTCATAAAGATTGACTGGTGTCTGTTTTCCCTTGACCAGCACTTGGTTCGGTTTTTCGCACTCGATGTAGTCCTTGGCCAGCGCTCGGGAGTGTTCACTCAGCAGTATCTGGCCACGTAGACTGTAGGCCTCGATGCGCGAGGCGAGATTGACCTCATCGCCGATAACGGTGTATTCGTGATGCAGCTCCGATCCAAGGTTACCGGCGACCACCTCGCCTGTATTGAGACCAATGCCCATAAACAGCCTGGGGTGACCATGCAGCACATTTTCACTGTTGATGCTCTGCATACTGCGTTGCATCTCAACTGCGCAGGCGATGGCTCTCTCCAGGTCATCCTTCCGCTGTTCTGAGAGCCCGAACAGGGCCATGATGGAATCGCCCATGAATTTATCGATGGTGCCACCGTAACGGAAGATGATTTCACACATTCGGGAGAAATAAAAATTCAGAATTCCGATGATGACGTCGGGTTGATAGTGCTCTGAGAGTGCTGTAAATCCACGCAGATCAGAGAGCAGAATGGTGACCTGCTTGGTTTCCGGTTGTAGGCTTCCCTCAGCGTTATCCAGAGTCTTGATCAGCGCCTGATGGAGGCGGCTTCTCTGTGTCTGTGATAACCGGGTTTCTAAAGTCTTGCCGACAGTATCGATGATTTTCTCGATCTCTTCGGCTTGTCTCACGGAGTGGCTCCTTCTTGGGTCTCTTCTTTTGACCAGGGTGTGGGTTGTCTTTCCTCCCCGGGGGAGCCTTGCTGCTGGTGTCGCTCGGATGTTTACAATGACAATTGAATCGCTTGATAGGCTCTGGTCTCAGTATAGTCAGAGAGGCGCGATTTGACACCTGATGAATTTCGAGTGTTAGGAGTGCAGGCGGCGGTATGTGGTAGCAGCCTGGCGGCTGCCACCATTAAAATTTGAACCAGTATACTGGGCGCTAGGGTCGGGGAAATCAATAATCATCCAAAGATTGCGCTGGATTTTGTCCCGGATGCTAGGCGCGCAAAGGGGAGCATAGCCGCTCTACGTGACCCTTTGTTCAACAACCAAGCCGGGGCAAAAGACAAGCAAGATTGGATGATTATTTATTTCCCCGGCCCTTAGTTGTCGAATGTTGGGCGTTCTGCAGAGACGGTTTTCAGACTGAATGTATCGCTGCCGCGCCAACCGCCAACCATCAGTTCTGTACCTGGAGGGAGTCCAGCGATATGCTGCATCAGATCCTGGGAGTTGGTGAGCTGAACATCATTGATGCTGGTGATCACATCACCTGGGCGTAATCCTGCTGTGCTTGCTGGGCCATTCTCCAGTACCCCGGTCACCAGGACGCCATCCTCAATGTGCAGGCCAAATGCCTTGGCCAGCTTTTCCGTCACATCCTGGCCTTGGATGCCGATCCAACCCCGCACCACATGGCCGGTGCTGATCAGCTGATTCATAATGCCCTCGGCCAGATCGTAGGGGATGGCAAAACCGATGCCATGGGAGCCGCCGGTTTTGGAGAAAATTGCGGTGTTGATACCAATCAGCTCCCCCTTGCCATTAACCAGGGCACCGCCGGAGTTACCCGGATTGATCGCCGCATCGGTCTGAATGAAATTCTCAAAGGTGCTGATGCCTAGCCGTGACCGGCCGGTGGCACTGATGATTCCCATGGTAACGGTCTGGCCCACACCGAACGGATTGCCGATGGCGAGTACCACGTCCCCCACCTGTTGTATGGTGGAGTGCCCTAATGGGATCCTTCAGATACGATCACTCCGGAACCGAGGCTGGTATCCAGACGTTGACGTGTCTTTTCAGGCAGAATGCTGCCGAACAAGTGTTGCAGAACCGGATCCTTAAAGCGCATGGCCTGGGACTCGGTGGTGATTTTGGTGGAGAAGATATTAACCACTGAAGGAGCCGCCCGGTCAACCGCATCGGCATAGGAGAATGGGCCAGGCTGCCGTGGAAGTTGGTTACTCGGTTGATTGGCCGTTACTGCTGCTGGTGGGCTTGCCGGTTGCGGTGCTGAGAGGCGCTCAGGCATTAAAAATAGCACAACGATGGCTCCAGCCAAACCTGCGGTCAAAGCAGTGAGTAGGAGTGATAACAGTCTTTGCATAGGCATTGGATGATCTAGGGTGATTAAAAATTTACTTCTGAGTGCTCTGAAGCGTTTAGATTGAGTTGGCTATTGGGAAAAAGTTTCAACCCCGCTGGGTATTGGTCGAACAGAGACTCTACCCCGCATATTTCACCCTGTCGCTTAGAAAACTCAATAAATTGCAGAAACACACCAAATATTCTGGAATATGAGCAACATGTTACTGAGCAATGTTTAACACGCCCTCGCGCCCAGTTGAGGTATTTGCTCATTCATCAATAGCTTGCTATTAATTCAATCGCAAATCCACATCTGAAAGACGATACCTGCACGATCATCGCGTTCCCCGGATGAAACATGCGGCTTAACCAGGCAAACATAACATGATTGAACTGATTGCGCTTGAAAACTACTGTAACCGATTGTTAGCTGCAGATACATTCGATGACTACTGCCCGAATGGCGTCCAGGTTGAAGCTGGCAGCAAGGTCCATAAGCTGATGGTGGGGGTAACCGCTTGCCAGGCACTGATCGATGCGGCCACTGAGTGGGGGGCGGATGCCTTATTGGTTCACCATGGTTACTTCTGGAAGGGGGAGCCACAGCCTTTGCGGGGCATCAAGGGGCGGCGGATCGCCGCTCTCTATCGTCAGGATATCAGTCTGCTGGCTTACCATCTGCCGCTGGACGCCCATGCGGAGTTCGGTAACAATCGTCAACTGGGGAATCGGCTTGGCTTGCCCCAGGCCGAACCCTCAACGGCGGGGCATGGGATGGTCTGGCGAGCCGAGTTTGCAGAGCCTCAATCGGCGTGGGCGTTGGGCGAGAAACTGGCTGCAGTACTGGGCCGAGAGGCGCAGCATATAGCGGCACAGCGGCAGCAGATCAAGCGCATCGGCTGGTGCACCGGTGCCGCCCAGGGCTATCTCGACCAGGCTGCGGCATTGGGGCTTGATGCCTACATATCCGGTGAGATATCAGAGCCCACGGTGCATCTGGCCAGGGAGCTGGATATCCACTATTTCGCAGCAGGCCATCATGCCACTGAACGCTATGGGGTTGAGGCTTTGGGGCGTCATCTGGCGGAGCGTTACCAGCTTGAATGGCGTTTTTGCGAGATTGAAAATCCGGTTTGAATGATCTGCGCTACAGCAATTTTTTATCTTCGCTATGTGAATGCGCCTTGACCAGTATGGCTACATTGTGGAGAATGCGCGGTTAATTTTCATTGTTTAATGTAAGTATATTCTAATGTCCTGAAAATGTGGGCTGGGAAGGGGCCGGTTCGGCTTCGAAGGCTCATGACAGTATCCGGGGGAGTCCATAAAGTTATGAGCGCAGATGGCGTTGATTTAAAGAAGCGGCGTACACTTACGCTTGCTACCAGTGCGGTCGGAGCGGTCGGTGCCGGTTTCGTGATCTATCCATTCCTGGCGGCTTGGGCCCCCAGTGAGAAGGCCAAGGCGGCAGGTGCGCCGGTGGAGGCCGATATCAGTAAGCTCGAAGCCGGGCAGCTGATGCGGGTAAAATGGCGCGGAAAGCCGGTTTGGATCGTTCATCGTACCGAGAAGAACCTAGCTGATCTACCGACGCTCGACAGCGCTCTGTTGGATCCAAATTCAGACGATGTTGGGCAACAGCCCGACTACTGCAAAAACCCGACCCGGTCAGTCAAGGAGAAGTACCTTGTTGCCGTGGGTATCTGTACCCATCTGGGTTGCTCTCCGACCTACCGTCCTGACGTAGCGCCCGAAGATCTCGGTGCTGAATGGGTAGGTGGCTTCTTCTGTCCTTGCCACGGTTCGCGATTCGACCTGGCTGGTCGTGTCTATGCCGGTGTGCCTGCACCGAAAAACCTGGAAATTCCCCCCTATCAGTATCTCTCTGAGACACAGATTCTGGTCGGTGCCGACGGAGGCTCATCCTCATGAGTATGATGAAAAATTTTATGACATGGATAGACGACCGCTATCCAGCGACCAAGGTCTGGAACGAGCACCTGGCGCAATACTACGCACCTAAAAACTTCAACTTCTGGTACTTCATGGGCTCGCTCGCCCTGCTGGTACTGGTTATCCAGATCCTCACCGGTGTCTGGCTGGCGATGAACTACAAACCTGATGCTGAATTGGCATTCGGTTCTGTCGAATACATCATGCGCGATGTGGACTGGGGCTGGTTGATCCGCTACATGCACTCTACCGGTGCCTCTGCCTTCTTTATCGTGATCTACCTGCACATGTTCCGTGGCCTGATGTATGGCTCATACCGTAAGCCAAGAGAGCTGCTGTGGATCATCGGTGTGATTATCTACCTGGCGATGATGGCGACCGCCTTCTTCGGTTATCTGCTGCCCTGGGGCCAGATGTCCTACTGGGGGGCGCAGGTTATCGTCAATCTGTTCTCGGCGGTGCCTGTGATCGGTCCTGATCTGGGTGTCTGGGTGCGTGGTGACTATGTGATCTCCGACGCAACCCTGAACCGCTTCTTTGCGCTCCACTTCCTGTTGCCATTCGTGTTGGCGGCATTGGTGTTCGTTCACATCATCGCGTTGCATAAGGTTGGTTCCAACAACCCTGATGGTGTCGAGATCAAGAAAGGCCCTAAGGGGAATCGTTGGTCCGACAAGGCGCCGGCCGACGGCATTCCTTTCCATCCCTACTACACGGTGAAGGATATTGCTGGTGTTGCCGGATTCCTCTTCATCTTTGCGGCGGTGGTCTTCTACGCGCCGGAGATGGGAGGATACTTCATTGAGCATCCAAACTTTGAACCGGCGAACCCGCTGAAGACCCCTCCGCATATTGCACCAGTGTGGTACTTCACCCCCTTCTACGCGATTCTGCGCGCCGTACCTTCGGTTGCCGGCTCGGCCTTCCCGGGTGTGGTGGCGATGTTCGCCTCGATCCTGATCATGTTCTTCCTACCCTGGCTCGATCGCAGTCCGGTTAAGTCGATCCGTTACAAAGGTCAGCTCTATAAAGTGATGTTGTGGATCTTCGTATTCGACTTCATCCTGCTCGGCTTTCTGGGTACGCAACCGACCACTGACCTCTACAAGTTGTTGGCGCAGATCGGCACCTTCTACTACTTTGCCTTCTTCCTGCTGATGCCGATCTACAGCAAGATGGACAATACCAAACCCGTGCCAGAGAGGGTGACCGAATGAAAAAGCTGATTGTTGGATTTTTATTAGCCGTGAGCCCAATGCTCGGGTTGGCGAGTGGTGGCGTCCACCTGGACGATGCGGACATCGATTTGAGCGATCAGGCCTCTCTGCAGCGTGGCGCCAAGTACTTCGTGAACTACTGCTTGAGTTGTCACTCGGCCAAGTACCAACGCTATAACCGCATGGCGAAGGATCTGGGGCTGACCAATCAGGAGGTTATCGATAACCTGATGTTCACCACCGACAAAATCGGTGGCACCATGAACATCGCTATGACTGCTGAGAAGGCCACCGAGTGGTTTGGTAATCCACCACCTGATTTGAGTGTCATCGCCCGTGCCCGTGGCGTGGATTGGATCTACACCTATCTGCGCAGTTTCTATCTGGATGATACGCGCCCCTTTGGTGTCAACAACAAGGTTTTTCCCGATGTGGGCATGCCTAATGTACTGTGGCAGTTGCAGGGTGATCAGAAAGCGGTCTACGAGATTGAGGATCACAACGGTACCGAAGTTGAGGTGCTGGATCACCTGGAGCCGGCCAGCGAAGGCACCATGAGTCCGGAAGAGTTCGATCAGGTCGCCCGCGATCTGACGGCCTTCCTCAGCTACGTCGGTGAGCCGATTCAGATGGAGAGAAAGCGCCTGGGTGTCTGGGTGCTGCTGTTCATCGCGGTGTTCTTTGTGTTCGCCTACCTGCTCAAAAAGGAGTACTGGAAAGACGTCCACTGACACACATTAGGTGTTTAGCTGACAAAAAGGTGCACAGTTGCGTTATACTGTGCGCCTTTTTTTATGAGAAAACTAATATACCGACACAAAATCCAATGGTTGATGGTGTGTCAGGTGTTTTGCAGAGAGGCAATAAATGGCAGCAGTTGCGAATAAACGCTCAGTGATGACCCTCTATTCCGATCCGACGGACCCTTACTGCCACCGGGTCAGGATGGTACTGGCGGAAAAAAACATCACCTACGAAGTGGAGGATATTGATCCACTGAATGTGCCGGAAGAGGTGATGGAGCTTAATCCCTATGGAACCCTGCCCACCCTGGTGGATCGGGACCTCAAATTGTACGAGTCACGCATCATCATGGAGTATCTGGATGAGCGGTTTCCTCATCCGCCTCTGCTTCCGGTCGATCCTGTCTCCCGCTCCACCTCCCGCTTGTTGATGTATCGGGTTGAGACCGACTGGTATCGCCAGTTGGATATCATCATGAGCGGCAAGAAAGAGGCGGCAAAGGCGCGTAAAGAGCTGCGTGAGAGTCTGATCACCACGGCTCCGGTGTTTGGCGCCAAGCCCTTTTTTATGAGCGATGAGTTCTCCCTGGTGGATTGTGCTATTGCGCCTCTGTTGTGGCGCCTGCCCGAGATGGGCATAGAGATTCCGGCCAGTGCAAAGGGCCTGCATGAATACTCCAAGCGTCTGTTTGAGAAAGAGTCTTTCATCAAGAGTCTGTCTGAAGCAGAACAGGAAATGCGTGGATAAAAACATGTCAGAGATGACGTCAAATCGCCCCTATCTGATCCGTGCCCTCTATGAGTGGTTGGTGGACAATGGCCAAACCCCCTACCTGATGGTCAATGCAGAGTATCAGGGGGCGGTGGTGCCGATGCAGTTTGTGGAAAATGGGCGCATCATTCTGAATGTGGATCCTTCTGCCGTATCTGGATTGGAGTTGGCTAACGATTGGATCAGCTTCAGTGCCCGGTTTCGAGGGGCAGCAGAAGAGATCCTGATACCGCCAGCGGCGGTGATGGGGATCTATGCCAAGGAGAACGGCCAGGGTATGCTGTTTCCGGAAGAGGATAGTGACAGCGACAGCGAACCGGAAAATGATCCGGATCCCAAGCCACCCGGCAGTCGTCCAGCACTGAAGGTGGTCAAATAGCTCAGCCCGGTGGCGGCTCCGATGGAGGCGTTGGCGGTTGAGGGATCTCCATGTGCAGACTCTCATTGTGCATGCCCAGCATCACCAGATAGCCGGTCCGGCGACCTGATCCCTCCAGGCTGTAGTCAAAGGCGTAGACCCGGCGCAGTTTCGGCCCACCGCGCAACCAGCGGATTCCTAGACGGTGCAGCGCAACCGTTTGATCCAGGAACTGGACCCCATGGCTCTTGCAGCTACTGCGGCTGATCCGGACGGCCGCCTCCCTGACTTTAAGACTGTCTCGCCAGAACCAGGCGACCAGCATCAGCAGCAGTAAAAGATTGAGTGTTGAGTAGGCCATAGGGTGTTGTCGTGACTGTAGGAGTTACAGATTCTACCTGATTGGGGCTGCTCAGGGATAAGGCGTATACTAAGGCTCATGGGTCAGATTCACATTCTAACGGCAGACATCACCCGGCTGGAAGTCGATGTCATCGTCAATGCCGCCAACTCAACCCTGCTTGGTGGTGGTGGGGTACCTTTCCAGAAATATTCACCAGCTTCACCTGCGATGTCAGAAAATGCCTCATTCATGCCGCC